>NZ_JAEULU010000016.1 GCF_016792925.1 Gemmobacter sp.
TCGTGCGGGTCTGGCACAAGGACAGCGCATTGCCTGCGGGCGTGGATGTTGTGGGCGTGCCCGGTGGCTTCTCGTTTGGCGATTACCTGCGCTGCGGGGCCATTGCGGCGCAATCGCCGATCGCGGCGGCGGTGAAGGCCCATGCCGATCGTGGCGGTTATGTGCTGGGCATCTGCAACGGCTTTCAGGTGCTGACCGAAATGCGCCTGTTGCCGGGGGCCTTGATGCGCAATGCGGGGCTCAAGTTCATCTGCAAGGTGGTGGAGCTGGAGGTGGCGACGACCGCCTCGGATTACACCTCGGGCTATCAGAAGGGCCAGCGCATCGCCGTGCCGGTGGCGCATCACGATGGCAATTACACCGTCGACGCCGAGACGCTGGCGCGTCTGCAAGGCGATGATCGCGTGGCCTTCCGCTATGCCGCCAATCCCAATGGCTCGATGGGCGATATTGCAGGCGTCCTGTCGGAGAACCGCCGCGTTCTGGGCATGATGCCGCATCCCGAGCGGGTGGTGGATGCCGCCCATGGCGGCGCCGATGGGGTGGGGCTGTTTGCGGGCCTGATCGGCAAGATGGCGCTGGCCTGAGGCTTTCGCCCCTTGAGGCTGCCCCCAAGGGCAGCCTAAACTGCGGCCATGGCGGAACCCGCACCCCTTTCTGACACCGAACCGGACGAGCCGGGCATCACCTGGCGCGTGAAGCTGGTGGTGGCCTTGCTGGTCGTGCTGGGGGTTGCGGTGGTGCTGGGCACCAATCGCTGGCTCTCCGAGCGGTTCACCGAGGTGACGCGCAACCGGGCCGAGCTGCGGCTGACGCTCTATTCCGGCAATATGATCTCTGAATTGCAGCGCAACTCGGTGGTGCCCTTGCTGCTGGCGCGCGACCCCGAGCTGATCGGGGCGCTGGAGCGCAAGGAATATTCCTCCACCTCGGCGCGGCTGATCTCGTTTCAGCAGGAAATCGGCGCCGCCTCGATCCTGCTGCTGGACCGCGAGGGCCGGGTGGTGGGGGCGACGAACCGCCACCAGATCGGCGAGAATTTCCGCGCCACACCGCAATTCGTGGAAGCGCAGCGGGTGAATGACACGATTTTCTCGGTCGCGCCCCGGCAGGCCTTTGGCTTTGACTTCACCTATTCCCGCGCCTTGCGGGTGGAAAATCAGGTGGTGGGCGTGATCGTCGTGGCCGTCGATCTGGTGAAATACGAACGCGCTTGGGCAGGGCTGCAAGACGCGGTGCTGGTCACCGACAGCGAGGGCAAGGTGCTGCTGGCGACCGAGCCGCGCTGGCGCGGGCTGGCGCTGGACGAGGCCTTGCAGGCGCGCGATGCGCCCTCGGCCATCCGCCGGGCGCTGCAAGGTGCGGCCGACTGGGCGCAGGCGCCGCCCGATGCCTATGTCTCGGGCGAGGCGGTGATGAAGACCGAAACCCGGGTGGCCTTTCGCGGCTGGCGGATGATCACCTTCACCGCCTATGATTCGGTGCGCGAGCGGGTGAATGGCGTGCTGGCGCTGGAGATCATGGGCTTTGCCATCCTGTTGGCGGTGACCTTCTACATGCTGTCGCGCCGGGCCTGGTCGCAATCGGTCAGCCTGCAACGCGAAAGCGCCGAGCTGCGGATGCTGAACGCCCGGTTGCAACGTGAGATCGCCGAGCGCGAGAAGGTGCAGAAGAACCTTGAAGTGGCGGAGCTGACGCTGGCGCAATCGTCGAAACTCGCCGCTTTGGGCGAGATGTCGGCGGCGGTCAGCCATGAGCTGAACCAGCCGCTTGCCGCGATGAAAACCTATCTGGCGGGGGCGCGGCTTTTGTTGCAACGCAAACGCCCGGAGGAGGCGCTGTCTTCCTTCCAGCGCATCGACGATCTGATCGACCGGATGGGCGCGATCACCCGGCAGCTGAAATCCTATGCCCGCAAGGGTGGCGAGGCCTTCGAGCCGGTGGATATGCGCGCCTCGGTCTCCAATGCGCTGGCGATGATGGAGCCGCAATTGAAGGCCCGCGTCGTGCGCATCACCCGCAGCGTGCCGCGCGGGCCGGTGATGGTCATGGCCGACAAGGTGCGGCTGGAGCAGGTGATCATCAACCTGCTGCGCAATGCCCTGGATGCCTGCAAGGACATCCGCGCGCCGCAGATCGACCTGATCCTTTCGGCGGGCGAAACCGCCACTTTGACCGTGCGCGACAATGGCCACGGCATCAAGGAACTCGAACAGGTGTTCGAGCCGTTTTACACCACAAAGAAACCCGGCGAGGGGGTGGGGCTTGGCCTTGCGATCTCTTCGGGCATTGTCACCGACCTTGGCGGCCGGCTGACCGCGCGGAATGCGGAAGGCGGCGGGGCTGTATTTGAAATGCAGCTTCCCATATTGGGCGGCGAAGCCAAGGCAGCAGAATGAGGTTCCTATGGCCCGTGCCATGAAAGTTGCCATCGTCGATGACGAGGCGGATATGCGGCAGTCGATCAGCCAATGGTTGGCCCTTTCGGGCTTCGACACCGAGACCTATGCCAGTGCCGAAGAGGCTTTGGCCGTGATCAATGCCGATTTCGCGGGGGCGGTGGTCAGCGACATCCGCATGCCGGGGATGGATGGCATGGCCTTCCTCAAGCGGCTGATGGGCATGGACAGCTCGCTGCCCGTGATCATGATCACCGGCCATGGCGATGTGCCGATGGCGGTGGAGGCGATGCGGCTGGGGGCGTTTGACTTCCTTGAAAAGCCGTTCAACCCCGACCGGATGACCGAGCTGGCCAAACGCGCGACCCAGACCCGCCGCATGACGCTGGACAACCGGGCGCTGCGCAAGGAGCTGTCGGACGGCTCGATGATCATGAAAAAGCTGATCGGCTCCAGCCCGGCGATGGAACGGCTGCGCGAGGATATTCTGGACCTCGGGCAGGCCGACAGCCATGTGCTGATCGACGGCGAAACCGGCACCGGCAAGACGCTGGTGGCCCATGCGCTGCATGCGGTGGGGCCGCGGGCGGCGAAGAAATTCGTGACGGTGAGCTGCGCCGCCTGGTCGGAAGATCAGCTGGCGGCCAAGCTGTTTGGCCCGAGCGAGGATGGCGTGCCGCTGATCGAGGAGGCGCGGGGCGGGACGCTGTGCCTGGAGGATATTGAAAGCCTGAGCCACGCGCTGCAATCGCGCTTGCTGACGGTGATCAACGATCAGGGCACCCCGCCCGAAACCCGGATCGTGGCGATCTGCAACGAACATACCGCCGACAAGACGCTGGAAGACACGCTGCGCCCCGATCTGTTCTATCGCCTGGGGGCGATGACCATCGTGCTGCCGCCCTTGCGGGCGCGGGGCGAGGATATTTTGACGCTGTTCACCCGGCTGTCGGAGCAGTTTTCCGAGGAATATGGCTGCGATGCGCCCGCACTGACCGCGCAGGAGGCCGCACAGCTGTTGCAGGCGCCCTGGCCGGGCAATGTGCGCCAGCTGGTGAATATTGCGGAACGGGCGGTGTTGCAGAACCGGCGGGGCTCGGGCTCCATCGCGTCGCTGCTGATGGCCGATAACGAGGCCTCGGGTCCGGCGCTGACCACCGAGGGCAAGCCGTTGAAGGATTATGTGGATGCGTTCGAGCGCATGCTGATCGACAATACCATGCGCCGCCACAAGGGCAGCATCGTCGCGGTGATGGAAGAGCTGTGCCTGCCACGCCGGACGTTGAACGAGAAGATGGCGAAATATGGCCTGAGCCGGGGTGATTACACCTGAAGGCTTGCCGGGGCGGTTGCACCTGAAGGCAGGCGATCCTTCTGCGAAGGATCGGTGGGGGGCGCTCGCGCCCCCCGTCTGCTGCGCAGCCTCCCCCCTGAGGATATTTGGAACAGGTGAATGGCTGGGCGCGGGTGGCGCGGGCAGGCCTGTCACGCGAAATTTGTCATTGTGTTTTGGGCGGGCCTCCCCTTATTGTCACCCTACGGGGATAAATCTGTCATGCACAGGCCCCGGTTTCAGTTTCGCTGCTGGCGGTGCGGGTCGGGCCACGGGTCCGAAAGCGCCAGTTTCCGGCAGATTTCATTGGCCGAAAGGCCTTTTGCATACCGGCTTGCCTCTGGGTGAGCAGGTTACTTCAACAGGGTGCGCAAGCGCCCGGGACACCGAACCGCGATGAGCCGCGTGACAGATACCTTGAGGAACGACGGGGGCCCCATGGGGTGCCTCGCCCCTTGTGCATCGCGCAGCCTCGCCCGAACAAGCCGCCAACCGCTCGACCGAACCCAGACGGATGCGCCCCTCGGGCGACCGCAGGGGCCTTTCCGCATGGGGAGGCCGGGCCTTGGCGCAATGGAACAACATGGCCAAGAAAATGCTCATCGACGCCACCCACCCGGAGGAAACCCGGGTTGTGGTGGTGGACGGAAACAAGGTCGAGGAATTCGACTTTGAGACGGTAAACAAGCGGCAGTTGCAGGGGAATATCTATCTCGCGAAAGTCACGCGGGTAGAGCCTTCGCTGCAAGCCGCCTTTGTGGATTATGGCGGCAATCGCCACGGCTTCCTCGCCTTTGCCGAGATTCACCCGGATTACTACCAGATCCCGGTGGCTGATCGCAAAGCGCTGCTGGAGGAAGAGCGCGCTTTGGCGCGGGCCGAGGAGGAGGAGGAAAACCGTCCTCGCAAGTCCCGCCCCGACAATCGCAAGCCCAAGGCGCCCAAGGCCGAGGCCGCGCAGGTCGAGGATGCGGTGATCGTCTCGGAAGAGGCCGCGCCGCTGGCTGCCGTGGCGGGCATGGATGTCATCGACCTTGAGGATGACGCTTCGGATGACGTGGCCGCGGCCACGGGCACTGACGACAACCGCTCGGCCGAGACGCCCTATGTGGGGCTGGATCACGCCGCCGATGTGGATGACGAGATCGAATCGGTCGCCGAGGAAGACGTGGCCGAGGAAATCCGCGCCCCGCGCAAGCCGCGCGCGCGTCGCTACAAAATTCAGGAAGTCATCAAGGTGCGCCAGATCATGCTGGTGCAGGTGGTGAAGGAAGAGCGGGGCAACAAGGGCGCCGCGTTGACCACTTACCTCAGCCTGGCGGGCCGTTACTGCGTGCTGATGCCGAACACCGCCCGGGGCGGCGGCATCTCGCGCAAGATCACCCAGGCCGCCGACCGCAAGAAGCTGAAGGAAATCGCGGGCGAGATGGAGGTGCCGGAAGGCGCGGGCCTCATCATCCGCACCGCAGGTGCCAAGCGCACCAAGCAGGAAATCCAGCGCGATTACGAATACCTCATGCGGCTGTGGGAGGAGGTGCGTGAACTCACGCTGAAATCCATCGCCCCCGCCGCGATCTATGAGGAAGGCAACCTGATCAAGCGCGCCATCCGCGATCTGCACAACCGCGAGATCGAGGAAATCCTGGTGGAAGGCGAGGCGGGCTATCGCACCGCCAAGGACTTCATGCGCATGATCATGCCGGCGCAATCGCGCGTCGTGCAGCGCTATCAGGGCGATATGCCGCTGTTTGCGCGCTTCCAGGTGGAAAGCTATCTGGCGGGGATGTTCAATCCCACGGTGCAGCTGAAATCGGGCGGCTATATCGTGATCGGCGTCACCGAGGCGCTGGTGGCGATTGACGTGAACTCGGGCCGGGCCACCAAGGAAGGCTCGATCGAGGATACCGCGCTGAAGACCAACCTGGAGGCTGCCGACGAGGTGGCGCGCCAGCTGCGTCTGCGCGATCTGGCCGGGCTGATCGTCATCGACTTCATCGACATGGAGGAGCGCCGCAACAACGCCGCCGTCGAGAAGCGCCTGAAAGAAAAGCTGAAAACCGACCGCGCCCGCATTCAGGTGGGTCGCATCTCGGGCTTTGGCCTGATGGAGATGTCGCGGCAGCGGCTGCGGCCGGGCATGCTGGAATCCACCACGCAGCCCTGCCCGCATTGCCATGGCACCGGCCTGATCCGCTCGGATGACAGCCTCGCGCTGACCATCCTGCGCGCGCTGGAGGAAGAGGGCACGCGCAAGCGCTCCAAGGAGGTGCTGCTGAAGGCCCCGGTTGCAGTGATCAACTATCTGATCAACAACAAGCGCGAGCATATCGCCCTGATCGAGGCGCGCTATGGCATGGCCGTGCGCATGGAGGCCGACCCGCATCTGGTGTCGCCCGATTACAGCATCGAGAAGTTCAAGACCGCGATCCGCCAAGTGCCTGAAAGCCTTGCGATTTCTGGTTCCGCTGCCTTCATGGGCGCGCCTGCGGATGATGAGGATGCGCTGATCGACGCCGCGCTGGAGGAAGAGGCCGCCGCTGCCGAAGTGGCGGAGGAGGAAGACGAGGCCGAGGCCGAGGCGCCGCAGGGCGAGGCCGCCGAGGGCAATGGCAGCAAGAAAAAGCGCCGCCGTCGTCCGCGCCGTCGCGGGGGCAAGGGCAAGGAGGCAGGCTCGGATGAGGCCGCTGACGAGGCCGATGCCGAAGAGCAGGGCGATGCCGACGAGGCTGGCACCGAAGAGGCCGGGGCCGAGGCGGGCGAGGCTGCTCCGGCAGAGGCGGTCGTGGTGGCTGTTGTGACCGAGGCTCCGGCGCCTGAAGTGGCCGCCGAGGCGCCGGCCGCCAAGCCGAAATCGACCCGCACCCGCAGCTCGCAATCGAAATCCAAGGCCAAGGCTGCGGAAAAACTGGCTGAGGTCGAGGCGCCTGCCGAGGCTGCGGCGGAGGCTCCGGCAGAGGCTGAGGCACCGGCCAAGACCAAGGCCAAGGCAGCGACCAGCAAGCCGAAGGCTCCGCGCAGCCCGAGGACCAAGAAAACGACCGAAGCGCCGCTGGCCGAACAGGCCGCCCCGGCTCCGGTCGCGGTGGAAGCCGCGTCGCAAGCGGCCCCTGTCGCAGCCGCGACTGTCAGCGTCGATACGGTGGAGGCCGCAGCCCCCGCACCGGCAGCTGCCGAAGTGCAGGCGGCTGATGGCGATGCGGCAGAGGCAAAGCCCAAGCGCAAGGGCTGGTGGTCGGTCGCCCGCTAAGGCGCCCCGCTCTTGGAACCGAAAAGGCCGGGCAGATCGCCCGGCCTTTTTCACATGTCCAAAGCGCGATCCGGTCCGCGTCGCAGGAAATGCGCCGTCGCCCCACCGCAGGGGGCCGCGCCCAGATAGTCATGCCCGGCCTGCGCACAAAAATGCGGCAGATCCACCGCCGCCATGGCATCGCTGGCGCGCACCCGCAACACCGTGCCGGGGGCGAGTGCCAGCAAGCGCTTGCGCGCCCGCAAGACCGGCAAGGGGCACAGCAGGCCCACGCAATCCAGATCGGCATCATGATGGTGCATCGCTTGTCCCCCCGGCCCCTGATAGCCTTGCCCGAACGCACAGGGAAGTGACAGAACGTCCCGGTGACGCGGCTGCCGTCCTGCGCTATCACGGGGGAAAGGGGACAGCATGCTGGAATTCGACTTCTTCACCGCCGGGCTTCTGCCCTCGATGCTGGTGGCCGCTCTGGCGGGTGGCCTTTCCTTCCTCAGCCCCTGCGTGCTGCCGATCGTTCCGCCCTATCTGGCCTATATGAGCGGCTTGTCCATGGCCGAGATGCGGGCGGGGCAGGGCCGGCTGCGGCTGTTGCTGCCTGCGCTGTTCTTCGTGCTGGGGCTTTCCACCGTGTTCCTCATCCTCGGGGCGGCGGCCTCGGCGCTTGGGGTGTTGTTCCTGCAATATCAGCAGGTTCTGGCCAAGGCCTCGGGGGTGTTCGTCATCATTCTGGGCCTGCATTTTCTGGGCATCTTCCGCATTCCGCTGTTGAACCGCGAGGCGCGGATCGAGGCGGGCGACCATGGCGGCAGCGCCTTTGGCGCCTATCTGCTGGGTCTGGCCTTTGCCTTTGGCTGGACGCCCTGTATCGGGCCGCAACTGGGGGCCATCCTCAGCCTTGCGGCGGGCGAGGGCAATGTGGCGCGCGGCACGATCCTGCTGGCGGTCTATGCCTTCGGCCTCGGGCTGCCTTTCCTGCTGGCCGCGCTGTTCATCGAACGCGCCCTGGGCCTGATGACGCGATTGAAGCGCCATATGCGGCTGATCGAGCGGCTGATGGGCATCCTGCTGCTTGCCGTCGGGCTGGCGCTGGTGACCGGGGCCTTGTCGGATTTCTCGTTCTTCCTGCTCGACCAGTTTCCCTGGCTCGCGACTTTGGGCTGACCGGCGCGCGTCTTTACCCTATTTTAGCCCGATTGACCCGATAGTCTGTGACGAGTGCAAAGGGAGAGGCGATGCGCGATATGGCGACAGGGGGGGGAGGCGTGCGCCGTCGCCGGGTGTTCTACATCCCCGGCTACGACCCGATTCATCCACGCCGCTACCGCGAATTGTATCGCAAAGAGGGCGCAGCGCAGGCCAGGCTTTCTGGCTATAGCCTTGATCTGAAAGCAAAACGTGTGCCCGGCCCCTATGGTTGGCATGTCAGCGCGCAGATCGAGGGCGCGCGGGTCGAGACCGATATGGAAGTGATGGTCTGGTCAGACATCGTGCGCGATTCGATGGGGGCAACGATTCTCGCCACCTATCTGCAACTCTTGCGCACCGCCTGGGCCTATATCGCCTCCGGGGCGCTGTTTCGGCTGATGCGTTTGCGCAAAGGGCCGATCATCGCCGCGCTCTACCCGATTTTCGCGCTGCTGGCCCAGCTGGCGGTGGCGGTTCTGGCCGGATTGGCGCTGAGTCGCAGCATCGCCTGGGCCTGGGATGGGCCTTGGGGGCGCACTATGGGCATTCTGGCGGGGGTTGCCTGCGCAGGCGCGATCCTGCGATGGTTCAAGCGCAAGGATGGCAAGTTCTTCGCGTATTATCTGATGCATGACTATGCCTATTCCGCGCAGGCGCGCGGCGCCAACCCGCCCGAGCTGGAGGCCCGCATAACCGCCTTCCGCATGGAGGTCGAGGCGGCGTTGAAAGGGCCTTATGATGAGGTTCTGGTGGTCGGTCATTCCTCCGGGGCGCATCTGGCGGTGTCGATCTTCGCCGATTTGTTGCGCGCGGGCGCGCGGGCCGGGCCCGGCTCGTTGCCTGCGCTTTCGCTTTTGACACTGGGGCAGGTGGTGCCGATGGTCAGCTTTCTGCCCGAGGCGCGGCGGCTGCGGGCCGATCTGGCCTTCCTTTCCGTGCAGGAGGCGATCACATGGGTCGATGTGACCGCGCCGGGCGATGGCTGCGCCTTTGCCCTGTGCGATCCTGTCGCGGTCAGTGGCGTGGCCCCTGAGGGGCAGCGCTGGCCGTTGATCTATTCGGCGGCCTTCAGCAAGACCCTGAAACCGGAAACCTGGGAAAAGCTGCGACGGCGCTATTTCCGGCTGCATTTTCAATACCTTTGCGCCTTTGACAATCTGCCCGGCGGGGAGGGGGATTATGATTATTTCCGCATCACCGCCGGGCCTTTGACCCTGGGCCAGCGCTTTGCCGGGCGCGCCTCGTCGAAAAGCCGCATTGACCGGGCCGCGAACCGCTATACCACTGTGGCATGACCCCGCCCAAACCGCTTCCCCGGCCTGACAAGGTTTCGCTCTGGCGCTATTTCCGGCTGTTTCGCCGCGATATTCTGTCGGCACAGCCCGCGCGGCTGTATCGCGCTTGGATGGCCGAATTCCGCACGCCGTTTTTCCGCAGCTATATGTGCAACGATCCGGCGTTGGTGGATCTGGTGCTGAAACAACGCCCGGCGGAATTTCCGAAATCTACCCGCATTGCCGAGGGGCTGCGGCCCTTGCTGGGCCAGTCGGTCTTTGTGACCAATGGCGCAGTGTGGGAGCGGCAGCGCCGGATCATCGACCCGGCCTTTGAGGGCGGGCGTCTGCGCGACACTTTCCCGGCCATCTGGGCGGCGGGCATGGCGATGGTGGCGCGGCTGGCGCAAAAAGCGGACGGGCAGCCCGTCGAGATGGAATTTGAAACCAGTCACGCGGCGGCGGATGTGATCTTTCGCACGCTGTTCTCGATCCCGATCGAGAATGAGGTGGCGGGGGCGGTGTTTCACGAGTTCCGCGCCCATCAACAGGCGCAGCCGGTGCTCAACCTCGGGGCGCTGCTGCCGTTGCCGCGCTGGTTTCCGCGCTTTCACAGCCGCGCCACGCGCCGGACGGCAGCGCGTATCCGGCGCCTGATCACCGATCTGACCACGGCCCGGGCCAAGGCGATTGCCGCAGGCACGGCACCGGATGATCTGGCCAGCAAGATCATGACCCTGCCAGACCCGGAGACGGGCGCCCGCTTCGACACCGAGGAAATGGTGGATCAGGTGGCGATTTTCTTCCTTGCCGGGCACGAGACTTCGGCCTCGGCGCTGGCCTGGGCGCTGTATCTGCTGGCCACGCATCCCGAATGGCAAGAGCGGCTGGCGGCTGAAGCGCAGGCCGAACTGACCGACGCACAGGATTTCGGCCAGCTGGGCCGTCTGAAAACCGCCCGTGCCGTTTTCCGCGAGGCGCTGCGGCTTTATCCGCCGGTGCCGATGATGGTGCGCGAGACGCGCTGCCCGGTGACGCTGCGCGACCGCGCGGCCCCGGCAGGCGCGCAGGTGGTTCTCAGCCCGTGGCATCTGCATCGCCATGAACGCCTCTGGGATCAGCCCGACGCCTTCGACCCCGCCCGCTTTGATACGGAAAACGGCAAACAGGGGCTGCGCTGCGCCTATATTCCGTTCTCTGCCGGGCCGCGCGTTTGCCCCGGCGCAGGCTTTGCCATGGTGGAAGGCCCGCTGCTGCTGGCGCAACTCTTGCGCAGCTATCGGGTGACGGCGCTGCCCGACCGCATCCCCGAACCCGTCGCCTATCTGACGGTGCGGGCAAAGAACGGCATCTGGCTGCGGCTGGAGCCGCGCGTCTGAATGGGGGGAAGTGCAGGTTTCTGTTGCCAGGTACCTGCGAACCCCGCCTTACGCGGCTAAGCGCAAGGGCTTAAGTTTCGGTTACCCGAGCTGCTTACGCAGCCAGAGCGACCGGAGCACGGTTGTCGTTGGCAACTGTACTTTTGGACCGATAACGGTGGTACCTCACCGAGCGAAAGCTGGCCTCTTTAGACGTTCGTCGATCCTGTTTCGGCCCCCTCCGCCCCCAACGAGGGAGTATTGGTGGAGCCGCCGGGTACCGCCCCCGGGTCCGATCCGCTTATTACAGGTGCGTTTATCGCCATAGTCCGGGCGAACCCGAACGCCTCAGATATAGGCGCGATGGGGGCGGGGTGCAAGGCGGCGGATATGGAAAAGGCCCGGTCGAAACCGGGCCTTCCATCGGCCTTCGCGGCGTTGCGGGATCAGAAGCCCGCCTTG
Organism: Gemmobacter sp.; assembly: GCF_016792925.1. Classification (GTDB taxonomy): domain Bacteria; phylum Pseudomonadota; class Alphaproteobacteria; order Rhodobacterales; family Rhodobacteraceae; genus Gemmobacter. The sequence goes on from NZ_JAEULU010000016.1 coordinate 11,259, forward strand.
ATCGCCTCGAATTCCTCGATCATCTTGGTGCGGAACTCGGTCGAGACCGGGGTCTGGGCAAAGAGCGTGGTGGTCACCGGGTCGATATAGGCGGCCTTCTGGGCATCCTCCGGCACGGTTTTCATCGCCACATCATTCGACAGCGCATAGCCCAGACCATCCATCAGCGCGACGGCCGAGGTCGGCGCCAACAGCGAGTTGATGAAATCATAGGCCTTGTCTTCCTTGCCGGGGCCATCTTTCAGGTTCACATAGCCACAGAACCAGGTGGCGGCCCCCTCGGCCGGGCTGCGGTTGAAGCCGACGGGGAAATTCTCGCCCTTCAGCGTCGCCACACCATCGTTCCACGACCAGGCAACCAAAACCTCGCCCGTCGCCATCAGCTGCGCCATCTCCGCCGGGTCGGACCAATAGGCGCGCACATTCGGATGCACGGCGCGCAGCCAGTCGGCGGCGGCGGTGAACTGCTCGTCAGTCACATTGTCCCAGGAGGTGACGCCGGTGGCGAGGAAGGCCAGCGACCACACGTCATCGGTCGAATCGGGCAGCGAGATGCGGCCCGCATATTTGGGGTCCTGGAACACCTTGAGGCTGGCCACATCGGCCTCGGGCACGTCCTTGGTGTTATAGGCGATGGCGGTATAGGCGTAATCGGTCGGAATGAACCAGACGCCCTTGTCATCCTTGAAGATTTCGCTGTTCAGCATGCGCGGGGCGATATTGCCGAATTCCGGGATTTTCGCGGTATCCCAGGGCTCGATCAGGTCCGCCTCGCGATAGCGGCCCACATGGGCGGCGCAAGGGTGGGCCACATCGGTCTTGAAGCCCGAGGAAACCTTCTGGAACGCCTCGTCATCATCGGCAAAGAAGGAATAGGTGGGTTTGGAGCCATGCTTGGCGACATAATCGGTCAGCAGGCCGTCGATTTCCCAGCCGGCCCAGTCCAGCACCGTCAGCTCGCCATCTGCGGCATAGGCGGGGAAGGCAAGGGCAAGGGCTGCACCGGACAGAAGGGTCATGCGGATGGTCATGGGGTCTCCTCGGTTTGCTGGCGGGACGCGTCTGTCGCGGCCGCGGATGGCAAGACGCTAAGCGAGGGGGCAGGGTCGCTCAAGCCAAATCTGGCCGGGCGCGGCGCCATTTCGCGCATTTGATCAAAATTGATGCGGTGCAGCGCTGGCGGCTTGCGGCCCGACCCTGCCTCGGGCAGGATCGCCGCGCAACAGGAGGTGCAGACATGCCGCAGGATCGGGCGGGCCGGATGGCTCTCGACATGGATTTCGTTCGCAGCCAGTTCCCGGCTTTCGCGGCCAAGCCGCTGCAAGGGCAGGCTTTCTTCGAGAATGCGGGCGGGTCTTACACCTGCCGTCAGGTCATCGAGCGGCTGATGCGCTTTTACACCGAGCGCAAGGTGCAGCCCTATGCGCCCTATGAGGCCAGCACCCTGGGCGGGGCCGAGATGGATGAGGCGCGCGAGCGGCTGGCGGCGATGATGGGCGTGGCGACGGAGGAGCTGTCTTTCGGCCCCTCCACCAGCGCCAATACTTTTGTGCTGGCCAATGCGGTGCGGGTCTGGCTGCGCGGGCAAGATGCCGCCATCGTGGTGACCAATCAGGACCACGAGGCCAATTCCGGCGTCTGGCGCCGTCTGGCCGAGGAGGGGGTGGAGGTGCGCGAATGGCGCATCGACCCGGTGACCGGCCATCTGGACCCGGCAGCCCTGCGCCCGCTGCTGGCCGATGGCAAGGTGCGGCTGGTCTGTTTCCCGCATTGCTCCAACGTGGTGGCCGAGATCAACCCGGTGGCCGAGATCTGCGCCATGGCGCGGGCGGCGGGGGCATTCACCTGCGTCGATGGCGTCAGCTATGCGCCGCATGGCTTCCCGGATATTCCGGCGCTTGGGGCCGATGTCTATCTGTTTTCGGCCTACAAGACCTATGGTCCGCATCAGGGCATCATGGTTCTGCGGCGCGAGATTGGCGCGGCGCTGCCCAATCAGGCGCATTTCTTCAACGGGGAGGTGCTGTTCAAGCGCTTCACCCCCGGCGGGCCGGACCATGCGCAGGTGGCGGCTTGCGCGGGCATGGCCGATTATGTCGATGCGCTGTATGTGCATCACTTCGGCGGTGCCGAGGCCACGCCGCTGCAACGCAACAATGCGGTGCATGACCTGATGCGCGGGCAGGAGATCAGGCTGGTGCAGCCGCTGCTGGACTATCTGGCGGCGCGCAATGATCTGCGGCTGATCGGCCCGCGCCAGGCGGCAGACCGGGCGCCGACCGTGGCCGTCGCGCTGGACCGCGCGGCGCTGCCGGTTGCCACGGCCTTGGCGGCGCATGGCATCATGGCGGGGGGCGGCGATTTCTATGCCGTGCGCCCGCTGGAGGCTCTGGGTCTCGACCGCGACAAGGGCGTGTTGCGGCTGAGTTTCACCCATTACACCACCGAGGCCGAGGTCGCGCAGCTGATCACCGCGCTGGACCGGGTTCTCGCCGACTGACGGCGCCGGGGCTTTGCCGCAGGCCGCTGGCGGTGGCAAAGCCTCTTTCCATCGCTGGCATGGCACCTTATGGTGAGGGAGAATTGCAAGAGGTGCTTCATGGCCCGCACGATTGATTATGGCAACCTGATGCATCGCGCCATGCGCGGCCTCATCCAGTCGGTTCTGGAGGATGTGGCGCAGAACGGGCTGCCGGGGGCGCATCACTTCTTCATCACCTTCGACACCACGCACCCGGATGTCGCCATCGCCGATTGGCTGCGCACGCGCTACCCCGAGGAAATGACGGTGGTGATCCAGCACTGGTTCGAGAACCTGACGGTGACGGATGACGGATTCTCGGTCACGCTGAACTTCGGCAACAGCCCGGAGCCGCTGGTGATCCCCTTCGATGCGGTGCGCACCTTTGTCGACCCCTCTGTCGAATTTGGCCTGCGGTTTGAAACCCATGCCGAGGATGAGGATGACGACGAGGAGGAGGCCGAGGACGAGGCGGAGGATGACACCCCCGCCAAGCCGCACGAAGCCGAGATCGTCAGCCTCGACAAGTTCCGCAAGTAATCAGCCCTTTGGCATCAACAGCTTGAGCGCGCGGCGGATCAGTTCGGCCGTGTCGGCCTCTGGCGCCTCGCCCGAGACCTGCGCCACCGCCTGCGCGGCGTCTGACTGGCCGTAGCCAAGGTTCAGCAGGGCTGAAAGCGCATCGGCGCTATAGGCGGCGCGCGCCAGCACGGGCTTGACCGGGGCCTTGCGCGCGGGTTTGGCGGCGGGGGCGGGGCTGGCCTCGATCACCTCATCCAGCGCGGCCTCGCCATGCAGTGCGGCGCCTTGCGCCATCACCATCGGCGCCTTGGATTTCAGCTCCAGCACGACGCGCTGCGCGATCTTGGGGCCGATGCCGGGGGCGGCCTGGATGGCGCGGGCATCGCCCAGCGTGATGGCGCGGGCCGCACCCTCGGCCCCCAGCGTGCCCAGAATGGCCATGGCCGCCTTGGCCCCCACGCCCTGCACCGTGGTCAGCAGCCGGTGCCATTCCTTCTCCAGCATGGTGGGGAAGCCGAACAGTTGCAGCAGATCCTCGCGCACCACCAGTTCGGTGAACAGCGCACAGGCCTCGCCTACGGCGGGCAGGGCGGCCAGCGTGCGGTCGGAGACATAAACGATATAGCCCACGCCGCGCACGTCGATCAGCACATGATCCGGCCCGCGCCAGTCGATCCGCCCCGAAATCTTGCCGATCATCCTGCTGCCCTTTGCAAGGCGGCCTGCAAGCGGCCGCTGGATTGAGAGTGATGCGCATGGCAAATCGCGATGGCCAGTGCATCGGCGGCATCCGGCCCGGAGATCTTGACCCCCGGCAGATGCAGCCGGACCATGTGATCCACCTGCACCTTGGCGGCATGTCCGACCCCGACAACCGTTTTTTTCACCGCATTTGGCGCATATTCCCCGACGGTCAGGCCAAATTGCGCCGGAACCAGCAGGGCGATGCCGCGGGCCTGGCCCAGTTTCAGCGTGGCAACGGCATCCTTGTTCACAAAGGTATGCTCCACCGCTGCCGTGTCGGGGGCATAGGTTCGCAACACCTCGGTCAATTGGGCGTAAAGGTCGCAAAGCCGCTGCGCCAGATCGCCCTCCTGCCCGGTCGGGGTGGAATGGCAGATGCCATTGGCAATATGGGTCAGGCGCGGCCCGGCCACATCAATGATCCCCCATCCAAGGTTCCGCAACCCCGGATCGATTCCCAGAACCCGCATGCCTGCCCCTGCCTTGCTCTTTTCCCAAGGCTAGCACAAAGCGCGAACATCGGCCAAGGCCAAATTCGGCCTTGCAATTCCCGGTGACGGTTTTAAGACAAGATACGGAAAGCGACATTCGCCGCACGAATGGCGACGCGCTGCGGTGCAGCAAGCCGGAAATCATGAAAATCTTGTGAAAATGGCCGGTTTGAGCCATGCGTTTTCTGCATGTGCGACATGCTTTGGCGTGCGTTGTTGTTTTTCTTCTGCCCGACTATTTATCCCCTCGAAGGCGCTGATGCCTTCGGACTGAGCAGTTTTCGAACAAGGACAAACGCCATGGCCGCTTATGAGACGACCCGTACTGCGCCCCTCGGCGCCATCACCACTTACCGCTTCATCCAGTTCGTCAGCAACATCGCTGCCGCCGTTTCCGAGTGGAACGATGCGCGCGTGACCCGCGCTGCGCTGGAAAAGCTGTCGGACCGCGAGCTGGACGATATCGGCCTGTGCCGCGGCGACATTGACGCGATCGGCGCCCAGAGCCGCTTCTGATCAGAAGACCGTAGGGGGGGCAGATCCCCTCAGATGTTCAAAGGCCGCAGCCCCAAGCTCGCGGCCTTTCGGCTTTTTTGGGGGGGCGGTGAAATGTGCCCGACCAACAAAAACGCCCGCCAAGGGGCGGGCGTTGCCAGAAGCGAACCGCAAGACCTCAGAGCAGATGCGCCTTGACCTGGGTGGAAATCCACTGCGTCGCCGGATCGGCCTGCATCAAAAACCCGGCCATCCGCTCGATCCCGCTCTCGGCCAGACGCATCTGGCCGATCCGCTGGGCATAGATGTCAGATCCGATCTGGCTGTGCAGCACCCCCTTGAGGGTCAGGAAGCACAGGACCAGCATGAAAAGCGGCGCCAGAAAGCGGCGCTTGCGCCGGGTGGGCTTGTGATAATGCGAGCGGCCCAAAGTGCCGTCGGCTTCGAATCCATATCCATTGGCGCGCGCCTTCTCAATGCGGGCGACGCGGGCGTAAAACTCGGTAAAATCTTGATCGGCCATACCCAAACTCCTCGATACGGCCCCCACCATGAGACAGTTATCAGGCCGAATTGTGGCGATATTTGGGCAATCCGGCGGGATTGGGTCTTTTTTACAGCCGTTCCATGACCAGCGCCGACCATTCGCCCAGATCCTCGCGGGCCTTCAGGCGGAAACCGGCCTCAAGATAGGCTGCGGTCACGGCCTCGGCCTGCACGACCAGCAGGCCCGACAGGATGACAAGGCCATTGCGGGCGACATGGGCCGCCATCGGCGGGGCCAGCTCGATCAGCGGGCCTTTCAGGATATTGGCGAAAACCAGATCATAGGGCGCGGCCTCTGCCAGACGCGGATGGGCAAAACCCGCCGCTTCCAGACATTCCAGCCGCCCGTCCAATCCGTTGATCGCCACATTGGCCTCGGCCACATCCACCGCCACGCGGTCGATGTCCGAGGCGATGATCAGCGCATCGGGCAGCACGGCGGCGGCGGCCAGCGCCAGAACGGCGGTGCCACAGCCAATATCGGCCACCTTGGCGGGCGCGAAGCCTGCCTCCACCAGCCGGTCAAAGGCGCGCAGGCAGCCCAGCGTGGTGCCGTGATGGCCGGTGCCAAAGGCCACTGTCGCCTCGATTTGCAGGGCGATCTTGTCCGCCGGCACCTTGTCGGCATCATGGCTGCCATAGACGAAGAAGCGCCCGGCCTCCACCGGCGCCAACTCGCGGCGCACATGGGCCACCCAGTCGATTTCCGGCAATTCAGAGAGGGCAAAGGGCTTGGCCTCGAACGCCAGCGCCAGCACTTCCAGCATCACCTCATTGGGCTTTTCGGTGAAATAGGCGCCCACTTCCCAAAGCCCCGAGTCATCCTCGATTTCAAAGACACCCACGCCCACCGGCGCCGGGTCCAGCTTTTCGATGGCCGCGCCAAGCGCTTCGGCGGCGTCTTCCCCCATCAGGGTGGTCAGGGCGGAATAGGTGGGCATCTGGGCGGCTCCTGTCTGGTCTGGCTCTGGCGATAGCCGGGCAGGGGGCCGGGGTCAATCTCTGCCAACATGCCAAGGCGTTTGCGGCAGGCAGGCGGGCTGCGCGAAGGCCCCCCGCGCAGCGCCCTATATATAATGTGTGCGCGATCACTCGCCGCGCGGGAAACGCTTGCTCTCTTCCAGCACGTTCAGGTCCATGTGATTGCGCATATAGCGCTCGGAGGCGGCGCGCAGCGGCTGGTAATCCCAGGGGAAATAGCTGCCATTCCTGAGAGCTTCATAAACCACCCAGCGGCGGGCCTGGCTTTCACGCACCTCGGCATCAAAACGGGGCAGATCCCAGCGGGCATCGGCCATGGCACGGAACTGCGCCAGTGTTTCGGCATGGGCCGGATCGGCGGCGAGGTTGCAGCGCTCCTCCGGGTCGGCTTCCAGATCGAAAAGCTGCTCCGGGTCGGCCATGCAGCGGGTGTATTTCCAGCGGTCCTGCCGCAGGCAGACCAAGGGGGTGATGCTGCCCTCGGCGGCATATTCCATCGCCACCGGGCTGCTGCGGGCCACGCCTTTGGCCAGCGGCACGAGGCTTTCGCCATCGGTCCAGGGCATGACCTCATCCATGGAAATGCCCGCGAGGTCACACAGAGTCGGCGTCACGTCGATGGTGCAGACCGGGGTTTCGATCCGCCCCGGCTCCAACCCCGGCGCGGCCATCATCAGGGGCACGCGGGCCGAGCCTTCAAAGAAGTTCATCTTGAACCACAGCCCGCGCCGCCCCAGCATCTCGCCATGATCCGAAACGAAGAAGATGATCGCCTCCTGCCGGGTGGCCTCGAGGGCAGCCAAAATCTCGCCGATCTTGTCATCGACGTAAGAGATATTGGCGAAATAGCCTTGCCGCGCGCGACGGATATGCTCGGGCGTGACCTCCAGCCCGCGCCAGTCGCAGGCATCCAGCAGGCGCTGCGAATGGGGGTCCATGTCTTCGTAGGGGATGGCCTCGGGCGCATCCAGATGGGCGCAATCCTCGTAAAGATCCCAGTATTTGCGGCGCGCCACAAAGGGATCATGCGGATGGGTAAAGCTGGCGCAAAGCGCCCAGGGCCGGGCATCCATGCCGCGCGACAGATCGTAGATCTTCTGCACCGCTTGGAAACACACGTCGTCATCGTATTCCAACTGGTTGGTGATCTCGGCCACACCCGCGCCGGTGACGGAGCCGAGGTTGTGATACCACCAGTCGATCCGCTCGCCCGGCTTGCGGTAATCGGGCGTCCAGCCGAAATCGGCGGGGTAGATGTCGGTGGTCAGGCGCTGTTCAAACCCGTGCAGCTGATCGGGGCCGACGAAATGCATCTTGCCGGAAAGCGACGTTTGATAGCCCGCACGGCGCAGGTGATGCGCGAAGGTCGGGATGTCCGAGGTGAACTCGGCCGCATTGTCATAAACCCGCGTCCGGCGCGGCAATTGGCCGGACATGAAGCTGGCCCGCGCCGGGGCGCAAAGCGGCGAGGCGGTATAGGCATTGGCAAAACGCACCGACCGCGCCGCCAGTTTCTTCAGGTTCGGCGCATGCAGCCAGTCGGCCGGGCCATCGGGGAACAGCGTTCCGGTGAACTGGTCCACCATCAGGATCAGGATATTGGGCTTTTGGGTCATCTGATGGGCCTTTCCACGTTGGGTCTATTCAAAACCCATATGCTATGCGATGAAAAGGGGCGGATTTTCGATATTTTGCATAAAGGTGGTTTATGCAACTGGACCCGGCGGCCCTGCGGGTGATCGAGGCGGTGGCAAAAGCGGGCACGCTGACGCGGGCCGGGGCAACGCTTGGCCTCAGCCAACCGGCGATCAGCTATCAGCTGCGCCGGGCCGAGGAGCATCTGGGGGTTGCCCTGTTCACCCGCCATCGGGGCGGTTGCCAACCCACCCCGGCGGGCGAGGTGCTGTTGCGCGGCTTGCTGCCGGCGCTGGCCCAGATCGACGCGGCCCTGGCCGAGGCGCAGGCCATGGCGCGGGCGCCCGCCCTGCGCATCCTCACCGATTTCGGCTTTGCGAGCCTCTGGCTCATGCCCCGGCTTGGCGCCTTTCGGGCCGCGCACCCCGAGATCGAGGTGCAGATCACCGCCGCGCAAGACAGCCGCAGCCCGCGTCCCGGCGAGGTGGCGATCCGCTTTGCCCGCAGCGGCGATTTACAGGGCTGGCTGTGGATGCCCGAGCGGGTGGTGCCGGTCTGCGTGCCGGCACTGGCTGTCGACAGCCACCCCGAGGCGCTGGCCCGCGCGCAGCTTCTGCATATCGACGCGCCCTCGGATGTGCGCTGGCTGACCTGGGCCGGGTGGTTTGCCCGCCATGGCCTGACCCGGCCCCGGCGCAGCGGCGAGCTGGGCCTGAACACTTACGAATTCGTCGTGCAGGCCGTGCTGGCGGGGCAGGGCGTGGCGCTCGGCTGGCGCCCGCTGATCGACCCGCATCTGGCCTCGGGTGCGCTTGTCCCGCTGGGCGAGGAGATCACCACCGAAGGGACCGGCTACTGGATCGAGGCGCCGGGGCCGGAAACGCCCGCCCATCGGGCGCTGTTCGGCTGGCTTCGTGACGGGCTGGCCTGATTGCGGCAATCCATGTCGCTGGGCCGCATGCCGCACCGGGGCAAGCGCTTAGCCTGACCGGGCAACCGGAGGCCCCCATGACCACGATCCGAACCGAATTTCCCCACAAGATCCGCGAAATCGAAGACCTGCGCATTCCGATGCCCGATGGCGTCACGCTTTCGGCCCGCGTCTGGCTGCCCGAAGATGCCGAGGCGCAGCCGGTTCCGGCGGTGCTGGAATATATCCCTTACCGCAAGCGCGACGGCACCTTGCCGCGCGACGAACTGATGCACCCCTATGTGGCGGGCCATGGCTATGCCTGCGTGCGGGTGGATATTCGCGGCAATGGCGACAGCGAAGGGCTGATGCTGGACGAATACAGCCAGCAGGAAATGGATGATGCGCTCAGCGTGATCGGCTGGCTGGCGGCGCAGCCCTGGTGTTCCGGCGCGGTGGGGATGATGGGCAAAAGCTGGGGCGGCTTCAACTGCCTGCAAGCTGCCTTCAACGGCCATCCGGCGCTGAAGGCGGTGCTGTCGGTCTGCTCCACCTCTGACCGGTTTGCCGATGACATCCACTTCAAGGGCGGCTGCCTGTTGGGCGAGAATCTGGGCTGGGGCGCGGTGATGCTGTCCTTCAGCTCGCGCCCCGCCGACCCGGCCTTGCGCCCCGACTGGCGGGCGGATTGGCTGAACCGGCTGGCGGCGCAACCCTTTCTGGCGCCGGTCTGGGCGCGGCATCAGGCGCGCGATGCCTATTGGAAACATGGCTCGATCTGCGAGAATTGGGCGCGGATGACCATTCCGGTGCTGAATATCGGCGGGTGGGCGGATAATTACCTCAACACGCTTGGGGCGGTGATGAAAAATCATCCCGGCTTGGGGCAGGGGCTGATGGGGCCCTGGGTCCATCAATACCCCCATACCGCCGTGCCGGGGCCGCAAATCGGGTTCCTGCAAGAGGCGATCCGCTGGTGGGATTGCTGGCTGAAGGGCATCCCGAATGGTGTGGCTGACGGCCCGCGCTACCGGGCCTATATGCTGCATTCGCAGCCGGTTTCCGCCGCCCCCGCGCATCGCGCCGGGCATTGGGTGGTGGAACCCGACTGGCCGCGCAGCGATCGGGCGAGCCTTGAGACCCATGACCTTTCGGCGCTGGCCGGGCGACAGGTCTGCACGCCGCAGCATCTGGGCCTGCATGCGGGCGAGTATTTCCCGATGGGCATGAATGCCGAATTGCCCGGCGATCAGTGCGGCGAGGATGCCATGTCGGTCTGCCTCGACCTTGACGCGCCGGGCGATCTGCTGGGGCGGCCGCGCCTGACGCTGACGCTGGCCTGCGACCAACCCTTTGCCCATCTGATCGCCCGGCTCTGCGATGTGGCGCCCGATGGCAGCTCTACCCGCATCACGCATGGGATGCTGAACCTGCGCCACCGGGACAGCATGGAGCATCCGAGCCCCGTGCCGGTGGGCGAGGATGTCACCGTGACGCTGGACCTCGACGAGACCGGCTATCGCCTTGCCCCCGGCCACAAGCTGCGGCTGGCGCTGTCGACGACCTACTGGCCCTATCTCTGGCCCTCGGCCAAAGCCGCAACGCTGACGCTGCGGGCGGGCCAGCTGACCCTGCCGCGCCATGCGGGCAGCACGGGCGACGAATGGCAGCCCGCCTTGCCCGAGACCGCCGCGCCATGGGCGCATCGGGTGATCCGCCCCGGCCATTCCACCCGCCGCATCGCGCAAGACCTGATCTCGGGCCATTGGGAGCTGATCGTGGAGGAGGATACCGGCGATACCGAGAACCTGAGCCACGGGCTGATCTCGGGCGAAACGCTGCGCGAGGTCTGGCGCATCCATCCCGATGATCCGCTGAGCGCGACGGTCGAGGTGACCTATGACCAACGCCTGTCGCGGGGCGAGTGGTCGGTGCGCACAAGGGCGGTTTCATCGCTCGAATCGGGGCCGGATCACCTGCACCATGCGGCCCGGCTGGAGGCTTGGGAGGGCGAGAATCTCGCGCTCACGCGCGAGTTCCACGACAACACCCCACGCGACCATGTTTAGGACGAAAGCGACCTTTGGCCTTGAAAATAGCAGTTTACGCATGGCGGCACTTGGTCGCATGCTAACGCAAACAACGAATGAAAACGCCACGACAGGGAGAACGACATGAAAGACGACCTCGCCAAACTGGTGGATTGGATCGACGCGGGCGGCCTCAGCCGTCGGGGCTTTCTGGGCCGGGTGTCGGCTTTTGGCCTTGCTGCGGCGCTTGGCTCGGCCATGTTGCCCGGTCAGGCCCGGGCTGAGGAACCGAAGAAAGGCGGCGTGCTGAAGATCGGTCTGGGCGGCGGTGAAAGCACCGATGCGCTGGACCCGGGCCTGGCCGACGGGCCGGTGGCCTTCAACGTGAACCGCCAATGGGGCGACACGCTGGTCAATGTGACGCCCGAGAAGGTGCTGGAATTCCGGCTCGCCGAAAGCGCCGAGGCGGGCGAGGGCAGCACCGTCTGGACCTTCAAGATCCGCAAGGGCGTGAAGTTCCATGATGGCAGCGAGATGACCGTGGAGGACGTGGTGGCGACCTTCAAGCGCCACTCGGACGAGAATGCCAAATCGGGCGCCTTCGGCATCATGCAGGGGATTTCCGACATCAAGGCCGATGGCGAGAATGTCGTTTTCACCCTGTCCACCGGCAATGCCGATCTGCCCTATCTGCTGGCCGATTACCACCTGATCGTGCAGCCGAAGGGCGGGGCCGAGAACCCGAATGCAGGCATCGGAACCGGCCCCTACAAGGTGAAAACCGCCGAACCGGGCGTGCGCTATGTCTTTGAAAAGAATGCCGATGACTGGGATACCAGCCGCGGGCATTATGACAGCGTCGAATTCCTCGTGATCAACGATGCCACCGCGCGCACGGCGGCCCTGCAATCGGGTCAGGTGCATATGGTGAACCGCGTCGATCCCAAGGTCGCAAAACTGCTGTCGCGCGCGCCGGGTGTGAAGGTGCGCACGGCCTCTGGTCCCGGCCATTACGTCTTCATCATGCATTGCGACAAGCCGCCCTTCGACAACAAGGATCTGCGTCTGGCGCTGAAATATGCGATCAACCGGCAAGAGCTGGTGGACAAGATCCTGGATGGCTACGGCTCGGTCGGGAATGATATTCCGATCAACAAATCCTATCCGCTGTTCGACGAGACCCTGCCGCAGCGTGAATTCGATCTGGCCAAGGCCGCCGAACATTACAAGGCCAGCGGTCATGACGGCAGCCCGATCGAGCTGATCGTGGCCGACGGGGCCTTCCCCGGCGCGGTGGATGCGGCGGCGCTTTTCCAGGCCACGGCAACGCAGGCGGGCATTCCGCTGGTCATCAAGCGCGTGCCGGATGATGGCTATTGGTCGGATGTGTGGAACGTCAAACCCTTCTGCGCAAGCTATTGGGGTGGGCGCCCGGTGCAGGACCAGATGTATTCCACGGCCTATCTCTCCACCGCCGACTGGAACGACACCAAGTTCAAGAACAAGGAGTTCGACGATCTGATCCTGTCGGCCCGCGCCGAAACCGACGAGACCAAGCGCAAGGAGATCTACGCGAAGGTCGCCCGCATCCTGTGGGAGGAAGGCGGCGTGATCTGCCCGATGTTCAACGATTTCATCGACGGTGTGTCGGAGACCGTGGCGGGCTGGGTGGATGACCCGAATCTGGAGCTGATGAACGGCTTTGCCTCGGCAAAGACCTGGTTCGCCTGATCCATGGCGCATCCGATTGTGAAACTGGTTGCCCAACGCCTTGCGTTGGGCCTCCTCCTGCTTCTGGCAGCCTCTGTCCTGATCTTCGTGGGCACCCAGATTTTGCCCGGCGACGTGGCGCAGGCCATTCTAGGCCAATCCGCCACGCCGGAAACGCTGGCCAATCTGCGCGAGGAGCTGGGGCTGAACGAGCCGGTGGTCAGCCGCTATTTCGGCTGGCTTTTCGGGGTGTTGCAGGGCGATCTTGGCACCGCGTTGTCAAACGGCCAGCCCATCGGCCCGGCGCTTGGCGGGCGGCTGGCGAATACGCTGTTCCTTGCCGGGGCGGCGGCAGTGATCGCGGTGCCCTTGGCTGTGCTGCTGGGGCTTGTCTCGGTGCGCTATCGCAACCGCTGGCCCGACAAGGCCATTTCGGCGGTGACGCTGGCCACCATTTCGGTGCCGGAATTCCTGCTGGGCTATATCGTGATCTATTTTCTGGCGGTGCAATGGCGCCTGCTGCCCTCGCTCGCCACCGTCTATGACGGCATGACGCTGGGCGAGCGGCTTTATGCCATTGGCCTGCCGGTGATCGTGCTGGTGCTGGCGGTTTTGGGCCATATGATGCGGATGACGCGGGCGGCCATCCTGAACGTGATGCAATCATCCTATGTCGAGACGGCCGAGCTGAAGGGCCTGCGCCCCTTCACCATCATCGCCCGCCATGCCTTTCCCAATGCCATCGCGCCCATCGTGAATGTGGTGATGATCAACCTGGCCTATCTGGTGGTGGGGGTGGTCGTGGTCGAGGTGGTCTTTGTCTATCCCGGCATGGGACAATATCTGGTCGATCACGTGTCCAAGCGCGATGTGCCGGTGGTGCAGGCCTGCGGGCTGGTCTTTGCTGGCGTCTATATCGGGCTGAACTTGATTGCCGATATTGTGTCGATCCTTGCCAATCCGCGATTGAGGCACCCGAAATGATGCGTTTGCCGCTTTCCGCACTGATTGGCCTTGCCTTCACCACGGCCTATTTCGCCGCCGCGCTGTTCGCGCCGCTGATCGCCCCCTATGGCATGGCCGAGATCGTCGGCGAAAGCTGGGAGCCCTCGTCCAGCCAATTCTGGCTGGGCACCGACAGCATCGGGCGCGATCTCTTGTCGCGGATGATCTGGGGCGGGCGCACCACCATCTTCGTCGCCACCTGTGCCACGATCCTGTCCTTTGGCCTTGGCTCCATCCTTGGCTTTTTCGCCGCCGTGCGGGGCGGCTGGGTCGATCAGCTTCTGTCGCGGCTGGTCGATCTGATGATGTCGATCCCCTCGCTGATTTCAGCGCTGGTGGTGCTGTCGGTCATGCCGGTCACACTGCCGATCCTCATTCTGGTGATGGGCATTCTGGACAGCACGCGCGTCTTCCGTCTGGCCCGCGCCGTGGCGGTGGACATTGCGGTGATGGATTATGTCGAGGCTGCGCGCCTGCGCGGCGAGAAACAGGGCTGGATCATCTTCCGCGAGATCATGCCCAATGCCCTGTCGCCGCTGGTGGCCGAGATGGGGCTGCGCTTCATCTTTGCCGTACTGTTCATCTCCACCCTGTCTTTCCTGGGTCTTGGCGTGCAACCGCCGATGGCCGATTGGGGCGGCATCGTGAAAGAGAACAAGGAAGGCATCGTCTATGGCATCCCCGCCGCGCTGATCCCGGCCTTTGCCATCGCCACGCTGGCCATCTCGGTCAACCTCGTGGCCGATTGGGTGCTGAACCGCACCTCCAGCCTGAAAGGAGGCCGTGGTGCCTGAAACATTGCTGGAAATCCGCGATCTGGTGCTGGAGGCGACCAGCTATCCGCCGGGCGAGCCGCCAAAAACCGTGACGCTGGTGCATGGTGTCTCGGTCTCGGTGGAAAAGGGCAAGGTGCTGGGGCTGATCGGCGAAAGCGGGGCGGGCAAATCGACCATTGGCCTGTCCTCCATGGCCTATGGGCGCGGCGGCGTGCGGATCACCGGCGGGCAGGTGCTGGTAAACGGGCGCGACATCCTGAAGATCGGGCCGGGGGGCCTGCGCAAGCTGCGCGGCAAGGAGGTCACCTATGTGGCCCAATCCGCCGCTGCCAGCTTCAACCCCGCCAAGCCGCTGATGGAGCAGGTGATCGAGACCACGCTGATCTCGGGCCAGATGACCAAGACGCAGGCCGAGGCGCGGGCGGTGGATCTGTTCCGCCAATTGGGCCTGCCCAACCCCGAAACCATTGGCAAACGCTTTCCGCATCAGGTGTCGGGTGGGCAGTTGCAGCGGGTGATGACCGCCATGGCACTGTGCCCGAAACCCGATCTGGTGGTGTTTGATGAGCCGACCACCGCGCTGGATGTGACGACGCAAATCGACGTGCTGGCGGCGATCAAACGGGCGATCCGCGAAACCGGCGTGGCGGCGCTGTATATCACCCATGACCTCGCGGTGGTGGCGCAGGTGGCCGATGACATCATGGTGCTGCGCCATGGCAAGACCGTGGAATATGGCAGTGTGCAACAGGTGATCGAGGCCCCGCGCGAAGATTATACCCGCGCGCTGGTCTCGGTCCGTTCGATCGACCATGCCGAGAAACCCGAGGCGCCGCCGCTTTTGTCGATTCAAAATGTGACCGCGCGTTACAAGGGCACCAACTTTGACGTGCTGAAAAACGTGAGCGTCGAACTGCCGCCGGGCCAGACCCTTGCGATTGTGGGCGAAAGCGGCTCGGGCAAATCGACGCTGGCGCGAGTGATCACCGGGCTTTTGCCCGCCACCCAAGGGCGCATCACTTTCGCCGGGCGCGACCTGTCGCCCAATCTGGCGGGGCGCTCGCGCGATGATCTGCGCGAATTGCAGATGATCTACCAGATGGCCGATGTGGCGATGAACCCGCGTCAGACGGTGGAAACCATCATCGGGCGCCCGCTGGAATTCTATTTCGGGCTCCGGGGCGCGGCAAAGCGCCAGCGCGTGCAGGAACTGCTGGACCAGATCGAGATGGGGCGCGGCTTCGCCGACCGCTACCCGGCCGAGCTTTCGGGCGGGCAAAAGCAGCGCGTCTGCATCGCCCGCGCGCTGGCCGCCAAGCCCAGGCTGATCATCTGCGACGAGGTGACCTCTGCCCTTGATCCGCTGGTGGCCGATGGCATCCTGAAACTGCTACTGAACCTTCAAGCCGAGGAGGGCGTGGCCTATCTCTTCATCACCCATGACCTTGCCACGGTGCGGGCGATTGCCGACCGGATCGCGGTGATGTTCAAGGGGCAGGTGCAGCGCTATGGCAGCAAATCCGATGTGCTGACCCCGCCCTTTGATGCCTATACCGACCTTCTGCTGTCCTCGGTGCCCGAGATGAAACTGGGCTGGCTGGAGCAGGTGCTGGAGACCCGGCGGATGGAAGCCGCCGGGAATTGAACCTCCCGGCCCTGCTGTCGGATTTTGGATATTTGAGCCAAGATGAAGCGCAACCGTTCCGCTTCATCTTGGCTCAAATATCCATCTTGGGCGCGGGCTATGCCGCTGTCATCCCGGCCAGCCGGGCGCAGAGCCGGTCAAAGGCGGCGCGGGCACGGGGCACGGTATGGCGGGCGCGCAGCCAGCCATGCACCAGCCCCTCATCCAGCAGCCATTCGGCCCGACCCCCGGCAGCGGTGATGCGCGCGGCATAGTCGCGCCCGTCATCGGCCAGCGGGTCACAGGCCGCACTCGCTACCACCACCGGGGCAGGCCGGCGAAATCGCTGTCATGCAGCGCGCCGATGGTCACATCGGGGGTCTCGGGTTCAGCGCCGCCATGGCGGGTGGCGGCATACCAGCGCACATCCGCCGTGGTCAGCATCGGGGCCTCGGCATGGGTCACATAGCTGCCCCGGCTGCGATCGCCGCCCAGTGCCGGGTAGATCAGCACAAGCCCCCGCAGATCGGCGCGCCCCCGCAGTGCATGGGCC
>NZ_JAEULU010000037.1 GCF_016792925.1 Gemmobacter sp.
CAGAGCGGCAATCAGAAGGAGGCCGCCGCGCTTTTGTATCTGGCCGAGCTGCTGGGCGGTTCCGGCACCACCAGCCTCTTCGCCAAACAGCTGCAATTCACCGATCCGACCGCCGTTTACAGCTATGCCGCCTATGATGGCACGGCGCTGGACAGTGGCAGCTTCATCCTTGGCCTCATGCCTCTGCCCGGCATTCCCCCCGAACAGGCCGAGGCCGCGATGGACAAGGTGATTGCCGATTTCCTGAAATCCGGCCCCGATCCGGCGGCCTTTGACCGTATCCGCACCCAGCTGCGCGCCGCCGAGATCTATGGCCGCGATGATGTGCAGGATCAGGCGCAGCGCTATGGCGAGGCGCTGACCACCGGCCTCACGGTCGCGGATGTGCAGGCCTGGCCTCAGGTGCTGCAAGAGGTCACGCCCGATGACGTGATGCAGGCCGCCCGCAAGGTTCTGAACCGCAACAACGCCGTCACCGGCTGGCTGCTGACCGAAGAGGCCGCGCAATGAAACTCCTCCGCACGCTGGCCGCCGCCCTGTTCCTCGCCACGCCCCTGCACGCCGAAATCGCCATCCAGCAGGTCACCTCGCCCGGTGGCATCAAGGCCTGGCTGGTCGAGGAACCTTCGATCCCCTTCACCGCGCTGGAGATCCAGTTCAAGGGTGGCACCTCGCTGGATGCCCCCGGCAAACGCGGCGCCGTCAATCTGATGACCGCGCTGATCGAGGAAGGCGCGGCCGAGATGAACGCCCAGAAATTCGCCGAAAGCCGCGATGCCCTGGCCGCCAGTTTCCGCTTCAACGCCTCGGTCGATTCTGTCACCGTCTCGGCCCGGATGCTCACCGAAAACCGCAGCCGCGCCGCCGATCTGCTGCGCCTCGCCCTCACCGCCCCGCGCTTTGACCAGGACGCCATCGAACGCGTGCGCGGCCAGGTGCTGTCCGGCATCCGCGCCGCCGAGAAAGACCCCGGCGAGCTGGCGAATGACGCCTTCCGCCAACAGGCTTTCGGCAGCCACCCCTATGGCAGCTCGGGCGATGGCACCACCGCCAGCGTCACCGCGCTGACCCGCGAGGACATCCTCGCCGCCCATGCCGCCACCCTCGCGCGTGACCGTATCACCGTGGCCGCCGTGGGCGACATCACGCCCGAGGAACTGGGCGCGCTGCTGGATCAATTGCTGGGCGCGCTGCCCGCAACCGGCGCCGCGCTGCCCGGCCCCGCCCCGGTGGGCCTGACGGGCGGCACCACGCTGGTGCCCTTCCCCACGCCGCAAGCGGTGATCCTGTTCGGCCACGAGGGCATCCCGCGCGACGACCCCGATTATTTCGCCGCCTTCATCCTCAATGAAATCCTTGGCGGCGAGCGCTTCGGCTCGCGCCTCATGTCGGAACTGCGCGAGAAACGCGGCCTCACCTATGGCGTCTCCACCTGGCTGGCCGATTACAATCAGGCCGACCTCATGGCGGGCCAATTCGCCACCGATGCCAAAACCGTGCCCGAGGCGATCAGCGTCTTGCAAACCGAATGGGCGCGCGCGGCGGAAGGCGTGACCGAGGCCGAGCTGGCCTCTGCCAAAACCTATCTCACCGGCGCCTATCCGCTGCGTTTTGACGGCAATGGCACCATCGCGCAAATCCTTGTCGGCATGCAGTCCATCGGGCTTTCCCCCGATTACGTCACCAGCCGCAATGACAAGATCAACGCCGTGACGCTGGCGGATATGACCCGCGTGGCCAAGCGTCTGATCCGCCCGGATGGGCTGCGCATCGTGGTGGCTGGCCCGCCCGATACCCAGCTGACCAAACCCTGAACATTTGCGAACAAGCATGGCCGAATCCCTTCGGCCATGCTAGGTTTCGCGGCATGAGCGTCATTACCCCCCAGATAACGCGTCCCGTCATCCGCCAACTGGATGAGGCCGCCATCAACCGCATCGCCGCGGGCGAGGTGGTGGAGCGCCCGGCCTCCGCCGTGAAAGAGCTGGCGGAGAACGCGCTGGATGCCGGCGCCCGCCGTATCACGGTCGATTATGCCGATGGCGGAAAGACCCTGATCCGCGTCACCGATGATGGTTGTGGCATGACCGGCGACGACCTGCCGCTCGCCCTTTCGCGCCACGCCACCTCCAAGATCGACGGGTCAGACCTGCTGAACATCCGCAGCTTCGGCTTTCGCGGCGAGGCGCTGCCTTCGCTGGGCGCCGTGGGCCGCCTGACCCTCACCTCCCGCGCCGAAGGCCACGAGGCCGTTACCCTTGCCGTCGAGGGCGGGCGCATGGGCAGCCTGCGCCCCGCTGCGCTGACGCGCGGCACCGTGGTCGAGCTGCGCGACCTGTTCTTCGCCACCCCCGCGCGGCTGAAATTCATGCGCTCTGACCGGGCCGAGATGGGCGCGATTGCCGATGTGGTGAAGCGCCTTGCCTTGGCCGAACCCCATGTCGGCTTCACGCTGCGCGATGTGACCGGCGGTGGGGAGGGCAGGGTGATCTTCCGCGCCGATCCCGAAAACGGCGATCTGTTCAACGCCTTGCAAGGCCGCCTGACCCGCATTCTGGGCGCCGATTTCACCGATAACGCCCTGCCCATCGACCTCGACCGCGACGGGCTGCGCCTGATCGGTTACGCCGCCTTGCCCACCTATTCGCGCGGGTCTTCCGTGGCGCAATTCCTGTTCGTGAATGGCCGCCCGGTGCTGGACAAGCAATTGTTCGGCGCCCTGCGCGCCGCCTATATGGATGTCCTCAGCCGCGACCGTCACCCGGCGGCGGTGCTGAACATCGTCTGCGACCCCGAGCGGGTGGATGTGAACGTCCATCCCGCCAAATCCGAGGTCCGCTTCCGCGAGCCCGCCTTGGTGCGCGGCCTCATCGTTTCCGGCCTGCGGCTGGCGCTGCATGGGGCCGGGCACCGCGCCTCCTCGACCGTCGCCAGCGAAACGCTGGAGGCCTTCACCCCAGAGCCGCCGTCGCCCGCGCCCCTCCCGCGCATTTACCAGATGGACCGCCCGTCCCAAACCGCGCTGCGCAGCGCCTATGTGGCCCAAGCCCCGCTGCGCGATTTCGGCTTTGCCGAGGCCCCTTCGGCCCGCGTCGAGGCCACCGCCTCCCCTGTGCCTGCAAACGGGGCGCCCGACCTGACCGAACGCCCCTTGGGCGCCGCCCGCGCGCAGGTGCATGAAAATTACATCATTGCGCAAACCAGCCGGGGCATGGTGATCGTCGATCAGCATGCCGCGCATGAGCGCCTCGTCTACGAGCGCCTCAAGGCCCAGGCCGCCGACACTGGCATCGCCGCGCAGGCCCTGCTGATCCCCGAAATCGTCGAACTTTCCGAGCCTGACGCCGCCCGCCTGCTGGACATTGCCGAAGACCTCGCCGCCCTCGGCCTCGTGATCGAACCCTTTGGTGGTGGCGCCATCGCCGTGCGCGAAACCCCGGCGCTTCTGGGCCGCATCGACGCGGGCGCGCTGATCCGCGACATTCTCGATGATCTGGCCGATCTGGGCCGCTCCGACCGCCTGAAATCCCGCATTGATGCCGTGCTGTCGCGCATGGCCTGCCACGGTTCCATCCGCTCGGGCCGCCAGATGCGCGCCGAGGAGATGAACGCGCTGCTGCGCGAGATGGAGGCCACGCCGCTGTCAGGCCAGTGCAACCATGGCCGCCCGACTTACGTCCACCTCGCGCTCAGCGACATTGAGAAATTGTTTGGCCGCAGATGATCCGCCTTGGCACCATTGAACTGGCATGGAACGACCCGGCTGTGCTGATCGCCGCCGCCGTGCTGGCCGCAGTCTTCCTGCTGCTGGTGCTGATCCTGCGCGCCTCGGCCCGCGCGGTTGATCCGCTGGTGGCGCAGATGGGCTGGTTGGGCAACCGCGTGCAAAGCCTGGCCGAGGGGCAGGAACGCCTCGCCGGGGGCCTGCATCACGTCTCCGAGGCGCAGGCCCACAGCCAGACCGCCATGCTGCAAGTGATGGAACAGCGTCTGGCCGAGGTGCAGCGCCAGATGGGTGAAAGCCTGCATGGCAGCGCCACCCGCACCGCGCATAGTCTGGGCGAGCTGCACCAGCGCCTCGCCACCATCGACAAGGCGCAGGAGAACATCGAGAAACTCTCGGGCAACGTGTTGTCCTTGCAGGATATTCTCTCGAACAAACAGACGCGCGGCGCCTTTGGCGAAATTCAACTGCATGACATCGTGCAAAAGGCCCTGCCATCCGACAGCTACACCATGCAGGCCACGCTTTCCAACGGGCGCCGGGCCGATTGCCTGATCCACCTGCCGCACCCGCCCGGCCCCATCGCCATCGACAGCAAATTCCCGCTGGAGGCCTATGAGGCCCTGCGCCGGGCCGAGACGCAGGCCGATCTCGATCTGGCCGCCCGGATGCTGCGCACCGCCGTGCGCAGCCATCTGCGCGCCATTGCCGAGAAGTATATTCTTGAGGGCGAAACCGCCGATGGCGCGCTGATGTTCCTGCCCTCCGAGGCGGTCTATGCCGAACTGCACGCCAATTTCCCCGATCTGGTGCGCGAGGGCTTTGCGCTCAAGGTCTGGATCGTGTCGCCCACCACCTGCATGGCGGTGCTGAACACCATGCGCGCCGTGCTGAAAGATGCCCGGATGCGCGAACAGGCCGGGGCCATCCGCAAGGAACTGGCGATGCTCTATCAGGATGTGACGCGGCTGGGTGACCGTGTGTCGAATCTCGACCGCCACTTTGGCCAGGCCGCCAAAGACCTGGATGAGATTCGCATCAGCGCCGACAAGGCCGGCA
The DNA here is from genome assembly GCF_016792925.1 of Gemmobacter sp. Taxonomy (GTDB): domain Bacteria; phylum Pseudomonadota; class Alphaproteobacteria; order Rhodobacterales; family Rhodobacteraceae; genus Gemmobacter. The sequence continues at coordinate 4,784 of NZ_JAEULU010000037.1, forward strand.
AACGCGCCCGCCGTCTGGACAATTTCGATTTCGAGGAACTGGCGCCCGAAACCGCCCAGATGATTGGCGCGGCGGAATAATCACTCCGCCGCCAGCGACCCCGAGGCCGCGAAGGCCGCCACGATCCCCGCCACCACCTGCGCCATCACCCCGGCAAAAGCCGCGAAATCGGCACTCTTTTCGATTCGCGCCTCATCCATATACAGCGCCCGGTCGATCTCGATCTGCACCGCATGATGCCCGCGCGAGGGGCGGCCATAGGCCTGCGTGATATAGGCCCCCGCAAAGGGCGCATTGCGCGCCACCCGCAGCCCCGCCGCCGTAAAAGCCGCCTCGATCCGGTCCACCACGCCCCGGCCCGCCGCCGCCCCGAAACGGTCGCCCAGCACCACCTCCGGGCGCGGCGCGCCGGGGCGGCTTTGCCCCTCCAGCGCCTCATGCGGCATCGAGTGGCAGTCGATCAGCACCGCCTCGCCAAAGCCCGCCCGCGTTTCCGCCATCAAGGCCGCCATCGCCGCGTGATAGGGCTGCCAGAATCGCGCCAGCCGGTCCTCCGCCTCAGCCCGCGCGATTTTCCCGCGATAAATCGACCGTCCCTGCGCCACAACGCGCGGAATCACCCCCAACCCCGAGGAAATCCGCGGGTTATGCGGGCTGCGCGTCACCCCCTCGATCAGCGCCGGGTCCAGCTCATCCGGGGCGCGGTTCAGGTCGATATAGGCGCGCGGCGCATTGGCCAGCAGCAAGGGCGCCCCCAGCCGGGGCGCGCCCGCGAACAGCTCATCGACCCAGGCATCCTCCGACGAGCGGATCATCCGCCCGTCCAGCGCGGTGCGCGCCAGCAATTGCGCCGGATAGGCCCGCCCGCTATGGGGCGAGGAGAAGACCAGCGGCACCCGCTGGCGCAAGGGCCGGATCAGATCATAGGCCTCGGTGGCGGTGCGCATCGTCATGGCCCAGATATAGCCCAGAAATTTTCTGTGCCAAATCCCCTTGATCCCCCCGGCGACTCTCTTTATAGACCCCTCACCGACGCGGAGTTGCCGCGCCTGTTCATGTTGAACATGGCAGCAGCAGCGCCGAACCGGAGCGTGGGCGGTTAGCTCAGCGGTAGAGCACTACGTTGACATCGTAGTGGCCACTGGTTCGATCCCAGTACCGCCCACCATTTCACCGCTTTCGCAAGAAGGCACAAGATTCAAGGCGCACGTCGCCGCGATATGGAGATGGCCATGAAGGTCAAAAACTCGCTGCGTTCGCTGAAGACGCGTCACCGCGACTGTCAGGTTGTGCGCCGTAAAGGCCGGGTCTATGTGATCAACAAGACCCAGAAGCGCTACAAAGCCCGTCAGGGCTGATCCGCGCTCAGGCGTTGGTTTGAAAACCGCTGTGGGAAACCACGGCGGTTTTTTCGTTTGGCGGTTTTGGTTTTACCACGATCTTTTACAGGAAGGCGATCTGGTCACTCTCTGTGTTTAATTCAAATGTCCAGTGATTTTAATTTTTGTTGCGTGAGCCTCAGGGCCATTTGCGAGACAGGAACGCCACCATGTTAAAACAAGCCATGATCTACTGCGCCGCCTTCCTTGCGGCTTTCGCTCTGTATTCCTTGATTATGCTCATTGTGGCTATCAACCCCAATCAGAGCTGGAGAAATCCGCATCTCGAGCCGTTCATCGACATGATCGCTCCGGGCAGAAGCCGGTTTGTGATGTATCTTCTCAAGCATGCGGTCGAAACCTCCCTGCCCTTTGTCTTGGCTTATTGGGTCGCGCGTCGCCTGACGGGCGGTAAGGCTCGGGCATCAGGCGCCATGATCCTTTATGCGGTTTTTTTGGTGTGGTCTGGCTGGATCGGGCTTCAGATTAAAACGTCTGAAAGTCTGTTATACATGTTCCTTGTCGGGCTTGCCGGCACATTCTTCGGCGGTTTTGGCCTCTATATGACGCTGGTTGCGCCACGCCGCGCGTAACTTCCGCCTGACAACGGCCGGTTTATGCGGCAAGTTTCCAATCAGAGGCCATTCGGCCGCACATTTCTTTGGCCCCTTCCAGGAAGGTCACCCCCCATGCGCCTGTTCCACTCCCCCGCCTCGCCCTTCGTGCGCAAGGTCATGGTCACTCTCATCGAAACCGGCATGGCCGGGCGGGTGACGTTGATCAACACCGCCACCACCCCCATGGCCCCCGATGCAGGGCTGATTGGCTCCAACCCCTTGGGCAAGATACCGGCGCTGGAGCTGGATTCGGGCGAGGTGATCGTGGACAGCCGGGTGATCTGCCGCTGGATTGATGCGCAGACGAATGACGGGGCGGGGGCGGGTCTTTACGGCCCCGCCGGGCAGGAATGGCCGCTGCTGACGCTGGAGGCGATGGCCGATGGCGTCCTCGATGCCGCCGTGCTGATGGTCTATGAATGGCGCATGCGCCCCGAAGAGCGCCGCCACGCGCCCTGGGTCGAGGGCCAATGGTCCAAGATCGCCCGGGCGCTGGATGCCATCGACTCCCGCTGGATGCACCATCTGGAGGCGCCGCTGAATATCGGCCAGATCGCCATGGGCGCCGTGCTCGGCTATCTCGATTTCCGCCACCCCGACCGCCAATGGCGCGCCGCCCACCCCCACCTCGCCGCCTGGGAGGCCGACTTCTCCACCCGCCCGTCGATGCAACAGACGGCGCCAGTGGTGGTCTGAAACATCTGGGTTTGGCCGAGGCCATCGCCTCGGTCACGCGGCACCGTTTCCACATCGGGCCGGGGCCCGAAGCCCCCGGCCAGCGCCCGCCCCGCCGGGGGCGGGTGCTTCGCACCCACCGGGCGGGCGCTGGCCTCTCGGTCTTGGGCGGAAAGGGTCTTGCGGCGCTGCTCCCACAGGGCCGGGGAAACGCGGTGCGTTTCCTTGATCCGGCCCAATTGGCCGCAGCGCCCCCTCGGTCACGCCGCGCCGGTCCCGCAGCGCGCGGGGAAACGCGGTGCGTTTCCTGATCCGCCCGCGTTGGTGCGGCTGGCACCCCCCTGTTAGCGCCGCCATAGGAAGCCACAGCGCGCCTTCAAGGTCACACAGTTACAAAACCACCATTTCCCTGCCCCTGCGCGCCTTTGACCGCTGGACGTGAGGCGGGGGCTTGGCTAAAACCCGCCCATCCGGGTCGTGGGCAACCACTGCCTTTGATATTGCATGGGTCGCATGAGGCGGCCCTTGAGAGGGAGAAGATCTCGTGTCCCACGCAGAAGATCACGCAGGCACCCGCAGGGATTTCCTGTATTATGCCACGGCCGGGGCCGGTGCTGTCGCCGCTGGCGCCGCCGGCTGGACGCTGGTCAACCAGATGAACGCCTCCGCCGATGTGCGCGCCCTTGCCTCGATCTATGTCGATGTGTCGGGCGTGGCCGTGGGCTCGCAGCTGACCGTCAAATGGCGCGGCAAGCCGGTCTTCATCCGCCGCCGCACCCCCGAGGAGATCGAGGCCGCCCGCGCTGTCAAGCTGGACGAGCTGATCGATTCCAACTCGGAAAACGCCAACAAGCCGGGTTCCGACGCCTCTGACGCCAATCGCAGCCTCGACGAGACCGGCGAATGGCTGGTCATGCTGGGCGTTTGCACCCATCTGGGCTGCGTGCCGCTGGGCAATGGCTCGGGCGAGTTCGGCGGCTGGTTCTGCCCCTGCCACGGCTCGCATTACGACACCGCAGGCCGCATCCGCAAAGGGCCTGCCCCGCGCAATCTGGCCGTGCCGGTGGCCAAATTCACCGACGAAGCCAAAACCACCATCCTGCTGGGCTGAGGAGAGACCACATGGCCGGTATTCCGCACGACCATTACGAGCCCAAATCGGGTCTCGAAAAGTGGCTCCACAAGCGCCTCCCGATCGTGGGCCTTGTCTATGACACGCTGGTGATTCCCACTCCCAAGAACCTGAACTGGATGTGGATCTGGGGCATCATCCTGACCTTCTGCCTGGCGCTGCAAATCATCACCGGTATCGTGCTGGTGATGCATTACACGCCGCATGTCGATCTGGCCTTCGCCAGCGTTGAACATATCATGCGCGACGTGAATGGCGGCTGGGCCCTGCGCTATCTGCACGCCAACGGCGCCTCGCTGTTCTTCGTGGCCGTTTACCTGCATATCTTCCGCGGCCTTTACTACGGGTCGTATAAAGCCCCGCGCGAAGTGACCTGGATCATCGGCATGATCATCTACCTGATGATGATGGGCACCGCCTTCATGGGCTATGTGCTGCCCTGGGGCCAGATGTCCTTCTGGGGCGCCACCGTGATCACCGGCCTGTTCGGCGCGATTCCCGGCATTGGCGAATCGATCCAGGCCTGGCTGCTGGGCGGCCCGGCGGTCGATAACGCCACGCTGAACCGCTTCTTCTCGCTGCATTACCTGCTGCCCTTCGTGATCGCGGCGCTGGTCGCCGTTCACATCTGGGCCTTCCACACCACCGGCAACAACAACCCGACCGGGGTTGAGGTCCGCCGTGGCTCCAAGGAAGAAGCCGAGCGCGACACCGTGCCGTTCTGGCCCTATTACGTCATCAAGGATCTCTTCGCCCTGGCGGTGATTCTGGTGGTGTTCTTCGCCATTGTCGGTTTCATGCCGAACTACCTCGGCCACCCCGACAACTATATCGAGGCGAACCCGCTCTCGACGCCCGCGCATATCGTGCCGGAATGGTATTTCCTGCCGTTCTACGCCATCCTGCGCGCTTTCACCGCCGATGTCTGGGTGGTGCAGCTGGTGAACTTCCTGTCCTTCGGCATCATCGACGCCAAGTTCTTCGGCGTGATCGCCATGTTCGGCGCCATCGCCGTGATGGCCCTGGCACCCTGGCTCGATACCTCCCGCGTGCGTTCGGGCCGTTACCGCCCGATGTTCAAATGGTGGTTCGCGCTGCTGTGCTTTGACTTCATCGTGCTGATGTGGGTGGGCGCGATGCCGGCCGAGTTCCCCTATGACTGGATCTCGCTGATCGCATCGGCCTATTGGTTCGCCTATTTCCTCGTCATCCTGCCGCTGCTGGGCATCATCGAAAAGCCCCTGCCGCTGCCTGCGACGATCGAGGAAGACTTCAAAGCCCATTACCCGGCTGCCGAGTGAGAGAGGAAACGACGAAGATGCTTCGCAAAATCGCAATCAGCGCCGTCTCCGCCTTTTGCCTGATGACGGGCGCCGCGCAAGCGGCTGGGGGCGAAGGCCATATCCACGACACCGCCTTCGCGCATGAAGGCCCCTTCGGCACGTTCGACAAGAACCAGCTGCAACGCGGCCTTCAGGTCTACACCGAGGTCTGCTCCTCCTGCCACGGCCTGAAATTCGTCCCGGTCCGCACCCTTGCGGATGAGGGCGGGCCAGAGCTTCCGGCGGATCAGGTGCGCGCCTATGCGGCGGGCCTGGACGCGGTGGTCACCCCCACCGGGGATGAGCGTCCGCGCGAATGGACCGACAAGTTCCCCGCCCGTTCGGGCGAGGGCATGGGCCCGGATCTCAGCCTGATGGCCAAGGCCCGTGCGGGCTTCCACGGCCCCTATGGCTCGGGGATCAACCAGCTGGTGAAGGGCATTGGCGGCCCGGAATATGTCGTCGCCATCCTGACCGGCTATACCGGCGAGACCAAGGAAGAGGCTGGCACCACCTTCTATGCCAACACCGCCTTCCCCGGTGGCTGGATCGCCATGCCGCCTCCGCTGGCCGATGATCAGGTGACCTATGCCGATGGCCACCCGGCCACGATGCACCACATGGCCGAGGACGTGGCGTCCTTCCTGATGTGGACCGCCGAGCCGCATATGATGGCGCGCAAGCACATGGGCTTTGTCGCCGTGCTGTTCCTCATCGGCCTGTCGGCCCTGCTGTATCTGACCAACAAGAAATTGTGGGCAGGTGTGAAGGGCAAGAAGGTCGCCTGACCTTCGCGCCACGCGCAGAATTGAAACCCCCGCGGGCGACCGCGGGGGTTTTCTTTTGACAGGTTTCAAATGGCCGAGGCCATCGCCGAGGTCAGGTTGAAGCGTTTCCGCATTCGGGCCGGTGGCCCAAAGCCAGCGGCCCGCACCGGCCCTCCGGGCGGCGGTTGCGGGCCTCTGATGGGGATGCGGGGCCGGTCTTGCGGGGCCGGTCTTGCGGCGCCTTGGTCGCGTTGGGCTGGGAAAGGCGATGCCTTTCCTGATCCGCCCGATGGCCTCGACCATCGCAAACGGTATCCACCGTTACACTTTGCCCGATTTTCCGGGCCAAACTGTATGGGCCGTTACCCTTTCACAGCGCCGTTGCGGGCAGACCCAGCTTGGCCGTCAGCGCGCCCAGAACCGCGCGGTTCTCTGCGCTCCAGTCGGCCTTGCGGGCGGCAAACAGCGTCGCCTGACTGGCGTGAATCACCGCATCTTGCAGGATTTTCAAATGGTTGGCCCGCAGCGTCTCGCCGGTCGAGGTGATGTCGGCAATCGCCTCGGCGGTCAGGTTCTTCACCGTGCCCTCCGTCGCGCCCTGACTGTCCACCAACTGATAATCGGCCACCCCGTTCAAGGTCAGGTAATCCCGCACAAGCCTATGATATTTCGTGGCAATTCTCAAACGGAAGCCGTGCTTCTCGCGAAACGCCGCCGCCGCCGCGTCCAGATCATCCAGGCTTTCCACATCGACCCAGGCGCTCGGCACCGCCAGAATCAGGTCCGCATGCCCGAATCCCAGCAGCGCCATTTCCGCCACCTGGGTTTCCCAATCCGCCAATTTGTCGCGCACCAGATCCGACCCGGTGACCCCAAGGTGAATGCGCCCGGCAGACAGTTCGCGCGGAATTTCACCTGCGGAAAGCAGCACCAGCTCGGCCCCGTCAACCCCTTGAATTTCCCCGGAATACTCGCGCTCAGCCCCGCTCTGGCGCATGGTCACGCCGCGCGCGCCGAACCAGTCAAAGGTCTTTTCCATCAGCCGCCCCTTGGACGGCACCCCGATTTTCAGGCTCATCTCAGACCCCTTTCAGCGCAGCCAGCAGCGCCGGGCGCAGGATGCCCCCCACTGCGGGGATGGAGCGTCCCTGACCGAGAATGGCCGTCAGCGCGTCATAGCGCCCGCCCGAGGCGACGGGGGGCGCGTCTGCGTCAAGCCCTTGGAACGAAAAGACAAAACCGTCGTAATATTCCAGCGTGCTGCGGCCATGGCTGGCCTCGAAGGGCAGGGTGGCTGTGTCGATGCCGCGCGCCCGCAATGCCGCGAGCCGCGCCTCGAACCGATCCACAGCCCCAGATATGGTGGGCATCAACGGCTGGATACCCCGCAGGTGGTGCAAAGCGGCATCGGCCGGTGCGGCCAGCCCAATCAGATCATACATCAGCGCCGCCTCGGGCGCCGCAATCGGCGCGGTTTCGGCATCCTCCAGCAGCGCCTGCGCCCGCGCAGCCACCTCGGCCTCGCTGCGCAGCCCGATCTGCGGCCCGGCGTCGTCCAGCAAGCCTTTGAGATCATTGGATTTCAACCGATCCAGCAGCGCCGCGCGGGCAGGCGGCAGCGCGGCCCGCCCGGTGAACCGATCCAGCAGCGCCCGAAACCGCCGGGGCCGCCAGACATGCCGCCGCAGCGCCGCCTTGCGCCGCGCGGTGGTGGTCAGCCCCTCGATTGCAGCCAGCAAAATGCCAATGTCACCGATCAGCGGGCGCAGGCCAAGCCCTTGAACCAGCTCGGAAAACAGCGCAAATACTTCGGCATCTGCCGCCACGGCGTCGCGGTCGAAGACCTCGAACCCGACTTGCAGATATTCGCTGGCGCGCGGCCCCAGATGATCCTGCTTGCGGAACACCTCGCCCATATAGCAATAGCGCGCGGGTTCCGCCCCGTCTTGCATATGCGCCTGCACCACCGGCACAGTGAAATCGGGGCGCAGCACCATCTCGCCACGCAGCGGGTCTTGCGTGACATAGGCGCGGGCGCGAATGTCCTCGCCGTATAAATCCAGAAGGATTTCAGCGGGTTGCAGCACATCTGCCTCGACCGGAACCGCGCCCGCCGCGCGGAAGGCCGCAAACAGCCGCTCGGCCTCGGCGCGGGTTTCCGGGGTGATCGTCATCCGAACACCCCAAGGTCGACAATCATTCTTCCAGATTGGTCATATACTTTGCCGCCTCTCAGCTGGTAGCCGGTTATGGAAAGAGTGTTTGCGACTTCTCGAACCAGTTCTGATTTTGGAATTTTTCTTTGGTTGAAATGGGAACTCCAGCCATCTTTTGACGTCTCGAATTCTGTAGCCAGTAGGTTCCCCAAACGAAGGTCACGGATGATAACCTCGTCCTTTGCGGCCTCGTCGCCGCCTTGAATCACCGCTACCGGGCTTTCGCGTTTATCAGCGTATTTCAATTGGTTACCGAAGTTCTTCGGGTTGCCCAGATAGGCCTCGGCGCGGATACCGGCGCGGCGCAGCTCGCCGACCATGCCCATGTAATCGCCCATCCGGTCGCGATCCATCACGGTGACAATGACCGGGCCGGGCGCCGCCGCCCCCACGCGCCCCTTGGCGCGCAGCGCGGCCAGCAGGCGGTCCACCCCGATGGACACGCCAGTCGCAGGCACCGCCTGCCCGGTGAAGCGCTTCACCAGATCATCATAGCGCCCGCCGCCCGAAACCGAGCCGAACTGCCGCTTGCGGCCTTTTTCGTCAAGGATTTCAAAGGTCAGCTCGGCCTCGAACACCGGGCCGGTATAGTAGCCAAGCCCGCGCACCACGCCCGGGTCCACCACGATGCGGTCTGCGCCATAGCCCTGCACATCCAGCAATTCGGCCATGGTTTCAAGCTCTTGCACGCCCTCCAGCCCGATGACCGAGGCGCCGACCAGATCGCGCAGCCGTGCCGCTGTCGCGGCGCCGGTGTTGCGCTTGGCGGCCATGAAGGCCATCACGACCTCGGCCTGTTCGTCCGAAAGGCCCGCGCCCTTGGTGAAATCACCCGACTCGTCCTTGCGCCCGGCGCCCAGCAGCGCCCGCACGCCCGCATCGCCCAGACGGTCAATCTTGTCGATGGCGCGCAGCACGATGCCGCGTTCGGCCTCGAAGCGGGTGGGGTCGCTCGGGTCCAGCACGCCCGCCACTTCCATCACGCCATTCAGCACTTTGCGGTTGTTGACCCGCACGATGTAATCGCCGCGCGGAATGCCGACCACCTCCAGCGCATCCGAGAGCATGGCGCAAATCTCGGCATCCGCGGCGACGGTGGGCGAGCCGACCGTATCGGCATCGCATTGATAAAACTGGCGAAAACGCCCCGGTCCCGGCTTTTCATTGCGCCAGACCGGCCCCATCGCATAGCGGCGATAGGGCGAGGGCAGATCGTTGCGGAACTGGGCGGCCACACGGGCCAAGGGTGCCGTCAGGTCATAGCGCAGGGCCAGCCACTGCTCGTCCTCGTCCTGCCAGCCAAAGACGCCCTCATTCGGGCGGTCGACATCGGGCAGGAACTTGCCAAGCGCCTCAACCGTTTCCACGGCCGAAGTTTCCAGCGGATCAAAGCCGTAAGCATGGTAAACCCCGGCGATCTGGTCGAGCATCGCCTTGCGTTCGGTGACCTCGGCCCCGAAGTAATCACGAAACCCCTTGGGCGGTTCGGCCTTGGGGCGGCGGGCGGGTTTATCCTTGGACATGGGCGGCCTCGCTTGCAATCGGGTCTGCCTTAGCGGATGGACCCTTGCAGAACAAGTGGAGGCAGGCATGGAAGCGGTTCAGGCCCTGGAGGAAAAGCTGGCGCATCTGATGCGCGCGGTGGACGAGATGTCGGATGAGATGGCCCGGCAGGGGCGCGAGATCGACGTGCTGACCCGCCGCGTGGCCATGCTGTTGCAGCGCGAGGCAGAACGCGAGGCCAGCGAGGGCGAGGGGCTGGGGGCGATTCCCCTGGCCGATCAGAAACCGCCGCATTGGTAGGCAGACCGCTGCTGCTTTGGGCGGCGGAGGGCAATAAAATTCCCTGCCGGGGGGAGCCTGCGCAAGGTTTCGCGCGTCTGGCCTATGCTGCGCTGCAACAGGCGGGCAGATTCACGCCAAGACCACCTCGGGAGGCCCCGCCGATCTTGCAAAGCATATCTGCACACCGATATAGCAACCGGGAAATGGGCCTCCTGTCGGGCGCCCCGTAAGTATCGGATATACAGCATGTCCTTCGGCCGCAAAGCCGCACATCACCTCTCGCGCCGGGCGCTGATTCTTTCAGCGGTGTCGGTGTCTGCCGTCGCCGCGAGCGGCCTGCTGGGCACAGGCGCCCTGGCGCAGGACGCGGCGCCTGCCCCGGCCTCTGCTGCGCCGCAGCAATTCAGCTTCGACATGCTGACCCTGTCGATGCAGGACAAGGCCAAGCAACCCTATGTCGCGCCGGAGAAAATCAGCGGCTTCTTTGCCGGGCTGAAATATGACGATTACCGTCTGGTCAGCTTTGACCCCGAGCGCGCGCGCTGGCTGGAGGCTCCGAAGGCCGATGGCGGCCCGGTCAGCCAGTTCCAGCTGCACGCCTTCCCGATGGGCTGGCTGTTCGCGGAACCCGTGACCATGTTCGAGGTCAAGGATGGTCTGGCCACCGAGATGGGCTTTACCACCGACGATTTCCGCTTTCTGAACGAGCTGGCCGCCAAGGTGCCTGCGGGCGAGAAGATGCCGGGTGTTGCGGGCTTCCGCCTGCATTACCCGCTGAATCGTCTGGATGTGATGGATGAGGTCGTGGCCTTCCTCGGCGCCTCCTACTTCCGCGCGCTTGGCATGGGTTCGGCCTATGGGCTGTCGGCCCGCGGTCTGGCGCTGAACACCGCGACCGATGTGGCCGAAGAATTCCCGCGCTTCTCGTCCTTCTGGATCGAAAAGCCAGTGGCGGGCGCGCGCGAGATCGTGGTTTATGCCGCGCTGGAATCGCCCAGCGTGACCGGCGCCTATCGCTTTGCCATCCGTCCCGGCGAGGAAACCGAGATGGACGTGACCGCGCGTCTGTTCTTCCGCGCCGATGTGAAGCAACTGGGCATCGCGCCGTTGACCTCGATGTATCTGTTCTCCGAGCGCAACCGTCACCAGTTCGACGATTTCCGCCCGCAGGTGCATGACAGCGACGGGCTGCGCATCACCCGCACCAGCGGCGATCTGCTGTGGCGCCCGCTGAGCAATCCGCCGCGTCTGGCGGGGTCGTATCTGGCCGAACAAAGCCTGCGCTCTTTCGGGCTGCATCAGCGCGACCGCATCTGGGAACATTATCAGGACAGCGAGGCGCGCTATGAGCGCCGCCCCTCGCTGGAGGTGGAGCCGCTGGGCGATTGGGGCAAGGGTGCCGTGCGTCTGGTCGAGATCCCCTCCGATCTGGAAGTGAATGACAATATCGTCGCCTTCTGGGTGCCCGAGGGCGAGGTGAAGGCCGGGGATACGCGCGAATTCGCCTATCGGTTGCGCTGGGGTGACCTGCCGGTTGAAGATCAGGTCGAGCTTGCCTATGTGCTGGAGACCCGTTCGGGCGTCGGTGGCGTCTCGGGCGTGGAAAGCGCAGATAACCTGCGCAAGTTCGTGATTGATTTCACCGGCGGCCCGTTGAACCCGCTGCCCGCCGATGCGCCGGTCGAGGCCGTGGTGACGGTGCATGGCGGCGAGATCGCCTCGCAGAACCTGCACCGCGTCTGGGGCAGCGATACCTGGCGGCTGGCGATGGACATCAAGGCCGAACCCGGCGCGACGGTCGAGATGGTCGCCCATGTCGCGGGCTTTGGTCGCAAACTTTCGGAAACCTGGCTCTATCAGTGGATCAACGCGTGATGATGAACATTGCCTCCCTTCCCGCCGCTGAGATTGACGCGCGCGTTCAGGCCATTGGCACGCCCTTGGCCGCGCCGCTGGCGATGCCCCGGCAAGTGCTGGAATCGGTCGAGCCGCTGTCGCTGCGCCGCCTGCTGCGCGGAGTGCTGAGCGCGCTGCATATCGGGCCTGCGCCGCGCCAGGAGATGTAATTCATGACGCCCCATGCAACGCGCGGCTTGCCCGCGCGTGACCCGGCCGCGCGCAGGACAACCCTGTCGCGCGGCATTGCCATTCTGCTCAGCCTGCTGGCCGCCATCGGCGCGTTTTTCCTGTTCCTGCAATTCGGCTGGTCGGACGGGGTGGATGTGATCGACCTGCTGCGCGCGGTGCTGATCTTCATCAGCACCTGGTGGCTGGCCTGGGGG
>NZ_JAEULU010000103.1 GCF_016792925.1 Gemmobacter sp.
TCCGGGCGACCACCTCTCGATTCTGGAGCCGCAGAATGTGGGCGCCCTAGCCCGGCATCTGGCGCTGCGGTTGGGCTAACACTCAAATCCGCGCCGCCGCAACGCGTTCTGCAAGCCCCGGTTCACCACGGCTTGCAGCAGCAGCGCCAGCGCGATCACCACCAGAAGCGCCGCGAACATCAGGTCGGTTTTCATCCGTCCATTGGCATGCAGCATCAGCGCGCCCAAGCCTTGCGCGCCCCCCATCCATTCGCCGATCACCGCCCCCAAGGGCGCATACACCGCCGCCAGACGCAGGCCCGAGGCCAGCTGCGGCAGCGCGCCGGGCAGCGCCAGATGCCACAGCACCGCGCGGCGCGACGCCCCCATCACCTGCGCCAGATCGGCCCGCGCGGTGGGCATGGCGCGCATCCCGTCATGCAGGGCCTGCGCCACCGGCGCAAAGGTGATCAGCACCACCATCGCCAGTTTCGGCGCCATGCCAAAGCCCAGCCACAGCGTCAAAATCGGGGCCAGAGCAAAGACCGGGATGCTTTGGCTGACAATCAGCAGCGGCGCGAAGGCCCGGCCCAGCCGGGGCCAGGCCGCCATCATGAGCGCCAAGGCCACGCCGAGGCCAGCGCCAAGCGCCAGCCCGATCAGCGTCGCCGCCCCGGTCAGGGCCGTGGCGGGGGCCAATTCGCCACGATGGGCGACCAAGGCTTGCCCCACCGCCCAAGGGCCGGGCAGCAGGTAGGGCGGCAGGCCGGTGGCCCAGACCCCCGCCTGCCAAAGCAGCAGTGCAAGCGCCAGTCCCTTCATGCCAACAGCCTTTCCATCAGTGCGGCCTGCGCCTCCAGAACTTCGCCTGCGTCATGGGCGCGCGGCACGGCCCCCTTGGGCGCGGGATGCGGCATCAGGCCTGCGCGGGTCAGGATCAGGATCTGGTCGCCCAGCCGCGCGGCCTCGGCCGGGTCATGCGTCACGATCAGCACCCGCCGCCCGGCCAGCAGCCGCAACGCCAGCGCGCCGATCTCCAGCCGCAGCCGGGCATCCAGCGCCGAAAACGGCTCGTCCAGCAGCACAAGCGGGCGATCCTCGGCCAGGGTGCGGGCCAGCGCCACCCGTTGCCGCTGGCCGCCCGAGAGGGTGCCGGGCAGGCGCGCCTCGAACCCCGCCAACCCCACCGCCGCCAACAGCGCCGCCGGATCGGCCGCCCTTTCGCCACGCAGCCGCGCGCCAAGCGTCACGTTCTGCGCCACGCTCAACCAGGGCAGCAACCCATCTTCCTGCGCCATCAGCGCGGCGGGCAGGCGCTGCACTTGCCCCTCAAACACAACGCCTGTTGGCAAGCCCGCCAGCAACCGCAGCAGCGTGGATTTCCCCACGCCCGAGGCGCCCAGCAGGCAGGTCACGCAGCCTTCCGGCAGATCAAGCCGCAGCGGGCCGAACAGGCCCGGCGCCGAACCCTCCAGCCCGCAATCGCTCATCCCTGCACCCAGAAGGCGGCTTCCAGCCGGGTGGCGGTGGCAAAGCGCTGGCTGAGGCTGTGCCAGCGCGGCAGGGTCTCTGCCGCCGGGCCAAGCCGCCGCGCAACCGCCGCATCAATCAGCGCGCCCACCTCGCGGCAGGTTTGCTGATACTCGGCGCCGGCATAGGTCTCGATCCAGTCGCGATAGGGCGTGTCGGGCGCGGCCTCGACCGCCAGCCTTGCGCCGATCTCGGCATAGCCCATGCAGCACGGCGCCAGCGCCGCCAGCAGATCGAGGAAATCGCCGGAATAGCCCGCCTCCAGCACGAAACGGGTATAGGCAAGCGTGCCGGTGGCCTCCTGCGCCGCCTCCAGCGCCTCGGCAGGGATCCCCGCCTCGGCGCACAGCCGCACATGCAGCGCCATCTCGCCCTCCAACAGTGCATGGACAGTGGCGGAACAGGCGCGCATCTCGGCCAGCGTGTCGGCCTTCACCACGCCAAGCGCCCAGGCCCGGCTGAAATGCACCAGAAAGCGGTAATCCTGCACCAGATAATCCAGAAACTGCGCGCGCGGCAGGCTGCCATCCGCCATGCCCTGCACAAAGGCATGGCGGGTGTAATCGGCCCAGGGGCCGGGGCAGGCGCCCCGCCACAGGCCAAAGGCCTTGCCATAGCTCATTGCGCCGCCCCCACATCCAGCGCCAGCTGGCTGACGGGCAGGATGTCCTTGATCAGCCCGGCCTCCAGCAGGAAGGTCTCGAACCTTGCATAGCGGCCCTCATCCAGCGCGGCGGGCGACACGGCAAAGCGGCCAAAGGTATCCTCCCACGCCGCCGTGTTCAGCGCATCGCCCAGATCGGGGGCATGGGCGGCGAAGGTGGCCTTGGCTTCCTCCGGGTGGTTCAGCATGTAATGCGTTGCCTTTTCAATGGCTTGCATAAAGCGCGCGACCTCATCCCGGTTCAGGCTGTCGCGATTGGCCAGAAAGATCAGCTCGTCATAGGCGGGCAGACCTTCTTCCTCCACATGGAAGCAGCGCCCCTTGCCACCGGCCAGCTCCATCTGTTTCAGCTCGAAATTGCGAAAGGCGCCCAGCGTGGCCTCCACCTGCCCCGACATCAGCGAGGGGGTGAGCGACCAGTTCACATTCACCATCTCCACATCCGAGAGTTTCAGCCCGGCCTTGGCCAGCAGCACCGAAAGCGTCGCCTCCTCGAACCCCGCGACCGAATAGCCGATCTTGCGGCCTTTCAGATCCGCGATGGATTGCACCGGCCCATCGGCCTGCACCATGACGCAAGACAACGGCATGCCCACCAAAGTGCCGACGCGAAGCAGCGGCAACCCCTCATGCACCTGCAAATGCAGTTGCGGCTGGTATCCCACCGCCAGATCGGCCTTGCCCGCCGCCACAAGGCGCGGCGGGTCGGCGGGATCGGCGGGGGCAATGATCTCCACCTCCAGCCCGGCCTCGGTGAAGAACCCCTTGTCCTGCGCCAGGATGATTGGGGCGTGATCGGGGTTTATGAACCAGTCCAGCATGAGGGTCAGCTTGTCGGCCGCCAGCGCGGGCGAGGCCGCCAGCAGCGCGGCAAGGGTCAGGGCGGGAAGGCGAAGGGTCATGGCGTCAGTCTCCGGTAGCCAAAAGAACGATGTCGGGATGCGAAAGGGTTTGCGCCGCGCGCCAGGCCCGCAGGCCCGAGCGGCAGGCGATTACCAGCCGCCCCGGTGGCAGGGCAGGGGGCAGGGCGCGCAGGGCGCCGGGGGTCACGGTCTGCGCCGCCTCGTCGCGCAGATCCACCACCAGATCGCCGGGGGCAATCTGGCTGGTGGCGATGAAACGCAGGCCGCTGGCAGGCTCGGGCGCGGTATCGAAGCGAAAGCCGCCCCAGCGGAGGCCCGGCCCCAGCGTGACCAGTTGCCCCATGGGCGAGGGGGCAAGGCCCAGCAGCACCGCCAGCGCCATCTGTGCCTGCATCGCGCCCAGCATGCCGACAACAGGCCCCAGAATGCCCGCCGTGGCACAACTGGCCGCGCGATCGGGCAGATCGGGGAACAGCGCGCGCAGCGAGGGGGCGCTGGCGCAAAACCCGCCACAATACCCCGAAAGGCCCAAGGCGGAGGCCGAGATCAGCGGCACCCCCGCCGCAAGGCAGGCATCCGACAGCGTATAGCTCACCGCGAAACTGTCGGCGCAATCCAGCACCAGATCGGCGCCCGCCACCAGCGCGGGCGCATTGGCCGGTGTCAGCGCCTCGGGCAGGGCCTGCACCTCCACGCGCGGGTCCAGCGCGGCGATGAAACTGGCGGCGGAATGGGCCTTGCCCCAGCCCTCGCGCCCGGCATGGATGGGTTGGCGGTGCAGGTTCGTGGCCTCCACCCGGTCGGGGTCCACCACCGTCAGGCGGCCAATTCCGGCACCGGCCAGATACATCAGCGCAGGCGAGCCCAGCCCCCCGGCGCCCACGATCACCAGATAGGCACGGGCCAGCCGCGCCTGCCCTTCGGCGCCCACCTCGGGCAGGATCATCTGGCGGGCATGGCGGTTCATGCCGTCACCTTGAGCCACGCGCCCATGCGGCCCTCCGGGTCGGGGTTCAGCGTGATGTCGGTCACGGCAGAGACCACATCCGCCCCCGCCGCCAGCGCCGCCGCGCCACGCTCGGGCGTGAGGCCGCCAATCGCCACCAGCGGCACCGCGCCCAACTCGCGCTTCCAGTCGCTGACCCGCGCAAGCCCCTGCGGCGCCCAGGGCATTTGCTTGAGGATCGTGGGCCAGACCGGACCCAAGGCGACATAATCGGGCCGCACCGACAGGGCGCGCGCCAGCTCGCCCTCATCATGGGTGGAAACCCCCAGCCGCAGCCCGGCGCGGCGGATGGCGGGCAGGTCGGCGCCGTCCAGATCCTCCTGCCCCAGATGCAGCCAATCGCAGCCCAGCTCGATGGCCAGCTGCCAATGGTCATTCACCACCAGCGCCGCACCCTGCGCCCGCGCCATATCCTGCGCGGCGCTGATCTCGGCTCGCAGCAGCGCGGTATCTTCGGATTTCAGGCGCAGTTGCACCAGCTTGACCCCGCAGGCAAGGCTGCGCGCCACCCAGGCGGCGCTGTCAAAAATCGGGTAGAAACGCGGCAGGGTCATGCGAGAAAGGCCTTTCCAATGACGGGGGTGGAGGGCACGGCCATCTGGCGCGGCTCGATCGGGTCGGCGCGGTGAGCGGCGCGCCCGGCCTCCAGCGCCAGCGCCATGGCGCGCGCCATCTGCGCCGGATCGCCCGCCTTGGCGACGGCGGTGTTCAGCAGCACGGCGTCAAAACCCATCTCCATCGCCGCCGCCGCATGGCTGGGCAGGCCGATGCCTGCATCCACCACCAGCGGCACCTCGGCAAAACCCGCGCGCAGCGCCCGCAGGCCCTGCGGATGCGCCAACCCAAGGCCCGAGCCAATCGGCGCGCCCCAAGGCATCAGCACCTCGCAACCCGCGCGCAGCAGACGTTCGCAGACCGACAGGTCTTCGGTGCAATAGGGAAACACCTTGAAACCCTGCGCCGAAAGCTCGCCCGCCGCCTCGACCAGTGCGAAAACATCCGGCGCCAGCAGGTCGGTCGCGCCGATCACCTCCAGCTTGATCCAGTCGGTGCCCAGCAATTCGCGCGCCATCTGGGCGGTGGTGATGGCTTCCCTGGCCGTATGGCAACCGGCGGTATTGGGCAGCAGGCGCACGCCCAAACCCTCGACCAGCCGCAGGAAATCCTGCCCGCCCCCAAGACCATGGCCCGCCTCGCGCCGCAGGCTGACGGTGGCAATGCCCGCGCCAGACAGTGCAAACGCCTCGGCCAGAATCGCCGGGCTGGGATAACCCGCCGTGCCCAGCATCAGCGGCGAGGCCACCTCGGTTCCATAGAAAACCGGCATGGCTCAGCCCCCCTGCATCGGTGCGACAATCTCCACCGCATCGCCCGGCGCCAGCGCGGTCTGCGCCCGCAGCCCGGCCGCCACGAATTGCCCGTTCAGCGCGGTGGCCACGCGGGCGGTGCCCAGCCCCTCGGCCTCCAGCAATGCGGCGAGGGTGGGGGCGGCGCTGTCGCGCGGCTCACCGTTGATCGTCAGTTTCATGCCAGAACTCCGGTCTTGATCCATTGGTGATATGGTCGGCCAATTGCTGCGCCACGGCGGGGGCCAGCAAATACCCGTGGCGATACAGGCCATTGGCATAAAGCCGGTCGCCCACGCGCCCGATGCGCGGCAGATTGTCGGGAAAGGCGGGGCGCGCATCGGCGCCGGTTTCCAAGATCTCGGCCTCGCCAAAGGCCGGGTGCAACGCATAGGCGGCGCTGAGGAGTTCCAGCACCGAGCGCGCGGTGACCACCCCGCGCCGGTCGCTTTCGATCATCGTGGCGCCCAGCATGAACACCCCGTCCCCGCGCGGCACAAGGTAGATCGGCACGCGCGGATGCAGCAGCCGCACCGGGCGGGCCAGCGCGATTTCGGGCTGGCGCAGCACCAGCATTTCGCCGCGCACGCCGCGCAGATCGGGCAGCACATCGCGCGCGGCAAGGCCGCGACAGTCGATCATCTGGCCCTGCGCGTCGCCGCCAAACTGTGCGCCTTTGGCCTGCAAGCCTGCCCGCAGCGCGGCGAGGGCGGGGCGCGGGTTCAGATGCGCCTCGGCGCCGAAGAACAGCGCTTGATCAAAGCGTCCGGCCAGATCCGGCTCCAACGCCGCGATGTCTGGCCCGTTCACCGCCACGGCGCCATGGGTGCGGCGGGCAAAACGCGCCAACTCGCCCCGGTCGCGGCCAAGCGCCAGAACCAGCGTGCCCGCCCGCGTGACGGCTGTGTGCTGTTGCCACCAATCCATCGCCGCCTGCCCGTGGCGCAGCACGGGCTCCTCGGCGGATTCGAACTCGCAAAACGGCGCCAACATGCCGCCCGCCCACCAAGAACAGGCCGCGCCGCCGCTTTGCGCCGGGTCGATGAGCCGGACCGAGGCGCCGCGCGCCATCAGCTCGGTCGCGACGCAGAGCCCCATGACACCCGCACCGTATATGGTGAAGTCGCTCATGCCTGCCACCATTGGTGGAAGTGATGCACCGGCCCATGGCCCGAACCCACGCCCAGCCCATCCGCCGCCCTGATCGCGCCATGCAGCCAGTCATGCGCGCGGCCCACAGCTTCGGGCATCGCCAGTCCCTGCGCCAAGCCCGCCGCAATCGCCGCCGAGAGCGAGCAGCCCGTGCCATGAGTGTTCCGGGTTGGCAGGCGCGGTGCCGTGAAACGGTGCAGCGTCGGGCCGCAAAGCTGGTCAAGACAGATCGGCCCTTCGGCATGGCCGCCCTTCAGCAGCACCCATTGCGGCCCCATGGCGCGCAATGCCTGCGGCTCGGGCTGCGTGGTGCCAGCAAGCCGCGCGGCCTCGGGCAGGTTGGGCGTCAGCAGGGTGGCCATGGGCAGCAGCCGCGCTTTCAGCGCCTGCAAGGCGTCATCCTCGATCAGCGCATCGCCCGATTTTGCCACCATCACCGGGTCCAGCACCACCGGCACCGGGCGGGTGGCAAGCGCGGCCTGCAAGGCGTCGGCCACCGCCTCCACCGTCGCCACGCTGCCCAGCATGCCGATTTTCACCGCGCCCACCGCCAGATCGTCGAACACCGCCGCAATCTGCGCCCGGATCATCGCGGGCGAGACGGCCTCAACCGCCGTGACCGCCCGCGTATTCTGCGCGGTGATCGCGGTGATCACGCTGGCGCCATAGCAGCCCAGGGCCGAAAACGCCTTGAGATCGGCCTGAATGCCCGCGCCCCCGCCGCTGTCGGACCCTGCAATGGTCAAGGCTATCGCCGCCATAAGTCACCCCACAAAGGTTGGGGCCACAGGGCGAAAGGGGGATAAGTCTGGCCGAGACAGAGGCACGGCATGGCTCGTTCCCTAGCGCCGGCATGACCCGGATCAGGTTCGATGGGTGCTGTGCCTTGCACATCTCAGCCCCGCACGGGGCGCCCCAACAAGCTATTCCGGGTTGTGTAGGCCGCCCCGGCGGGGGGCGCAAGGGCAGATTTGTGCCATATGCCCGAGGCCATCGCCGAGGTCACGCAGCGCCGTTTGGGCCGGTGGCCCAAAGCCGCCGACGAGCGCCGCCCTCCGGGCGGCGGGCGCTTCGCTCCCGCCGGGTCGGCACGGGCCTATGGTGCGTTGGCTGCGCCGGTTTTGCGGTGGGGTTCCCAAATCGGGCGGGGAAAAGCCGTGCTTTTCCTTTTCCGCCCTCCGTCAGGCCGACCGTTTTTCACAGCCGCGCGCCCGCCAGATGCGCCAGCTGTGCCCCGGCCTCATACCAGCCTTCGCGCAGGCGCCTCAGCCCGGCGGGCTGCGGCGTGGTCACCGGCAGCGGCAGATCGGCATCCGCCACTTCGCCCGCCACCACCCCGGCCAGCAGCTTGCCAAACACCGTGCCCGGCGCAATGCCTCGGCCATTATAGCCGCAAACCGTGATCACATTTTCGGCCAGCCGGTGAAAGCGCGGCAGATTGTCGGCGGTCATGCCGATCTGCCCATACCAGGCCGCCTCGATCCGCACGCCCTTCAACTCGGGCCACAGCCGCGCCATCGCGCGCTGCGCCCAAGCCCGATGCACCGCAGCCCCGCCCCGGCGCAAGGCGCCCACCGAACCAAACACCAGCCGCCCCGCCGCATCGCGCCGGAACGAGGTCAGCACCTCGCGCGTATCCCAACAGCCTTCCCGCCCGGGTGTGATCCGCGCCAACAGATCGGCAGGTAGCGGCTCGGTTGCAAAGTTGAAATAGGGCAGATGCACCTGCTGCGTGCGGATTTCCGGGAAAACCGGGCCAGAGCCATAGGCATCCGTGCCCATCACCACCGATTTCGCCCGCAAAACGCCCTGCGGCGTGGCGATCCGCCAGCCCGCACCGGCGCGCGCCAGCCCCAGAGCCGGGCTGCGCGTATGCATCACCGCTCCCGCTGCAATCGCCGCCCGCGCAAGGCCCCGCGCATAGGCCAGCGGCTGAATGGTGCCCGCCCGCCGATCCAGCAGCGCGCCGGCATAGGCCGAGGTGCCCAGCCTCGCCGCTGTCGCCGCGGCGCTCAGCACCTCCACCGGCGCGCCACGCTTTTGCCATTGCCGCGCGCGTTCGGTGATCTCGGCCAATCCCTTGGCGCCCACGGCCAGATGCAGCGTGCCCTGCCGCTCGGCCTCGCAGGGAATCGCGTGCCGGTCAATCAGCTCGAACACCTGTCGCGGCCCGTCGCCCAGCAGGTCAATCAACCGGTTGCCAAAGTGATCGCCCAGACCTGCACATAGCGCCTCGGGCATCACCCACATGCCCGCATTGACCAAACCCACATTGCGCCCGGCGCCGCCGAACCCGATCTCCGCCGCCTCCAGCACCACCACGCGCAGCCCGCGCTCGGCCAGATGCAGCGCGGTGGAAAGCCCGGTATAGCCCGCGCCGATCACCGCCACATCCGCCGCAGCCTCGCCCTGCAATGGCGTGGTGTCCGGGGCGGGCGGCGCGGTGATCGCCCAAAGCCCATGCGAGTGCGGGTCGGAAAACATGGCGCGGCCTTTCTGCAAACCTCAGGCTTTTCTTGCCTGCGCCGAAGGCCCGCGCTATCCAGAATTCTGCAAGACTTCATTCTGATTGGGAATGACATGCGCGCGCCCCGCCGCTTTCTGCCCTCGCTGCCGCTGCTCTCTGCCTTCGAGGCGGCGGCGCGCACCGGTTCCGTGACCCGCGCGGCGGCAGAGCTGTCGCTGAGCCAAAGCGCCGTGTCGCGCCAGATCCGCGCGCTGGAAGAACAGGTCGGCGTGGCGCTGTTTCACCGCGAAAAGCAAACCATCCGCCTGACGGCCGGGGGCGCCGCCTATGCCCGCGAGGTGCGCGAGGCCCTGGCGAAAATCTCGGCCGCCTCCCTGACCCTGCGCGCGAATCCCATGGGCGGCACGCTCACGCTGGCCGCGCCGCCCAGCCTTGCCGCGCGCTGGCTGCTGCCGCGCTTGCCGGGGTTCATGGCGGCTTGGCCTGCGGTGCAGGTGAATATCATCACTCGTGCAGAGGCCTTTGATTTTACAGGGTCAGGCGTCGATGCGGCGCTGCATTTCGGCAAGCCAGATTGGCCCGGCGCAGGCTCTGTGCGGCTGATGGGCGAAAGCGTGCTGCCGGTCTGTGCCCCATCTTTTCGCACCGAATATGCCTTTGCCGCTGCCCCCGACCTGCGCAGGGCGCCGCTGCTGCATCTCACCTCGCGCCCCGATGCCTGGGAGGTCTGGCTACGCCATCACGGCGCCGATGCCGAGCATGTGCATGGCCTGTTGTTCGACCAATTCGATACCCTAGCCGCCGCCGCGATGGCTGGGCTGGGCATCGCACTGCTGCCCGAATTCCTGTTTCAGGACGAGCTGTCACGCGGGCTTCTACTGCCCGCCCTGCCGCTACCCTTGCGCAGCGACGGCGCCTATCACCTGTGCTGGCCGGAAGACCGCGCCGACCTTCCGCCGCTGATGGCGCTGCGCGATTGGCTTGTGGCAGAGGCCAGTCATTCCGAGCCGGACTGACAGAAAGGGGGCGCTCGCGCCCCCTCTGGGCCATGCGGCCCATTCACCCCCTGAGGATATTTGCATCAGGTTGAAATCCAGTCATGTTCAACCTGATATAAATATCCCGGGGGTTTGGGGGCAGCGCCCCCATCCTTCACGCATCATCCTCGCAGACTTGCCGCTGCACGCCCAGGCCCTCGATCCCCAGCTCCACCACATCACCCGCTTTTAGGTAGCGCGGCGGTTTTTGCCCCATGCCGACGCCGGGCGGGGTGCCGGTGGTGATGATGTCGCCCGGATGCAGCGTGAAGAATTGCGACAGGTAGGAGATCAGGAAAGGCACCTGATAAACCATCGTGGCGGTGCTGCCGTCCTGCATCTTCTCGCCATTCACCGTCAGCCACATATGCAGGTTGTTCGGCTCCGGCACCTCATCGGCGGTCACCAGCCAGGGGCCGGTGGGGCCGAAATTGTCAGAGGATTTGCCCTTGGACCACTGGCCCGACCGCTCGGTCTGGAAGCTGCGCTCGGACACGTCATTGACCACGCAATAGCCCGCCACATGGCTTAGCGCGTCGGCCTCTGCGATGTATTTGCCGGGCTTGCCGATCACGAAGGCCAGTTCCACCTCCCAATCGGTTTTCACCGAGCCGCGCGGGATCAGAATCGGATCATGCGGCCCGCAGATGGCGCTGGTGTATTTGGCAAAGATCACCGGCTCGGGCGGGGTGGCCATGCCGCTTTCAGCGGCGTGGTCAGAGTAATTCAGGCCGATCCCGATGAATTTACCCACCTGTCCCACGCAAGCGCCAATGCGCGGCGAGCCTTCAACCAGCGGCAGGCTTTCGGGGTCGATGCTGCGCAGCCGGTCCAGATCGGCCAGCACGGACCCCGCAATATCCGGCACATGGGCCGAGAGGTCGCGCAGGCGCCCTTCGGCATCCAGCATGCCGGGTTTCTCGGCGCCGCGCGCGCCGTAACGAACGAGTTTCATGGCAATTTCCTTTCCGGGCTGGCTCAAGTGGTCCAGCCACCGTCGATGACATGTTCGGTGCCTGTGGTGAAGGCGGATTCGTCGGCGGCCAGATAGCAGACCAGCGCCGCGATTTCCTCGGCCCGGCCCAGACGCCCCATGGGTTGACGCGCCACAAAGGCCTTCATCGCGCCCTCGTAATCGCCGGTGGCGCGCAAGCGCTCGTGCAGGCTGGGGCTCTCCACCGTGCCGGGGCAGATCGCGTTGCAGCGGATGCCTTGCGTGACGTAATCGGCGGCGACGGCGCGGGTCAGCCCCACCACGGCGGCCTTGGAGGCGGCATAGACGGCGCGGCTCACCGGCCCCTTTTTCGGCCCCACGACCGAAGACATGTTGATGATCGAGCCCGCCCCCTGCGCCAGCATGCCGGGCAGCACGGCGCGGATCATGCGGAACTGCGCCTTCACGTTCAGATCAAAGGCCAGATCCCATTCCGCCTCGCTCGCCTCCAGCACGGTGCCCGCATGCACGATGCCCGCGCAGTTGAACAGCACGTCCACCGGGCCGACCTCGGCCATCAGCGCCGCGATCGCCGCCGTATCGCGCACATCGAGCGGGCGCGGCGTGACGCCCTCCATATCGGCCAGCAGGGCAGGGTTGATGTCGGTCGCGATGACCTCTGCCCCCTCTGCCGCCATGCGCAGCGCCGAGGCGCGGCCGATCCCTTGCCCCGCCGCCGTGACCAGCGCGCGTTTGCCCTGCAATCGCTGCATCTTCGCCCTCCTGATTCCCGGGGTCAGGATAGCCGATGCAAGCCGAAGGGTTTGCCAGGATGCGACAGCGTGGCGGGTTGATTTTCGCCCGGTGATGGGCCAAGCCTGTGCCCATGATGCACCGGATGCGGATCATGTGGCTGGCCCTTGTGGGCGTGTTGACCCTCGCGCTTGCCGCGACCGGCTTCGCGCATCGCATGCCCACGGCCCAGCAGGCGCAGCTGGAGATCATCGCCCAGATGGGCGGCCTGGCCGAGATTTGCGCCGATCTGAATGGCGATGGCGTGCCGGATGATGATTGCCCGGTCTGCCATCTGACCGGCGGCGCCGATCTTCCGCCCGCCAGCCCCACCGCCCGGCCTGCCGATCTGGCCTTTGTGGCGGTGCAGGTTGCCCCGCGCGAAAGCCGCGCCATCCGTGCCGTGCTGGACCCGGCGCATGCCCTGCGCGCGCCCCCTGTGGCCTGACAGCGCCGCCCCGCTTTTCTGCCAATCCTGCCCTTTTTCCCCCGTCGCGCCCGGCTTGCCGCGTCGCGCCCAGTTCAGCCCCGTCGGCTGACCCACCGGAGACCTGTGATGAAACTGTTCCTTGGCCTGATGGCCGCCCTGATGATCTCGACCGCCGCCGCCGCGCATAGCGTGAAAAGCGGCGATCTGGAGATCATTCACCCCAATATCCCGCAACCTGCCGCCAGCGCGAAATCGGCGGCGGGCTATATGGCGATTGCCAATGAGGGCGCCTCGGCCGACCGTCTGATCGGGATCGAGACCGCCGCCGCGCAGAAAGCCATGATCCACACCACGGAAACCAGCGCCGATGGCGTGGCCCGCATGGTCCATCTGGAGGTGCTGGAGATTCCGGCAGGCGATACCGTGGTGCTGGAGCCCGGCGGCATGCATGTGATGCTGATGGGCCTGACCCAAAGCCTCAAGGAAGGCGACATGGTGCCCGCCGCCCTGATCTTTGAACAGGCGGGCCGGGTGGAGGTGGAATTCATGGTCGATCCCACGGATGGCGTCGATCATTCCAAGATGAACCACGGCAGCATGAACCCCGGGGCCGAGGCCCCCGCCGATCCCCATGCTGGCCACAGCAACTGAGGCAGCTTCACGCGCGGGCGCAGACTGCCGCCCGCGCGTGAAGCTCAGCCCTTGGCGCCCTGACCCCGGGAATAGACATCCTCATACCGCAGGATGTCATCCTCGCCCAGATAGGCGCCGGTTTGCACCTCGATCAGCACCATCGGCACCTGACCGGGGTTTTCCATCCGGTGTTTGGCGCCTAGGGGGATGTAGACCGACTGGTTCTCGGTCACCAGTTGCACCGTGTCATTGATCGTCACGCGGGCGGTGCCCGATACCACGATCCAATGTTCCGAGCGGTGGAAATGGCTTTGCAGCGACAGCGCCGCACCGGGATGCACGGTGATGCGCTTCACCTGAAAGCGGTCGGCCAGCGCCAGCGTCTCGAACCAGCCCCAGGGGCGGTGATCGCGCGGAAAGGCCTCGGCCTGGCGGGCGCCCTTGGCCTTCAGCGCGTCGACCGCGCGTGTCACATCCTGCGCGCGGCGGCGATCAGCCACCAGAACGGCGTCATTCATGGCCACTGCGATGATGTTGGTGAGGCCAATGCCCACCAGCTCCACCCCGTCACTGTCTGACCGCAGCAGCGTGTCGGCGCAATCAATCGCCGTCACCTCGCCCGAGGTGGAAACTCCGGCGGCATCGGCGCCCATCTCGCGCGCCACGGCGTCCCAGCCGCCAAGGTCGTTCCAGCCCGCATCATAGGCCACCACCGACAGGTTCGGCGCGCGCTCCATCACCGCATAATCGACCGAGATCGCCTCGGCCTTCTCCCAGGCCGCAGCCTCCAGCCGCAAAAAGCCCAGATCGGCGCGGGCGCCCGCCACGGCAGCCTCCACTGGAGGCAGCAGCGCTGGGGCATGGGCGCGGAAGGCCTCCAGCATGCTGCGGGCCGAGAACAGGAAGATCCCCGCATTCCACAGGAAGTTTCCGGCGGCCAGCATGGCCTCGGCGCGCGGCAGGTCGGGCTTTTCGACAAAGCGGGTCAGCGGCACGGCAGCCGCGCCCGCCGGCGCCGAAAGCTCCAGCCAGCCATAGCCGGTTTCCGGGTGAGTGGGCGTGATGCCAAAAGTGACGATCTGCCCCGCCTGCGCGGCAGGCACGCCCCGCGCCACGGCGGCGCGGAAGGCCTCCGGGTTGGAGATCGCGTGATCGGAAGGCGCGACCAGCAGCAGCGCCTCGGGGTCGGTGGCCGCCACATGCAGCACGGCGGCCAGCACGGCGGGGGCAGTATTGCGCGCCGAAGGCTCGATCAGGATGGCGCCGGGGTCGATCCCGGCTGCCAGCAGCTGTTCCGTCACGATAAAGCGGAAATCCGATCCGGTCACCACCACCGGCGCCGCGAAGCCCGGCCCGGCCAGACGCCGCGCCGAGGCGGTGAACAGGCTTTCCGTCCCGGTCAGCGGCACGAATTGCTTGGGATAGCCCTTGCGGGACAGGGGCCAGAGCCGCGTGCCAGAGCCGCCGCAGAGAAGAACAGGAGCGATCATCGAAACCCCGAACAACGCCAATCTTTGCCGCAGGTTAGTGCGTCATGCCGGTTTTGGATAGCCGCCGCTCAGGGCCTGAGCGCGGCAAAATCAAGGCGCACTGTGGCGCGGCCCGCCTCGATCCGCCATTCCGGCACCAGCCCCAGATCGCGCGCCAGCGTTTCAGCGATGAACAGGCCAAGGCCCATCCCGCCCGAGCCCTCGCGCCGCTCAAACGGGGCAGGGCGGAAGGCTGCGCCCTCGGCCACGGCGTTGGAAATACTCAAAACGCCCGCAGGCTCCAGCCGCAGCCGCACCTCGCCCGTGCCATGCTGCACCGCGTTTTCCAGCAGGTTGCGCAGCAGGATGGCCAGCGCATCGGCATCGGCGCGCAGCGGCAGGGCGGTCAGGTCGCCATCGTCCAGCCGCGCCTTCACCCCGGTTTGCCGCGCCACCTCCTCCACGATCAGAGGCAGCACCCGCAGCAGATCGGTCTCGCCCCGATGCTGGCCCAGACCCGCCTCGGTGCGCGCCAGCTGCAACAGCCGCTCCACCCGCTGCGTCAGGGTGTCCAGCGTGGCAATGGCGGCAGGGGCGGCGGCGCTGCCGCCCAACTCCAGCTGCGCCCGCGCAGTGGCAAGCGGCGTGCGCAGCTCATGCGCGGCATTCGCCACGAAATGCCGCTCGGCCACTCGCAGCGCCGCGATGCGATCCAGATAGAGGTTCAGCGCCTGCGCCAGCGGCTGCATCTCGCGCGGCAGGCCCGCATCGGGCAGCGCCGACAGATCATCGGGGCGCCGCGCGCCCACCTGATCGGCAAAGGCCCCCACCGGGCGCAGGGCCCCCAAAACCACCCGGCGCGCCAGCAGCACCACCAGCGCCAGCAGCGGCAGCAGCAGCACGACAAAGGCGCTGCCCGCCTCCAGCACCTCTTCGCGCCGCCAGGCCCGGCTGTGGCCGATCTCGATCACCGCCTCATCCGCCGTCTGCCGATAGACGCGCCAGCCCTCCGCCTCGGCAAAGCCATCCTCCGCCATGGCAGGCCAGGGCGCCAGCGGCGGCGTGCCATGTTCGGGATAGATGCGCATCATCTGCTCGCCATCATCGGGCGACAGGCCCAATGCGCGCGGAATGGCATCGCGCCCATGGCCATGTTCGGCGGAATCCAGCAGAAGCGCCGTCACCTCGGCCACCTTCTCCATCTCCTCGTCGAACATCTCGTTCATTTCATGGGTCAGCGCCCAAAGCGCGAGACCCATGGTGGCGATCCAGCCCGCAGCCACCGTCGCCAGCACATGCCGCGTCAGCCGTCCGACCAGCGACCATCTGGGGCGAGACGCGCTCATGCGATCATATACCCCAAGCCCCGCCGCGTCTCGATCACGCCCGGTCCCAGTTTCTGCCGCAGGCGCGAAACGTAAACCTCCACCGCATTGCCCTCGATCGTGTCGTCAAAGGCATAAAGCGCCTCCTCCAGCGCGGGCTTGCTAAGGATGCGGCCCCGCGCCCCCAAAAGCGCCTCGAACAGCGACCATTCCCGCGCCGTCAACCGCAGCTCTTCGCCCGCGCGCCAGACCTTTGCGCCCGCCCGGTCCACCTCCAGCCCGGCCACCGCCAGCCGATTGGCAGGCGCCCCTTGCCCGCGCCGGGCATGGGCGCGGATGCGCGCCGACAGCTCGCGCAGGTCAAAGGGCTTCACCACATAATCATCCGCCCCGGCATCCAGCCCGGCGATGCGGTCGCTGATCTGGTCGCGCGCCGTGGCGATCAGCACCGGCGTGCGATCCCCCGCGCCCCGGCGGTTGCGCAACAGCGTGAGCCCAGAGCCATCCGGCAGGCCCAGATCCAGGATCACGCAGGCATACTCTGCCACCGCCATGGCCGCCCCGGCCTCATCCAGCGTGGCGGCATGATCGACAGCATGGCCTTCGCCGCGCAGAAACTCCTGCACTGCGCGGGCCAGATCGGGCGTATCTTCCACCAAAAGCAATCTCATGCCCGCGATCCTAGGCCCGCGCGCGCCCAAGTGCAAATTCCGCGATCCTGTAAGCCTGCTGCAAGGTTGGGGCCACCATAAGGGCGGCATGGCATCAAACCCAAGGAGAGCCGGATGCGTAAACTCGTTGTTCTTTCCACCCTCGCCCTCGGCGCGGCCACCCTGCCCGCATGGGCCGAAGAGCGCTGCACCGTGCCGCAAGCCGAATGGCGGACCGAGGCCGATCTGACCGCCGATTTGACGGCGAAGGGCTGGACCATCGCCCAGATCAAGACCGAAGACGGCTGCTATGAGGTCTATGGCACCGACAAGGATGGCGCCAAGCAAGAGGTCTTCATCGACCCGAAAACCTTTGAAATCGTCGGCCATGACGACTGAGCCGATGGTGAAGGTCTGGGACCCGCTGCAACGCGGGTTCCACTGGCTGTTGCTGGTCATGATCGCGACCTGCTGGCTGACCGGCGAGGATGGCCCCAAGACCCTGCATCAGGCCTCTGGCTATGTGGCGGGCGGGCTGATTGCCTTTCGCCTTGTCTGGGGCGTCATCGGCAGCCGCCATGCCCGCTTTGCCGATTTCGTGCGCGGCCCGCGCGCGGTGCTGGCCTATCTGGCCTCGCTCTGGCGTGGCGAGGAGGCCCGCCATCTGGGCCATAACCCTGCGGGCGGCGCGATGATCCTGGCGCTGCTGGCCGTGGTGGGCACCACCGCGCTGACCGGCTGGTTGCAGACCACGGACCTGTTCTGGGGCAGCGCCGCGCTGGAGGAGCTGCACGAGATTGCGGCCAACCTCATTCTGGTGCTGGCGGCCTTTCACCTCTGCGGCGTGCTGTATGAAAGCTGGCGCCACCGCGAAAACCTGATCACCGCCATGATCGACGGCAAGAAACGCGCCGACTGACCGGCCATTGGACATCCTCACATGACTGCCATTCCGCATGCCGCGCCCGCTTTGTGGCGCCGGCCCGACATCACGCCGCTCGCGCTCAATATCACCGTCGCCACCTGGATCATGGCGATCTGCAACGGCGGCTTCTGGTCGGCGGCGGCGGGCATTTTCAAAGGCGCCCCGCTGGAGCTTCTGGGCATCGCGGCGGCGGTCTGGTCGGTGACGTTTTTCACCCTCTCGCTGGTCAGCTTGCCAGTGCTGCACCGCCCGGCTGCGGCGCTGCTGATCCTGATTTCGGCGGCGGCCTCCTATTATCAGGATACGCTCGGCGTGCTGATCGACCGCGAGATGGTGCGCAACATCATGCAAACCACTTTCACGGAATCGAAACACCTCATTACACTTGGCTATGTGCAAACCATGCTGCTGAAGGGCGTGCTGCCCGCCGCCGCGATCTTCTGGCCGCGTCTGGTGCCGGTGCCGTTCCGCCATCTTCTGTGGCGTTGGCCGCTGGGCATTGCGGTGGGCTTTGCTCTGACCGTGGGCTTTCTGCTGACCGATTTCAAAGCCTATTCGGCCGTGATCCGCGAACAAAAGCAGATGATGGGGGCCTATCAGCCCGGCGCGACCCTCGCGGCGGTGTTCAAATATGGCAAGGACCAGTTCCGTGGCGCGCAGATCGTGGCACAGCCTTTGGGCCGCGATGCGACCAAGGGCCCGGCGCTCCTGGCGGCCGAAAAGCCCGCGCTGCTGATCCTGTTCGTGGGCGAGACCGCGCGGGCGCAGAATTTCGGCCTGAACGGCTATGCCCGCGATACCACACCGGAATTACGGGCGCGGGGCGTCCTCAATTATACCCAGGCCACCTCCTGCGGCACCTCCACCGCCGTCTCGGTGCCCTGCATGTTCTCACCCTTTGCGGCGGAAGATTACACGCGGCAAAAGTTCCTCGGCTCGGAAAACCTGCTGGATGTGCTGGCCCATGCCGGTATGAAGGTGGAATGGTGGGACAATAACACCGGCGATCAGGTGGTGGCCAAGCGCATCGGCTGGACCAAGGTGGATGCCACCCTGAACCCCGCCGCCTGCGCCGAAGGCGAATGCACCGATGAGGCGCTGCTGACCGTGATCGACCGCACGATTGCCACCATGAAAGACGACACGGTGTTGGTGTTGCATATGATCGGCAGCCATGGCCCGGCCTATTACCTGCGCTATCCGCAAGCCCGCGCCACCTTCACCCCCGATTGCCGCAGCGCGCAGTTCTCCGACTGCACGCCCGAGGAGATCGTGAATGCCTATGACAATTCGATCCTGCAAACGGATCGGGTCGTGGCCGCCGCCATTGACCGGGCGCAGGCGGCAACCGGCATTCTGCCCGCCGTGCTGTTCATGTCCGATCACGGCGAGTCGCTGGGCGAAGGCGGCCTGTATCTGCACGCCGCGCCGCGCTTCATGGCGCCCGATGTGCAGACCCATGTGCCCTTCGTGCTGTGGCTGTCCGACCGCTTCCAGACAGCGCTGGGCGTTGATGCAAGCTGTCTGGCGCAAGAGACCGCAGCCCCGGTCAGCCATGACAACCTGTTCCACACCGTGCTAGGGCTGATGGATATTCAAACGGCGGTGCGCGGCGACGGGCTCGATCTCACCTCGCCCTGCCGCAAGAAGGGCGCGATGTGATGAATAATGAACGCAAGGTGGTGCCACCCCGCAAGGGCTTGCTGCATCTGATGGATGCAGCCGGATATTCCCTGCAAGGCCTGCGCCGCCTGCTGCGCGAATCCGCGGCACGGCAAGAGGTGGCGGCCGGGCTGCTGGGCACGGCGGCCTTGGGCATCCGAGGGGCGTCGGTCGGTCAGATCCTCACCTTTGGGATGCTGGTTCTGGCGCTTCTGGCGGTCGAGGCGCTGAACACCGCACTGGAGGAGGTGGTCGATCACCTCTCGCCCGGCTGGTCGGAAATGGCCAGAAACGCCAAGGATCTGGGGTCGCTGGCCGTGGGGCTGGTGGCGGTGATCTTGGCGGCGCAATTTGGCTGGGCAATGCTCTGCCCAGCCTGATGTATACATGTATACATTACGATTTCCCGCGCCTCACCCGGCCAAAAGCGCGCTCACATGCGCCGGGGGCGCGGGGCGGATGCCCTTGGGGTTCAGCGCCTTGATGCTGTAATATCCGGCGATGATGTGATCCATGTTCACCGTCTCGCGAATGCAGGGCTGGCGCAGCATGTGCGCCATCCAGGCACTGATCCTCGGGTAATCCGCCACCCGCCGCAGGTTGGTTTTGAACAGCCCGTGATAGGCCGCATCAAAGCGGATCGCGGTGACAAAGGCCCGAATATCCAGCTCGGTCAAACGATTGCCTAGCAGGAATTCGCCCTCCAGCATCGCCTCCAATTCGTCCAGCTGGGTAAACACCCCGGCCACCGCCTCGTCATAAGCGGCTTGCGTGCTGGCGAACCCGGCCTTGTAGACGCCATTGTTGAACAGATCATACAGGCGCGGGGCAAAGCCCTCGATCTGCGGGGCCAGATCGGGCGGGCAAAGACGCGGCGTGGCCGGGGCAATGCTGTCAAACGCGCTGTCGAACATGCGCAGAATATCGGCGCTTTCATTGTTCACCATCACATTGCGCTGCATGTCCCACAGCACCGGCACCGTGGCACGCCCGGTGTAAATCGGGTCAGCTTTGGTATAGATTTCATGCAGATAGCGGGCGCCAAAGACCGGGTCTTCGTCCGCCCCCTCATAGCCGCCGAACTGCCAGCCCTGATCGCTGAGGCGCGGGTTCACCACCGTCACCGGCACAATATCCTGCAACCCCTTCAGCGCCCGCGCCATCAGCGTGCGGCAGGCCCAGGGGCAGATATAGGCGACATACAGTCGATAGCGCCCGGCCTCGGCCTTGAAGCCGCCCTCGCCCGTCGGTCCGGCTGCGCCATCGGGCGTGATCCAGTTGCGAAAGCTGGAGGTCTGGCGCACAAAGCGCCCCTGCGCATCGGCCTTTTGCACCGGGTCCCAATCGGCAGTCCAAACCCCGTTCACCAGCATGATAACCCCCTGTCAGTAATAGACAAAACTGCGCATCGAGACCGAGGCGATGTCGATGCTGTCATTCATGTAGATCAGCCGGTCCCTGGCATCTGACGCGCCCGCAATGGTCAGCGCGGGCAGGTAGTGATCCAGCGAAGGATGTGCCATTTGCAGCAGCCCGCCCAGTTGCGCGCGGTTGGCAATCGCCTTGTGATCGCGGTTGCTCAGCCGGTCTGCGAAATAGGCGTCGAACTCGATGGCCCAGTCATAGGGCTTGCCGCCAAACCGCATGGCGCGCAGGTTATGCACCACATTGCCCGATCCCAGGATCAGCACGCCGCGATGGCGCAGATCGGCCAAGGCGCGGCCGATTTCGAGGTGGTGCGGCAGGTCGGCGCTCATATCGATCGACAGTTGGAACACCGGCACATCGGCCTCAGGATACATCGAGGCCAGCACCGACCAGGCACCGTGATCGAGACCCCAGGTCTCGTCCTCCTCGGCGTGGTGGCTGGCCAGCATGGTCACCACCTCGCGCGCCATCTCGGGCGCGCCGGGGGCGGGGTATTGCATCGCGTGCAGTTCGGGCGGGAAGCCGTAGAAATCATGGATGGTTTCGGGCTTTGCGTTCACCGATACCAGCGTGGTGCCGCGCGTCATCCAATGCGCCGAAACCACCAGAATGGCCTGCGGTCGCGGCAGGTTTTGCCCCAGGGCGGCCCAGCTTTTGGCATAGGGGTTATCCTCAATGGCGTTCATCGGGCTGCCATGGCCCAAAAACACCAAGGGCATCTTGTCCGAGGTCTTGAGGCTGTCTTTCAGGCGGGTGAGGTCAAGCATGATATGTCCCCTTTCTTGGGGGCAAGATGGGGCTTGCCGGCCCGGAATGATATGGCGAAGATGGCGAATGACTTTCGCCATAGTGTTCTGAATGCCATGAATCTTCTGGATGGGCTGCGCGCCTTTGCCGCCACGGCGGAAACCGGGTCTTTCACCGCCGGGGCAGAGCGTTTGGGCGTGTCGAACCGCCTCACCTCCAAACATGTGGCCGAGCTGGAGGCGCGCTTGGGGGTGCGGTTGTTCCAGCGCACCACCCGCAAGCTGGGCCTGACCACGGCGGGCGAGGTGCTGCTGGCCCGCGCGCCTGCGCTGCTGGAGGAGCTGGACAGCCTGCTGGCCGAGGTCAGCGAAGGCTCGCGCGGGTTTACCGGGGCCTTGCGCATCTCGGCCCCGGTGAATTTCGGCGAGCGTCATGTGCAGGTGATGCTGGCCGAATTTGCAGCGCTGCACCCGGCCTTAAGCATTGATCTGCGCCTGTCTGACGCGCATGTCGATCTGGCGGCAGAGGGGATTGATCTGGCTTTCCGCGTCGGCTTTGGCGGCAACAGCACCTTGAAGCGGCGCAAGCTGGGCGAGGTGGGGTCGGTTCTGGTGGCCAGCCCCGATTACCTTGCCTTGCGGCCTGCGCCTGCAACGCCACAAGATCTGCGCCATCACGCCTGTATCGTCGATACCAACCGGGCCGATCCGGCGCGGTGGATCTTCATGCAAAACCGGGTGCCCGTGGCGGTGCAGGTGCCCAGCCGGTTCCGGGTGAACAGCGCGCAGGTGGCGCGCGATCTGGCG
>NZ_JAEULU010000157.1 GCF_016792925.1 Gemmobacter sp.
TCGGTTGTTGTGTACTAAACCCCGTCGGGCAAAGGGTATTTTTTTGATTAATATTTTTGTCAAACCCAACCTACTTTCAAAACCCACCCTTTTCATTTGACATGTGGGCTAAATTCGCGGGGGGGGGGGGGGGGGGCCCCCCGCTGCTTGATCTGGTGCGGGGGCTGGCTCCCGCCGTTTGATCTCGTGCGTGGGCTGGCCCCCGCTGTTCCGCTCAGCTGCGGAAATGCTTGGCCAGCTTCAACCCCTGACCCTGATAATTCGACGCAATCCCCGCGCCATAAAGGGTTTCAGGCCGCGCGCTCATCCGCTCATAGACCAGCCGCCCGACCACCTGCCCATGCTCCAGCACGAAAGGCGCCTCGTGGCAGCGCACCTCCAGCACCCCGCGCGAGCCCGCGCCTCCGGCGGCGGAATGCCCAAAGCCGGGATCAAAGAACCCGGCATAATGCACGCGAAACTCGCCCACCATCGCCAGATAAGGCGCCATCTCGGCGGCGTAATCGGGGGGGATCGTCACCGCCTCGCGGCTGACCAGAATGTAAAAGGCACCGGGGTCCAGGATGATGCGCCCCTCGCGCGAACGCACCTCCTCCCAAAACTCCGCCGCCGGATAATGGCCGATCTTCGCCAGATCAATCACCCCGGTATGCGGCTTGGCGCGATAGCCCAGCAGATCGCCGGTTTCGGGGCGCAGATCGACCGAGAAGCCCAGGCCTTCCGAGATCACCGCCGCGCCATCCACCAGCGGCTCTTGTGCATGCAGCGTGGCCAGATCGGCATCACTCAGCACGGCCTGACCCCGGCGAAAGCGGATCTGGTTCAACCGCTGCCCGGCCCGCGCCAGAACCGAAAAGCTGCGCGGGCAGACCTCGGCATAAAGCGGCCCGGCATAGCCCTCGGCGATCCGGTCAAACTCCACGCCGCCATCGGTGATGGTGCGGGTCAGCAGGTCCAGCCGCCCGGTGGAGCTTTTGGCATTGGCCACCGCCGTGATGCCACGGGGCAGCGCCAGATGCTCCATCAGGGGAATCACATAGACGCAGCCCTTTTCCAGCACCGCGCCTTCGGTCAGGTCGATTCGATGCATCTCGAATTCGGCAATGCGCGCCGCCACGCTGCGGCCATGGCCCGCGAGAAACGAGGCGCGCACCCGATAAGCCACGGTGCCCAGACGCAAATCAAGGCTGGCAGGTTGGATCTGATCGGGCAGGATGGCCGGGCTGCCGGCAATCACGCCGGTCTCGATCAATGCGCGCAGCTCTTGCGCGGGCAGCACTCCGATCGCGGTCATCTGCGGGCCTCCAAGCCTATGAAAAGACCCGCCCTGTTCCCAGAGGCGGGTCTTTTTTCAGTGGTCGGGCCGGTGAGATTCGAACTCACGACCTTCCGCCCCCCAGACGGACGCGCTAACCAGGCTGCGCCACGGCCCGACACTGCGCGGATACATAACGATATTTTCGGCAGCGGCAAGCGCCAAAACGCATGGTCGTGAATTATCCGCGCCGAGATTGGGCGGCATCGCGCAAACGCGCGTGCAGCGCCCGCGCGCGGGCCAGAACAGGTGCAAGATCGGGGCGGGCCTGGCCGTCCAACGCGGCGTGCAGGGCACGCAGGCGAGGGGGCAACCAGGGCAGGTCCGGGCCGCTCGGGTTTGATGTGGGTGCCGGTGGGGCCTGAATCGTCTCAGCGGCTTCGTGCGCGGGCGATTCGTCCGGTTGGGCCTGCGGCGGATCATCGGCTTCGCTCAGGACCGTCTGCGCCAGCGGGAGGTCAGGCGGGGACGCCTGGGCCAAGGGCGCCTCCGCCTCGGGCTGCGGCAGGTCTGCCGCCGGGGCCGAATCTTCCGGCGCGATGGCGTCGAACAGTGACCATTGCAGAGGGGCAGGGCTGGGCAGGGTAGGTTCCTCTTCGGATGCCGGATCGGCAGCGGACAAGCTGTCGGGGTCCGCCACCAGCGAGGCGGCGCCGACATGCAGCTCCGGCGCAGGGGGCAGGGCCTCCGCCAGCAACTCCGGCGCGGCTGTCGGGGTGGCGGCGGCTTCCGGGCTGTCCCATGGCAGATCGCCATCCCCGGCCCGAACCGCCGGCTCTGGCGCGGCGGTGCCAAAGCGCCAATCGGTGAGGGCGACGATATTCGACCCGTCCTCGGCCTCGTCTGGCGTTGGCTCGGCCATGCCGTCAAAGGCCTCGTCCTCGGGCACGGAGGCCGGGGGAAAATTGGGGTCCGACAGGGCTATGACATGCCGGACGCCTTGATCGCGCAGGATTTTCTGCACGCCCCGTATGGTCATGCCATCCTGATGCAGCAGCTGGCGGATGCCCGCAAGCAGGGCAACATCGGCGGGGCGGTAATAGCGCCGCCCGCCCGCGCGCTTCACCGGCTTGATCTGCGGAAACCGGCTTTCCCAGAATCGCAGCACATGCGCCGGCGTCTCCAGAAAGTCAGCGACCTCGCTGATGGTCCTGAAGGCGTCGGGCGATTTATCCATGGCGCCGCTCAGCGCTTCTGGCCGGTGGCGACCCGCTCTTTCATCAAATGCGAGGGGCGGAAGGTCAGCACGCGACGCGGGCTGATCGGCACCTCATCGCCGGTTTTGGGATTGCGGCCCACACGCGCCGATTTGTCCCGCACCGAGAAGGTGCCAAAGGAGGAAATCTTCACCGTCTCACCGGCCGCCAGCGCATCCGAGACATGTTGCAGGACGGCTTCCACCAGATCGGCGGATTCGTTGCGCGACAGGCCGACCTCGCGGAACACCGCTTCGCTCAGGTCCATGCGCGTCAGGGTCTTTTCACTCATCATTCCCCCCCGGGTTTTTCCGTAGATTGGGGGGTTTAGGTTTTCGAGTCAATATCAACCACTTGCAGCGCGTTGTTCAGGCAGGTCGCAGGATCAATCCGCTGGCTTTTGCACGGATTATCGACAGCGCCGAAACACTTACCAGCGCAGAACGACCGAGCCCCAGGCCAGACCGCCGCCAATCGCCTCGGTCACGATCAGGTCTCCGGGCTTGATCTGGCCGCGCTGCACCCCGACCGAGAGCGCGAGCGGGATCGAGGCCGCAGAGGTATTGCCATGGTCCTGCACGGTCACCACCACGCGATCCATCGGCAATTGCATGCGTTTGGCAGTGCCCTCGATGATGCGGATATTGGCCTGATGCGGCACGATCCAGGCCACATCCTCGGCGGTCAGCCCCGCCTTTTCCAGCGCGGCATGGGCCGTTTCTGCCAGTTTTTCAACGGCATGGCGGAAGACCTCCTTGCCCTGCATCCGCAGGTGGCCGGTCTGGCCGGTCGACACGCCGCCATCGACATGCAGGATGTCCTTGTGGCGGCCATCCGAGTTCAGATCGGTCGCCAGAATGCCGCGATCGCTATTGCTGCCGCTGCCATCCTGCGCCTCCAGAAGCAGCGCGCCCGCGCCATCGCCGAACAGCACGCTGGTGGTGCGGTCTTGCCAATCCATCAGCCGCGAGAAGGTCTCGGCGCCGATCACCAGCACGCGTTTGGCCTGACCCGAGACGATCAGCGCATTGGCATTGGCCAAAGCGAACACAAACCCGGCGCAGACGGCCTGCACATCGAAGGCAAAGCCGCGCGTCATGCCCAGACGGGCCTGAATCATCGTGGCGGCAGAAGGGAAGGTGAAATCGGCGGTCGAGGTAGCGACGATCAGCGCATCCACATCATCCGCCGTCATGCCGGCATGGGCGAGGGCCGCCTGCGCCGCCCGGGTGCCCAGATCGGAGGTGGTCTGACCCTCCGCCGCGAAATGGCGCCGCTCGATCCCGGAGCGGGTGCGAATCCACTCGTCAGAGGTGTCGATGGTCGCCTCAAACTCGCTGTTGGGAACCACGCGTTCGGGCAGGTAATGGCCCACACCCTTCACGACGGCGCGTATTGTCATTCTTTTTCACCGCTTTTGCCTGTGATGCCATCCTGCCCCGCCGCCTCGGCGGATGCAAGCCGGGCAGCCAGCCGGTCATTGAAGCCTGATCTGGCCAGTTGAGCCGCGAGGCGAATGGCCGAGGCAATGCCGGTGGCATCGGCAGAGCCGTGGCTTTTCACCACCGTGCCGTTCAGCCCGAGGAAGACCCCGCCATTCACCTGACGCGGATCGACGCGGCTGGCCATGGCGCGCAGGGCGCCGCGCATCATCAACCCGGCCAGCTTGCTCAGGGCGCTGCCCATGAAGGCGCCGCGCAGCAGGTCCAGCACCAGTTTGGCGGTGCCTTCGCCGGTTTTCAGCGCGATATTGCCGGTGAACCCGTCGGTGACGATCACGTCAACCCGGTTGGAGGGAATATCGCCGCCTTCCACAAAACCGACAAATTCAAACCCGGCGGCCTCCTGGGCCACCGTCATGCGGTCATGCGCCACTTTCAGCTCGGCCCGGCCCTTGTGTTCTTCGGTGCCGACATTCAGCAGGCCGACGCGCGGGCGGCTGAGGTTCAGACCATTGCGGGCATAGGCCGCGCCCATGGTGGCATATTGCAGCAGATCCTCGGCCTCGGCGCGGATATCGGCGCCGACATCCAGCATGACATTGAAGCCACCGGGATTGCGCGAGGGCCAGAGGCAGGCGATGGCGGGGCGGTTCACGCCCGCGATCTTGCGCAGGCGGATCATCGAAACCGCCATCAGCGCGCCGGTATTGCCGCAGCTGACCGCCACGGCGGCCTCGCCATTGCGCACGGAATCAATACAGCCCCACATGGAGGTGCCGTCGCCATGGCGCATGACCTGGCTGGGCTTGTCACTCATGGTGACAATGCGCGGTGCATGCGAAAGCGTGATGCGCGGGCCCAGATCGGGATGCGCCGCCAGCAAGGGCTTCAACACCGCTTCGTCACCGTGGAGGATAAACTCCAGCCCCGGATCATCCTGTGCAGAGACGACAAGACCGGCAACAACCGCTGCCGGTCCACGATCCCCGCCCATGGCGTCCAGTGATATGACGGTGCGCGGCGCGCGCTCTTGCGGAAAACCTGTTCCGGTCGACATGCGTGCAGCAGGCAGGGGAAGCGGCTTACGCCGCGTCCTCGTCCACGTCGACCTCTTTGGTCATCGCGACGACTTCACGCGAATCATAGTGGCCGCAGGCGCCGCAAACGTGGTGCGGGCGCTTCAGCTCGCCACAATTCGAGCATTCAGCCGGGTTACCGGCAACAAGAGCGTCATGCGAACGACGCATGTTGCGACGCGAACGGGTGACTCGGTTCTGCGGGACAGCCATGTCTCGACCTCGGGTTAGTGAGGGGCAAGCCCCTGATTTCCTTGGTGAAACTCAGATTGCCGCGGCTGCGGACAAACCCGGATTTCACAGTGTTTGCGAGGCGCGGAACATAGCCGTTTTCCGGCCGGGTGCAAGTGTTTTGTTGCCCCTGCCGCAGCGTGGCGGTTCCTGCGCTTACTCGGCGTCCTTCTGCCCGGATTTCAGCCGCTCCGCAAGGGAAGCCAGGCCAGAAAACGGCCGCAAATCCTCATCGCGCAGCGGCGCCACACCTTCGGCGGCGAAAACCGCCTCGCCAAGCGCCGCGCCGTGCGCGCGCGGATAGGCGGGCAAGGCCAGCGCGAGGGCCTCCAGCGCGACGGCGCCGGGGTCGATCACCTCGGGCAGCGGCTCGTCACGCTCGTCTTCGGGCATTTCCACCTCGTCGCCCTCGGGCACCGGCATATCGGCAAGATAATGCCGCTCCACCGCCTCGCGGATGCGCGTCACCACCGGGGCGAGCGTGACCGAGCAGGGCTGCTCGACCTCCGCTTCCAGATCGGCGACCAGATCCCAGTCATTGCGGCCGCGCGGGCGCACTTCGCCGGCAAAACGCAGCCGCGCGACGGCGGTAATGCCGAGAATCGCCGCCGCCGCCGCGCGCTGTTCGGCATCGGCCTCGATGCGGAAACGGGTCGGCTTGCGGGTGGCCAGCCCCGCCACGCGCAGCGGCTGGCCCAGTTGCAGGCGCTCCGGGGTGCTGTCATTGCGGCTTGTGGTCATGCTTCCCTCCGGGTGGTGGCGCGCCGAGACGCGTTCCTTCCTTGAACACAGGCCCGACCTTGCTGTAAGCCGGAACCTGAACCGACCGGAGCCGCTGGCCCCGGATGGCGTGATATGAAAACCGGGATAGGGGGCCGCCGCCTGCTTGGCAAGGCGCCGCTTGTCATCCGGCAGGGACGGGAGTGATCATGCAGGCACGTTTTGTGCGGTTGGGACGGCGCGTGGCGCCTTGGCTCGCCGGTGGCATCCTGTCGCTCTCGCTCATGGCCTGTGCCCCGATCTATCGCAATCACGGCTATATCCCCGAACAGCTGGAGCTGGACGCAATCCAGATCGGCGCCTCGCGCGAAGAGGTCGCCACGGCGATCGGGCGCCCCTCGGCCTCGGGCCTGCTGAATGATGTGGGCTGGTTCTATGTGCAAAGCCGGTGGGAGCATAAGGGCGGGCGCACGCCGAAAGAGATCGACCGCCAGGTGGTCGCCATCAGCTTCTCCGAGGCGGGCACCGTCACCAATATCGAGCGGTTCGGGCTGGAACGGGGCCGCGTCGTCGCCCTTTCGCGCCGGGTGACCGAGACCAATATCAAGGGCATGGGCTTCCTGCGCCAGCTCTTCGGCTCGATTGGCCGGTTGCGCGCCGATCAATTGGTGGATTGATCCCGAAAGGCGGGGGCCAAACGTGGACCGGCTCAGCACAGGTCGCCTGACCGCCCGCCTTGCCGAAACCGCCGAGGATGTCGGGCGGGCGCAGGCCTTGCGGCACCTGTGTTTTCACGGGCGGCCCGGTCGTGATGCCGATGCGTTCGACAGCCGCTGCGATCATGTCTTGCTGGAATCGCAGGGGCAGCTTCTGGGCTGCTACCGCGTGCTGGGCCTCGACGCCGGCGGGGCAGGGCACAGCTATTCCGGCCAGCGCTATGATCTTGCGGGCCTGACGGCCAGGCGCGCGCCCATGCTGGAGTTGGGCCGGTTCTGCCTGGCACCGGGGCAACCCGATCCCGATTTGATGCGCCTCGCCTGGGCGATGCTGGCGCGGCTGGTGGATCGGGCCGGGGCGGCGCTGCTGTTCGGCTGCACCTCTTTCCCCGGCGCAGACCCCGCCCGCCATGCCGCCGCGCTGTCGCTGCTGGCCGCGCATCCCGCCCCGCCCGCACTGGCGCCGGGGCGGCGCTCGCCCGACATCCTGCCGCTGCAAGATCTGCCGCCCGCCGATCCAAGGCAGGCGCGCGGCCAGTTGCCCGCGCTGCTGCGCAGCTATCTGGCGCTTGGCGGCTGGGTCTCCGACCATGCGGTGATCGACCGGCAGATGGACACGCTGCATGTGTTCACCGCGGTCGAGATCGCCGCCATCCCGCCAGCCCGCGCCCGCGCGCTGCGGCTGCTGGCGGGCGATTGACGCGCGGGCGCGGGCAGGCTACGCCCGCCGCATGGCACGCGCACCCCTTCTCCAGCTTTCCTCCATCTCGCTGACTTTCGGCGGCAATCCCTTGTTCGACGGGCTCGACCTGACCGTGCAACCCGGTGACCGGGTGGCCTTGGTGGGGCGCAATGGCTCGGGCAAATCGACCCTGATGAAGATCATGGCCGGTCTGATCGAGGCCGATAGCGGCACCCGCGTGGTGCCGCCGGGCACGACCGTGGGGTATATGGAGCAAGACCCCGATCTTTCCGCCTACGAGACCCTGGGCGATTACGCCGCCTCGGGCCTGCCGGAGGACGAATCCTACAAGGTGGCCGTGGTGGCGGAGGGGCTGAAATTCAACCCCGAGACCCCGGTGGCTTCGGCCTCGGGCGGCGAGCGTCGCCGGGCCGCGCTGGCCAAACTGATGGCCGAGGCGCCAGAGCTGATGCTGCTGGACGAGCCGACCAACCATCTGGATATTCAGGCGATTCAATGGCTTGAGGCCGAATTGTCGCAAAGCCGCACTGCCTTTGTCCTGATCAGCCACGACCGCGCCTTCCTCAAGGCGCTGACCCGCGCCACCCTTTGGGTGGATCGCAGCGAGGTGCGCCGCCGCGAATCCGGGTTCGACGGCTTCGAGGAATGGCGCGAACAGGTCTGGGCCGAGGAGGACGAGGCCCGCCACAAGCTGGATCGCAAGATCAAGCATGAGGCCAAATGGGCGGTGGAGGGCATCAGCGCCCGCCGCAAACGGAACATGGGCCGGGTGCGGGCGCTGCAAGACCTGCGCGAGCAACGCTCATCGATGATCCGCCGCCAGGGCACTGCTGCGATGGAACTGGAAAGCGGCCAGGTCTCGGGCAAGAAGGTGATCGAGGCGGTCGGAATTTGCAAAGCCTATGGTGCAAAAAGCATAGTGCAGAATTTTGACTTTCGGGTGCTGCGCGGCGACCGGGTGGCCTTTGTCGGCCCTAATGGCATCGGCAAGACCACGCTGCTGAAAATGCTGGTCGGGCAAGAGCCGCCCGATAGCGGCACGGTGACCCTGGGCACCAACCTGCAAATCGCAGTGTTCGACCAGACCCGCGCCCAGCTGGACCCCGAGGCGACGCTGTGGGAAAACCTGACCGGCGATCCGCTGATGGCGGTTTCGGGCGCCTCGGATCAGGTGATGGTGCGCGGCACGCCGAAACATGTCGTGGCCTATCTCAAGGATTTCCTGTTCTCGGAAGGGCAGGCCCGCGCGCCGGTCAAATCCTTGTCGGGCGGCGAAAAAGCCCGGCTTTTGCTGGCCCGCTTGATGGCGCAGGATTCCAACCTGCTGATCCTTGACGAGCCGACCAACGATCTGGACGTGGAAACGCTGGACCTGCTGCAAGACCTGTTGGGCGATTATGATGGCACGGTGCTGCTGGTCAGCCATGACCGCGATTTCATCGACCGGGTTGCCACCACCACCATCGCGCTGGAAGGCGACGGGGTGGCGACCGTCTATGCGGGTGGCTGGAGCGACTATCTGGCGCAACGCGGCGCGCTGGCCGAGGCGGCGCCAGTGAAGGTTGCGGCCAAGCAGGCTGCCCCCGCCGTCGCCGCGCCGAAAAAAGCCGAGGGCCTGTCTTTCACCGAAAAGAAACGGCTCGATACGCTTCCCGAGGTGATTGCAAAGTTTGAACATGAAATTGCAAAGCTGGCCGAGTTGCTGGCCGATGCCGATCTGTTCAGCAAAGACCCGGTGAAATTCCGCAAAGCGACCGAGATGATGGCCCAGCGTCAGGCGGCGCTGGCCGAGGCCGAGGAAGAATGGCTGACCCTGGCCGAAAAGGCCTGAGCCGATGGAGGCGCGCATGATCAAACTGTGGAACACCCGCACCCGCCGCGAGGAAGTGTTGCAACCGCTGCAACCCGGCCGCGTCCGCATGTATGTCTGTGGGCCTACCGTTTACGACCGTGCCCATATCGGCAATGCCCGGCCTGTGGTGGTGTTCGA
Source organism: Gemmobacter sp. (assembly GCF_016792925.1). Lineage (GTDB taxonomy): Bacteria > Pseudomonadota > Alphaproteobacteria > Rhodobacterales > Rhodobacteraceae > Gemmobacter. The sequence continues at coordinate 9,390 of NZ_JAEULU010000157.1, forward strand.
CACGTTGTTCCGCCTGTTGCGTCACGTCTATGGCGCTGAAAACGTGACCTATGTTCGCAACTTCACCGATGTGGACGACAAGATCAACGCCCGCGCCGCCGCGACGGGCCGCGCGATTCGCGACATCACCGATGAGACGATCGGCTGGTATCACGCCGATATGGATGCGCTCGGAGCCATGCGCCCCACGCATGAACCCCGCGCCACCGATTACATCGGCCCGATGATCTCGATGATCGAGGCGCTGATCGCACGCGGCCATGCCTATGCGGTGGATGGCCATGTGCTGTTCGAGGTGCGCAGCTTTCCCGGCTATGGCGGGCTGTCCGGGCGCTCGGTCGATGACATGATCGCAGGCGCCCGGGTCGAGGTCGCGCCCTACAAGCGCGACCCGATGGATTTCGTGTTGTGGAAACCCTCGTCCGACGATCTGCCCGGCTGGCCTTCGCCTTGGGGTTGGGGGCGGCCCGGCTGGCACATCGAATGCTCCGCCATGAGCCGGGAGTTGCTGGGCGAGACCTTTGATATTCATGGCGGCGGGATCGACCTGCAATTCCCGCATCATGAGAATGAGATCGCGCAAAGCTGCTGTGCAAACCCTTCGGGGCAGTTTGCAAATATCTGGCTGCACAATGAGATGCTTCAGGTTGAGGGTAAGAAGATGTCCAAATCCTTGGGCAATTTCTTCACCGTGCGCGACTTGCTGGAGCAAGGATATCCCGGCGAGGTGATCCGGTTTGTATATTTGCAAACCCACTATGCAAAGCCGATGGATTGGACCGCAGAGAAAGCTGCACAGGCCGAGGCCACTTTGCGGAAATGGCGGGCGATGTTTCGTGACGTTAAGCCAGGTAAGCCCCATGTAAGAGTTGTATCGGCTCTTTCGGCGAATCTTAATACGTCCTTGGCGCTTGTGGAGTTGCGTGGGCTGGCAACTAGATATGATATGTTAAGGCAAGGGTTTGTCGATAACTTGGAAGAGTACTCTGGTTCTAGTATTCAGCAAGTCAGAGCTGTTGCCTCAGATTTTTTGGCTTCTGCACAGTTGTTAGGCCTTCTGCTACCCGAACTTGGCGGCTGGGATCAGGCATCGGTCGATCTGGCGCCCTTTGCAACGGCCTTGGCCGAGGCCCGTGCCAAGGCCATGGAAAGCAAGGATTTTTCATCGGTTGATGCCTTGAAATCCGCGTTGACCGCTGCGGGCGCCGAGGTGCGCATGTCGAAATCCGGTGTCGAGGTCTTGCCCGGCGCCGGATTTGACGCCAGCAAATTGCCCGTCCTGTGATGCGCCCGCGCATCTATCTGGACTGGAACGCCACCACTCCGCTGCGCCCCGAAGCGCGGGCGGCGATGATCGCGGCCATGGATCTGGTGGGCAACCCGTCTTCGGTCCATGCCGAGGGGCGTGCCGCGAAGTCGCTGATGGAAAAGGCGCGCAACCAGATTGCAGCGGCGCTTGGCGCCGATGGCACCGACATTGTGTTCACCTCGGGCGCGACCGAGGCCGCCGCGCTTGCCTGCGCGGGGCGGGGGCTGCGTTGCGGCGATGTGGAACATGAAGCCGTCAGCGCCTGGTGTGTCGCGGATCTGCCCGTCAATGCGGCGGGCCAGGTTGCAGGGGGCGAGCCGGGCAGCATGGCGGTGCAATTTGCAAATTCGGAAACCGGCATTGTGCAAACCCTGCCCGAAGGCCTCGCGGTCAGTGATCTGACCCAGGCCTTTGGCAAGCTGCCACTGGCCTTCAACTGGCTGGGATGCGACATGGGGCTGACCTCGGCGCATAAGCTGGGTGGGCCCAAGGGCATCGGCGCGCTGATCCTGCGGCGCGGCCTTGATCTGGCTGCACAGCTGAAGGGCGGCGGTCAGGAAATGGGGCGCCGGGCCGGAACGGAAAACCTGATTGGCATTGCCGGCTTTGCCGCCGCAGCCGAGGCCGCGGCGCGCGATCTGGCGGATGGCGTCTGGGAGCGCGTGGCCGAGATTAGAAATATTCTAGAGTCAGCATTGTCAGCCGCAGCAAATGAGACTATTTCGGTCGGGAAAGATGGCGCGCGGCTGCCGAACACCCTGTGCCTCGTGACGCCCGGCTGGAAGGGCGAGACGCAGGTGATGCAGATGGATCTGGCGGGCTTTGCCGTTTCGGCGGGCTCGGCCTGTTCCAGCGGCAAGGTGAAGGCCAGCCGGGTGTTGCGCGCCATGGGCTTTGACGACACGGCGGCTGCCTCTGCCCTGCGCGTGTCGATCGGGCCCCGGACGACGGAAGACGAGGTATTGCGGTTCGCCGATGCCTGGATCGCACAATATCGCAAGGCCCGCGCGCGGGTCTGAGGAGGGACGCATGGCGCTGGAAGCCGAAGACCAGATCGAACTGCGCGTGGGCGTGGACCGGGAAACCATCGAGACCGTGCAGGCCATGGCCGGCAAATACAAGCACGGCTGGGAAACCGAGATCGAAACCGAATATGCGCCGAAGGGCTTGAACGAGGGGATCGTTCGCCTGATCAGCGAGAAAAACGGCGAGCCGCAATGGATGCTCGACTGGCGTCTGGCCGCCTTCAAGCGCTGGCAGCAGATGGAAGAACCCCGCTGGGCGATGCTCAACTATCCCGAGATCGACTATCAGGACCAGTATTACTACGCCAAACCCAAAAGCA
>NZ_JAEULU010000139.1 GCF_016792925.1 Gemmobacter sp.
CGGGCGTGCCGGTGCGGGTGGACGGGCCGCAGAATGTGCTGGTTCTGGAACAGGCCGAGGGGGCAGCGGAGCTCCGCCGCCGGGTGGCGCGCATGGTGCGCCGGCTGATCGGCGCATCGCTAGGCCGCCCGCAGGCGGCAGATCAGGACGGGGGCGCCGAGGCGGCCCCGGAGGACGTCACAGCAGAACCCGAGCAGGGGTTCATCGTCACAGATGGGCATCAATCCCATGCGGTGACCGTGATCGAGGTGCCCGATACCGGCGCCCGGCTGGTGATGTTCGTGGGCGAATTGCCGCCCGAGGGGCGCGACATGTGGGTGGTGCGCGTGGCGATCGACCGCACGCATCGCGGGGCAGGGGCGCGCCATGCGGGTGGCGTCATCTGCTTCACCCCGGATACAAGGATTGCCACGCCCGAGGGGCCGAAACTGATCCAGCATCTGCGCCCCGGCGACAGGGTGCTGACGCGTGATGACGGGCCGCAGCCGATCCTGTGGACGGGGCACCGCCGGATGACCGGCGCCCGGCTCTATGCCATGCCGCATCTGCGCCCGATCCGCTTTCGCGCGGGCGCCTTCGGCACCGACCGCCCGGATGGCGACCTGCTGGTCTCGCCCCAACACCGCATGCTGATCCGCGGCCCGCAGGCCCGCGCGCTGTTCAACAGCGACGAGGTGCTGGTGGCGGCGGAAGACCTGCTGAACGACCGCTCGGTGGTGGTGGATCATGGCGCCCGCGAGGTGACCTATATCCACCTGCTGCTGGAGCGGCACAGCATCCTGTTTGCCAATGGTATGGAAAGCGAAAGTTTTCACCCGTCCAACACGGCGCTGGACACCATCGAAGACAACCAGCGCGCAGGGCTTCTGGCGCTGCTGCCAGGGATCGAGGCCAACCCGGAAAGCTATGGCGATTATGCCCGCCGCAACCTTTCCGCCTCCGAGGCGGCGATCCTGCGGCATGATATGGCGGCATAAGAAAGGGGGCGCTCGCGCCCCCTCTTTGCTGCGCAAATTCACCCCCTGAGGATATTTGGATCAGGTTGAAGCAGGCAGGTATGGTCTTTCAACCTGATGCAAATATCCTCGGGGGGAGGCCCGTGAGGGCCGTGGGGGGCAGAAAGCCCCCCGGCAACGCTAGCCGCCAGCGGCTCATTTGCAGTAAGTGCCGTTGCGATAGCTGACGATATCCATATGCAGGTGGTCTTCGTGCATCCCGTCCGAGCCGGGGCCAAGCGTGGTGCCGAAGGGGCCGCAGGCCGCGCGGTGCGAGGCTTTCATGGCGCGGGATTTGCGATAGTCGCGCACCACCGACAGTGCCCGGCCATCGGCCAGCACGAAGCCCGAAACATCCAGCGCGCGGCCTTTGCCATGTTCGCTGACCTTGGCGCCTTTCTTGTGGTTGCGGGTGCGGCAGACATAGCTGCCCGCGATTTGCAGCTTGACCACCTGATTGTCGAAGGCAGGCTGCACGCCGCGCTCGATCCATTGCTTTGCCGCCTGCGCGGTTTCGCAGGTGATGGTGGCGGCGGGCGAGATGGCGACGCCGGCGATCTGGGTCACTTTCACCGGCTCCTCCACTCCGCAGCCTTTCACGCGGCTGGTGATCGGGGCAAGCGCGGCGCCGCGGATGTCCGGGTCGCCGCAGACCGAACCCTTCTTCGGCAGCACGGCGGTTTTGCCGGGCAGGGTGCGGATGACGGCGGCCTTTTGCACCGTCGCCTCCGGCTCCACGGCGCGGCGTTTGCTCAGCCCCTTGGGCCGGGCCTGCGGCATCAGCGAGGCGCGCAGACCGCTGATGGCGGCAACCTCGACCACCGAGCCGGGGTCCAGTTTGGGGGCGGCCAGATCGGCCATGGTGGCGGCATAGCGCGCGGCCAGGCCTTCGGGGCGGGGCAGCGGGCGTTTCAGCGGCTGCACGGCATTGGAGGAGGAGACCGTGGCCACCACAAGATTGGCGGCGGGCAGATCGGCCGCCGGGCTGGCCGCGGCTGTGGCATCTGCCACCGGCCGGGCCTTGGGCAACAGCGATGTGCCCAACCCCTCGGCCTCGGCGATGCCCGCGCAAAGCAGCATCCCGGCGGCGAATGCCCAAGCAGCCTGTCTCATCCGCAAATCCCCCCAGACCCGCCTCTGGGCCCGTTACAGCTTACGCGGGCGGTTGACCCCGCCCGAAATCCGGGGCGGAAGTATCCTGCCCGGCCTCGATGATCCCCCGGCGAATGGCGCGCGTGCGGGTGAAATAGGCGTGCAGATGGTCGCCATCTCCCAGCCGGATTGCCCGTTGCAGCGCGAACAGTTCCTCGGTGAACCGGCCCAGAATATCCAGCGTCGCCTCCTTGTTCGTCAAGAACACATCGCGCCACATGGTCGGGTCACTGGCGGCAATCCGCGTAAAGTCGCGGAAACCCGCCGCCGAATACTGGATCACCTCGCTGTCGGTGACGCGCGCGAGGTCATCGGCCACGCCCACCATCGTATAGGCGATCAGGTGTGGCGTGTGGCTGACCACGGCCAGCACCACATCGTGATGCGCGGCATCCATGCTGTCGACCTTGGCGCCGATTCCCTCGACCAGCGCGCGGAACCGCGCCAGCGCCGCCGGGTCATGCCCCTCCAGCGGCGTCAGCAGCCACCAGCGGTTGCGGAACAGCGTGGCAAAGCCTGAGCGCGGCCCGGAATATTCGGTGCCGGCCATCGGGTGACCGGGGATGAACTGCACGCCCTCGGGGATATGCGGCGCCACCGCCTCGATCACCGCCTGCTTGACCGAACCCACATCGGTGACGGTGCAGCCCGGCGCCAGATGCGGGCCGATCTCGGCCGCAATGGCGCCCATGGCGCCCACCGGCACGGCCAGCACCACCAGATCGGCGCCTTGCACGGCCTCGGCGGCGGTATCGGTGACCCGGTTCACGAACCCCATATCAAGCGCGGTGGCGCGGGTCTCGGCGGATTTGGCATAGCCCACAATCTCGCCCGCCAGACCGCCCGCCTTCATGGCATGGGCCATGGACGAGGCGATCAGCCCCAGACCGATCAGCGCGACCCGATTGTAAAGCGCCGTCATTTCAGCCCCTTGAACTGCCCGATGGCATGGGCGGCGCGGCGGCAGGAGGCCTCGTCTCCCACGGTGATCCGCAGGCAATTGGGCAGCTTGTAGCCCGCCACGCGCCGCACGATCAGGCCCTGTTCTTGCAGGAAGCTGTCGCAGGCTTCGGCCTCTTCGGCACTGGCGAAACGAGCCAGCACGAAATTCGCCATCGAGGTGTCGGAGGGCACGCCATGCGCGGCCAGCGCCTCGGCCAGCCAGTGCCGCAGGCGGGCATTCTCGGCCCGGCATTTGGCGACATAATCCTGATCGCGCACTGCGGCTTCGGCGGTTTCCAGCTGGGTGTTCGACAGGTTGAACGGCCCACGAATGCGGTTCAGCACGTCGATAATCGCCTTGGGACCATAGCCCCAGCCGATGCGCAACCCGCCAAGCCCATAGATCTTGGAGAAGGTGCGCGTCATCACCACATTGGGCATCGCCTCGACAAGGCTGAGCCCGGCATCGAACCCGTCGACATATTCGGCATAGGCGCCATCCAGCACCAGAATGGCCTGCGGCGGCAGGCCGCGCGCCAGACGCGCCACCTCGCCCGCCGAGATCATCGTGCCGGTCGGGTTGTTCGGGTTGGCGATGAACACCAGTTTGGTGCGCGCATTGCAGGCGGCCAGCAGGGCGTCCACATCGGTGGTGCGCTCGCGCTCGGCCACCTCGACCGGGGTGGCCCCCGCCGCCATGGCCGAGATTTTGTACATCAGGAAACCATGCTCGGTATACAGCACCTCATCCCCCGGCCCGGCATAGGCCTGACACAGGAAATGGATGATCTCATCCGAGCCGACGCCGCAGATGATGCGCCCGGCATCAAGGCCATGCACCTCGGCAATCGCCTGGCGCAGGCCTGCGTGATCGGTGGAGGGGTAGCGGTGCAGCTGATGCACCGATTTGGCGAAAGCCTCTTTCGCCTTGTCAGACGGCCCGAACGGGTTCTCGTTCGAGCTGAGCTTCACCACATTGCTCACCCCCGCCACATGGGCCTTGCCGCCTTCATACAGCGCAATGTCCATGATCCCGGGTTGCGGGCGGATGGCGTCAGTCATCGCAGTCTCCCTCGCTTGCCCGGCGGGTTTAGCCGCCGCCGCCGCGCTTTGCCAGAGGCAAGACGCAAGCGCGATGCGAAAGGGCCGCAACTGCGGCCCTTCGGTGCTGCGGGAGGCTCAGTGTTTGCCGGTTTTCGAGGCGATCCAGTCCATCGCCGCCAGCAAGACACCGGACAGCACGAAGGTCAGGTGGATCACCACCAGCCAGAACAGCTTGTCGGTGGGCACCTCTGTCGCGCCCTGCTTGCCGACCTCCATGAAGACCTTCAGCAGGTGGATGCCCGAGATCGCCACGATCGAGGCGATCAGCTTCATCTTCAGCCCTGAGAAATCCACCTTGCCCATCCAACTGGGCCGGTCGCGCTGGTCGCCCAGATCCAGCTTGGAGACGAAATTCTCATAGCCGGAAAACAGCACGATCAGCAGCAGGTTCGCCGCCAGCGACAGGTCTATCAGCGTGAGGATCGCCAGAATGGCCTGGTCGGCGGTCAGGGTCATGGTCTTGGCGGCGTAATAGCCCAGCTCCTTGACGAACACGACCGTCAGCATGCCAAGGCAGATTACCAGCCCCAGATACATCGGCGCCATCAACCAGCGCGAGGCGAAAAGGCCGCGCTCGAACCGGCCCTCGATACTGTTCTTGTCTGCCATCTCTGTCTCCTGTTGCTGCGGCTGCGAGATAGGCGAGGGCAGCGCCGATGGGAAGGCCCGCCAAAAGAAAAGGGCTCGCAAAGTGCGAGCCCTCTCCCAAAGCACAAGTCCCGCGAAGGATCAGTTCTTCGCGTAGTATTCGACGACGAGGTTCGGTTCCATCACGACCGGATACGGCACATCGCCCAGCGAGGGGGTGCGCACGAATTTCGCGGTCATTTTCGAGTGGTCGACTTCGATATAGTCCGGCACGTCACGCTCGGTCAGAGCGATCGATTCCAGCACGATGGCCAGTTGCTTCGAACGGTCGCGAACGGCGATGATGTCGCCTTCCTTGACGCGATACGAGGCAATGTTCACGCGCTTGCCATTCACGGTCACATGGCCGTGGTTGACGAACTGACGGGCAGCGAAGACGGTCGGAACGAACTTGGCGCGGTAGATCACCGCATCCAGACGGCGCTCCAGCAGACCCACCAGCATCTCGCCGGTGTCGCCCTTGACGCGCTCGGCTTCGCCATAGATCTTGCGGAACTGCTTTTCGGTCAGGTCACCATAGTAACCCTTCAGCTTTTGCTTGGCGCGCAGCTGGGTGCCGAAATCCGACAGTTTGTTCTTGCGGCGTTGGCCGTGCTGGCCCGGGCCATATTCGCGCTTGTTGAGCGGCGACTTGGCACGACCCCAGATGTTTTCGCCCATGCGGCGGTCGATCTTGTACTTGGCAGCGGTGCGTTTGGTCATCGCTGATCTCCTTCGTCTGCGCGGGTCAGGCTGGGCCGGAACCGCTGGTCATGTTTCGGGCCGAGGCCCGGCGAAGGGCGTTGTCCTTTCCGGCCTTGTGGCGGGCCGGCGACAGGGTTCCCCTTGCGGGGTCCACCAACACCAAAGAAAAGCCCCGGAATCGCTTCCGGGACATGGGGCCGCTTATACAGGCGCGGGGGCGGGGGTCAACTGCAATCGCCGCGCCTTTTGCCACCGGCGACAGGGGGCGCTCGCGCCCCCTCGGCCTTCGGCCTCACCCCCTGAGGATATTTAGAAACAGAAAATGAGCAGGGTGACAGGTCTTCATTATTTTCTGTTCAAAAATATCTTCGGGGGGAGGCCCCGCAGGGGCCGTGGGGGGCAGACAGCCCCCTTTTTCACCGCTCGGTCAGTTTCAGCTCGATCCGGCGGTTTTGCGCGCGGGCTTCGGCGCTGTTGCCATCGGTCACGGGTTGCCATTCGCCAAAGCCGGTGGCGGCGAGGCGGTTGGGCGGGAAGCCCAGCTCGTCCTGCATATAACGCACCACGGACAGCGCGCGGGCCTGGCTGAGCTGCCAGTTATCCGCAAAGGCGCCGCTGCCCGAAAGCGGCGTATTGTCGGTATGGCCATCGACGCGGATGATCCAGTCGATGCCCGACGGGATTTGCGCGGCGATTTCTTGCAGGGTCTGCACCACGCCCGCGATCTGGCTGCGGCCTTCGGGCGCCAGATCGGCAGAGCCGGGGGTGAACAGCACTTCGGAGGAGAAGACGAAGCGGTCGCCCACGATCCGCACGCCCTCGCGCCCGGCCAGAACCTGCCGCAACTGGCCGAAGAATTCCGAGCGGAACTTTTCCAGATCGGCCTTTTCGGCCTCCAGCCGCTTGCGCTCGGCCTCCTCCAGTTCGGCGCGGCGTTTCTGTTCGGCGGCCACCTGGGCAAGCGCGGAATTGAGTTGCCCGCCCAGATTTTCCAGCTGCACCTTGGCCGCCGCATCGCGGGACTCTGCCGCGTCGATCAGCGCTTGCAGTGCCCCCAACTGGCCGCGCAGGGCGGCGATCTGTTCGTTCAGCAGCGCCACGCGGCGCTCGGCCTCGGCCGATTGCGCCTCGCGCTCGGCCAGAATGGCCTTGGCAGTGCCCAGAAGGTCGGCCTTGGGGGCCTGCGTGCCTTGCGCGGCGGCCAGCAGGGTCAGGGTTTCCTCGGCCCGTTTGCGCTGTTCTTCCAAGGCCAGCGTCATCGCGGTGAGTTCGGTATCCGCCCCCGCCAGCTTGTCGCGCAGCGCTTGCAGGGCGGCGGCATCGGCCAGTTGCCTGGCCTCGGCCTCGGTCAACTCCACCGCCTGCGCCGCGTTCTGCGCCTTGAGTTGTGCTGCCAGCTGTGCCGCCGCCTCGGCCTGCGCGGCGGCCAGACGGGCGGCCTCGGTCTGGGCGTCCACCTCGCTGCGCGTGCTGGCGAGAAGCTGCGTAAGGTCGGCCACCTGCGCCTGCGATTGCGCCAAGGCCCCGCGCGCGCTGCCCAGATCGGTGGTCAGCCGGGCAATCTCGCCCGCCTGCGCCGCGCCCTGCGCCCGCGCGGCGGCGAGGCTGGCGGTCAGGCTGCCCACCTCGGTTTCCAGCGCGGCGGCGCGGTTCTTTTCCAGCCCCAAGGCATCGGCCAGTTGCGCTACCTGCGCCGAAAGGCTGTTCAGCTCGGTATCCTGCGTGCTGATCGTCTGTTGCAGCACCGATTGCATCACGGTGAAGATGGTCAGCACGAACATCAGCACCATGAGCAGCGTCGTCACCGCATCGACGAAGCCCGGCCAGACCATGCCGTCCCCGCTGCGCACCGATCCGCGGCGCAGGCCCATGCTACACCCGCCCGCGCAGCAATTGCCGCACCGATTGCGTCAGCGCCGACAGATCGCCGCGCAGATCGGCGAGCGTTTCCTGCCGCCCGGCGCTGATTTCCTCCAGAATGCGCAGCAATTGCACGTCGATCGAGCGCAGCCGCATCCGGCTTTCGGCGTCGGCATGGGGGCCGCCATCTTCCGAGGTCAGGGCCTCGGTCAGCCTTTCCTGCGCCAGGGCGATGCGGGTCAGGATGGCGGTCTGGCTGTCCTGCGCCTCCAGCCGCGTGGCAAGGCGCGACACCGCCTCGGCCAGCTCGCCCATCCGCTCATCGGCCAGACTGCGGCTCACGTCGGATTGAGTGAACATCATCTGAAGGCTTTCGATCTGGCCCCCCAGATTGTCCAGCACCTGCGCCAGTTGCCCCATGCCCGGGTCGCCCTCGCCGCCGTCAAAGCCGATGCGGGTGATGGTCGACAGCCATTCCTCCAGCTCGCGGAAAAAGCGGTTCTGGCCGTGGCTGGCGAACAGCTCCAGCAGCCCGATGACCAGCGAACCGGCAAGACCCAGCAGCGAGGAGGAAAAGGCCGTGCCCATGCCGCCCAGCTGGCTTTCCAGCCCCCCCATCAGCTTGCCGAACACATCAAGGCTCGACTCGCCCTCTTGCGGCGCGAGGTTGCGGATGGTTTCCACAATCGCCGGAACGGTGGTGGCAAGGCCGTAGAAGGTGCCCAGAAGGCCAAGGAAAATCAAAAGATTGGTCAGGTAGCGCGTGATGTCGCGCGCCTCGTCGATCCGGGTGGCGACAGAATCGAGGATGGAGCGCCCGGCACTGCCCGAAATCTGCATCCGCGCCGTGCGCGGCCCCAGAAGCGCGGCAAGCGGGGCCAGCAGGCGCGGCGCGGCAAGCGCCTCGGCGCCGGGGCGATCCTGCGCGAACCCGTCGATCCAGCTGACCGATTGCACCAATTGCCAGACCTGCCAGAAACAGGTGAAGACCCCCAGCACGAAGACCGCCAGGATCACCGCGCTGAGGCCATGCTTGGCGGCCAGAATGCCGCGCAGGGTGGGGAACATCAGCCAGCAGGTCGCGCCCACCCTGCCAAGGGATACCAGCATCAGCACGATCTGCCGGATCGGCTGCGTGAAGGCGGCGCTGCCGCTTTTGGCCAGTCGGGTCATGCTTTACCTGTTGCTGGGGGCCTGCTGCTCGGGTGCTTTTCCGCCAGCTTAGGCGGGCGGGCGGCATCTGCCAAGCGCTTAGGCGGTCAGCTCCCGCACGCGTGAGGACAGCCATTGCAGATCGGGGTCGGCAATGCCCAGATCCGCCAGATGCGCGGCGGTGTTCCACAGGTAATCGCGGTTCGGGCCGCGCCCGCCAGTGGCCTGCGCGATGATCTGCGCCTGTTCCTCCAGCGCGAGGCCGCCGCAATATTGCCCATGGTCGGGGTCGATCACATAGGCCAGACAGTCCAGCGGCTGATCCCCCGCCATCACGGGCAAACGGGTTTCCAGATAGGCCGAAGACACCAGCTCGCGCGCGCGCAGTTCCGCCAGCGTTTCGGCCTCGGCCCCCGGCGCCACGCGAAAGGCCACGCCATCGCAATGGGCGCCCGGCGCGGCATCCAGCGCCAATACAAGGCCCGGCGCGGCCTCGGTGCCGCGATGATGGATCGAGCGCATGCAGAAACTGCGATGCCAGCCCGTCGCCCGGGCGATGCGCTGTTCGGCCACCGGAAAGCCGGGATGCCAGATCAAGGAACCGTAACCGAAGACCCACATGGCTGGCCCTCCCTTCGCAGCCTTGGTAACGTGAGGCGCGGGCAGGGAAAAGGGGCCGGAATGCGCATTCTGACATGGGTTGTGGTGCTGTTGACGGCGCTTTACAGCGGCTATTGGTTCGTGGCGGCCAAAGCCGCGCGCGAGGGGGCCGAAACCGCGCTGGCCGAGGCGGGCGCGCGCGGCATCGAGGTGCAGCATCAGGGGCTGGACCTCACCGGCTTTCCCAGCCGCTTTGATCTGACGCTGACCGAGCCGAAGGTCAGCGGCGACGGCTGGCGCTGGCAGGCGCCTTTTGCGCAGGTCTTTGCGCTCAGCTACAGCCCGTGGAAGCTGATTTCGGCGCTGCCCAACACGCAGCGTCTTGAAGTGGCGGGGCAGGGCATCGAGATCGCCTCCACTCGCATGCAGGCCTCGCTGTTCCTGCGGCCTGAAACCGCGCTGCCGCTGGACCGTTTCGATGCGGTGGTGGAAGGTGCGAGCCTGCGCGGTGAGGCCGGTTGGGCGCTTGGTTTTGCCAGCGCCAATGCCAGCCTGATTGCGCAGGAGGGGGGCGCGCAGGCGGCGTTTCGCATGCTGGAGATCGTGCCGGATCAACGGCTTACTGCCGCCCTGAACGGGGCGCTGCCCGCCACGGTGGCGCGGGTCGATCTGCTGGCCGATCTGGGCCTCAGCCAGCCGCTTGGCCTGCGCGCCGCGCCGGCAGAGCTGACCCTGATCACCCTGCGCGAGGCGCATCTGGTCTGGGGGCCGCTGAAGCTGACGGTGGCGGGGGAACTGGTGCCAGACCCGCAGGGCAGGGCCGAGGGCACGCTGGACCTGCGGGTCGAGGGGTGGCAGCAGGGCCTCGCGGCCGCCGAGGCGGCGGGGGTGGTGCCCGAACGCTTCCGGGTCGTGCTGCGCTCGATGCTGGAAAATCTGGCCGCGCAATCCGACGAGCCGGGCGTGTTGAAACTGCCGCTGGTGATGGCGCAGGGGCAGATGCGGCTGGGGCCGCTGCCTCTGGGCCCGGCGCCGCGCCTAAGGTAGGCTGAGGCTGACCTCGGCGCGGTCAATCTCGGCGCCGTTGCGGGTCAGAATGGCAGTGCCGCTGTAAACCCCGGCAGGCCATTGCGCCGCGCGCAGGCGTTGGCCGATGGCGCGGAAACTCTGCGCCTGTGTCCGCTCCAGCGCGAGGCTGTCAGCGATGATCCGACCCTCTGGCCCTTGCAGGTCCAGCACCAGCCGATCCCCGGCCCGCGTTCCATAAAGATAGGCCCAAAGCACCATCCCGTCGGATTTTGCCACGGGCGCGGGCACATCCCCCTGCTTGATCTGTGCAAATTCAGGCACTTGCGGCGCAAAGCCTGCGGCAATGATGCCGCCCACGGGCGGCGGCAGATCGGCCTGCCACAGGTCAGGCCCACCGCCGCCGCAGCCTCGCAGACGCGGCGCGGCAGGGTCTATTGCGACGCCATTCTGGCGCAGGGTCAGGTGCAGATGCGGAAATTCGGTATTGCCCGACAGGCCGACCTCGCCCAATGGCGTGCCTGCCTCCACGCGATCCCCCGGCTTGACCCGCAGCGAGCCCTGTTTCAGATGGCAATATTGCGTCTCATAGCCGCCCTCGTGCTGAATCGCGACGCCATTGCCGCAATCCATGCCATCCAGCGGGGGCGCGCCGGGATCGCTGACGCTGATGTCGGGGCGCCCGTCGCGCGCGCCCCGCACAACACCCGGGGCCGCCGCCAGCACCGCCACCCCGGTCTGCATCGCGCTCAGGCTGTTCAGCGCGAAGTCGGTGCCGTCATGCCCGTCATAAGTCAGGCTGCCACAGGCATGATCCTGCGCCGCCGGGCCGGGGTCGTGATCGGGGTAATGCTGGATGAAGCAGGTCTTGCCCAAATCGCACGCGACCGGCAGTGCCAATTCAAAGGCCCCCGCCGAAGCAGGGGCCATGAAAAGCGCCATCAGCGCCGCCTTCATTCCGCCGTCAGCAGCGGGGGCTTCTGGCTGGTCAGGCGCGGCTTGCTGGGCTCTTCGATCACCAGCTCGATCTGGTCGTCCTTGACGCCCACCCGCACCACGCCGCCCTTTTGCAACCGGCCAAACAAAAGCTCCTCGGCCAGCGGCTTTTTCAGGTGTTCCTGAATCACCCGGCCCAGCGGACGCGCGCCCATCTTGTCGTCATAGCCCTTGTCGCCCAGCCAGCGCGCGGCCTCATCGCTCAGCTCGATATGGACATTGCGATCCATCAGCTGCGCTTCCAGTTGCAGCACGAACTTCTCGACCACCTGCATGATCGTGTCCTTGGCCAGCGGCGCGAAGGAGACCACGGCATCCAGACGGTTGCGGAATTCCGGCGTGAAGGTGCGCTCGATCGCGGCCGTATCCTCGCCCGACCGCTTGTCGCGGCCAAAGCCGATGGCCGATTTCTGCATATCCGAGGCGCCGGCATTGGTGGTCATGATCAGGATCACATTGCGGAAATCGACCTGCCGCCCGTTGTGATCGGTCAGCTTGCCGTGATCCATCACCTGCAACAGGATGTTGTAGACATCCGGGTGCGCCTTTTCGATCTCATCCAGCAGCAGCACGCAATGCGGGTGCTGGTCAACGCCATCGGTCAACATGCCGCCCTGATCAAAGCCGACATAGCCGGGCGGGGCGCCGATCAGGCGGGAAACCGCGTGTTTCTCCATATATTCCGACATGTCGAAGCGCAGCAGTTCCACGCCCAGGGTGCTGGCCAATTGCTTGGCCACCTCGGTCTTGCCGACCCCGGTCGGCCCGGCGAACAGATAGTTGCCAATCGGCTTTTCCGGTTCGCGCAGGCCCGCGCGGGCCAATTTGATCGAGGCCGAAAGTGCCTCAATGGCCTTGTCCTGCCCGAAAACCACGCGTTTGAGCGATTTTTCCAGATCGCGCAGGATCTCGGCATCGTCTTTCGACACCGATTTCGGGGGAATGCGGGCGATTTTGGCCACCACGGCCTCGATCTCGCGGATGCCGATGGTTTTGCGGCGCTTGGCGGCGGGCACCAGATGCTGCGCGGCCCCGGCTTCGTCGATCACGTCAATGGCGCTGTCGGGCAGCTTGCGGTCATTGATATAGCGCGCCGCCAGCTCCACCGCCGATTTGATCGCCTCATTGGTGTAGCGCAGGTCGTGATGTTCCTCGAAATTGGGCTTCAACCCTTGCAGGATCTTGATCGCATCCGGCACCGAGGGCTCGTTCACGTCGATTTTCTGGAACCGGCGCGACAGCGCGCGGTCTTTCTCGAAATGCTGGCGATATTCCTTGTAGGTGGTGGAGCCCATGCAGCGCAGCTTGCCGCCTTGCAGCGCGGGTTTCAGCAGGTTGGAGGCATCCATCGCGCCGCCCGAAGTGGCGCCCGCGCCGATCACCGTATGAATCTCGTCGATGAACAGAATCGCGTCGGGGTGATCCTCCATCTCCTTGACCACGGCTTTCAGGCGCTCCTCGAAATCGCCGCGATAGCGGGTGCCGGCCAGCAGCGAGCCCATATCGAGGCTGAAAATCGTGGCACCGGCCAGAATCTCGGGCGTTTCGCCATCGACGATCTTCTTGGCAAGGCCTTCCGCAATCGCGGTCTTGCCCACGCCCGGATCGCCCACCAGCAGCGGGTTGTTCTTGCGACGGCGGCACAGCACCTGAATGGCGCGCTCCACCTCGCCCTCGCGGCCGATCAGCGGGTCCACCTCGCCCTTGCGGGCCTTCACATTCAGGTCGACACAGTATTTCGACAGCGCCGATTCCTTGGCCTCGCCCGCCTCGCCCTTCGGGGTTTCGTGGTGATGCTCCTCCGCGCCCGAAACCGGGCGCGATTCGCCGAAAGACGGGTCTTTCGCGACGCCATGAGCGATGAAATTCACCGCATCATAGCGGGTCATGTCCTGCTCTTGCAGGAAATAGGCGGCATTTGATTCGCGTTCGGCAAAGATGGCGACCAGCACATTGGCGCCCGTCACCTCGGTGCGGCCCGAGGATTGCACATGGATGGCCGCGCGCTGGATCACGCGCTGGAAGGCGGCGGTCGGCACGGCCTCCGAGCCTTCGACATCGGTGATCAGGGTCGAAAGATCATCGTCGATGAAGTCGGTGAGCGTCTTGCGCAGCTCGTCCAGATCGACCGAACAGGCCCGCATGACCCGCGCGGCGTCCGGCTCGTCGATCAGCGACAACAGCAGATGTTCCAGCGTCGCCAATTCGTGACGGCGCGCATTGGCAAGGGCGAGCGCGGCGTGGATGGCCTGTTCAAGGGTGGTCGAAAACGATGGCACGATCAGGTGCTCCTTCCTTCTTGACGGCAAAGCCCGCGAGGGACCTGAACCGACCTTGGCCTCATAAGGTTAAAGTTCGGTTTTCTGCGCGCGGCTTCAAGCCCCAAATCGCAGATTTGCGCATTTGGTCTGGCTCCGTCACAAAATGTGATCCTTTGGATTCACCAATCCTTCAGAATTTGTCCTTCAGGCTGCGGATATGGGCGAAAACCTCGGCATCGGGGCGATCTGCCAGCCCCAGCGCGGCCTTCAGGGCAGGGTCGGCCGCGCGCAGCATCGGGTTGGCGGCGCGTTCTTCGGCCAGGGTCGATGGCACGGTGGGCTGGCCTGCCGCCCGGGCGCGGGCGATGCGGTCCATCCGCTCGATCAGGGCGGGGGGCGCGTCGAGGCTATGGGCAAAGCGGGCGTTGGATTCGGTATATTCATGGCCCGAACAGATCAGGGTCTCGTCGGGCAATCCGGCGAATTTGCACAGGGAGGACCACATCTGCGCCGCCGTCCCCTCGAACAGACGGCCGCAGCCCATGGCCATCAGGCTGTCGCCGGTGAAAGCCAGCCGCGCCGTGGGGA
>NZ_JAEULU010000146.1 GCF_016792925.1 Gemmobacter sp.
ATGCTGGATGACCGCCAGTTTGACGATCTGCGCGACATCTTCCCCACGCTGGTGCTGTTTGGCGATCCGGCGCAGCTGGCACCGGTGAACCAGTCCGGCCAGATGGTGTTCGAGAAACTGGGGCGCGAGCGGCAATTGCACCTGTCGCGCATCCACCGGCAGGCCGAGGGCAACCCGATCCTTGATCTGGCGCATGCGCTGGCCGATCCGGCGCTTGGCTTCGAGGAATTCGAGCGCATGGTGCAAGACGCCGCCCGCCGCGATGACCGCGTGGTGATGGCCGAGCGGGTGGATAGCGAGATGATGGCGCGCAGCCCGGTGCTGGTCTGGCGCAACGCCACCCGCATTCGCCTGATCAACGCCTTCCGCGCGGTGCATGGCGCGCCCGAGGATGCGCTCTTGCCCGGCGAGCCGCTGATCTGTGACGGGATCGAGCTGCCGCTGAAGCATCGCAAGAAGCGCATTGATCTGGAGGCGCGCGGCCTCATCAAAGGCGCGCAGGTGATCTATCTGGGCCCCGGCAATCGCCCCGGCTTTGCCAAGCTGCATGTCACCGGCGCCGAGGAGCCGCAGCTCTCTGCCGCCTCGATCATCAAGATCGAAAAGCCGGATGAGGAGGAACCCTTCATCCCGCAGGCCGCCACCATGGGCGCCACCTTCCTGCATGGCGCGGCGGTGACGATCCACAAGGCGCAAGGGTCGCAATGGCCCGAAGTGCAGGTCTTTGCGCCAGATCTGTGGGCGGCGGCGCAGGCGGGCCGGTCCGAGGCGGGGATCGCGCTCTGGAAGCGTCTGGCCTATGTGGCGATCACCCGCGCCGAAAAGCGGCTGCACTGGGTGATCCGCAACCGGTTGGGCCGCCCGCAAACCCCGCTGGGCATCGACGATCTGCGCCTGCAAGCCCCGGCCCCCTTTGCCTTGCAGGCGGAAGAATAGGTTTTCCTGCAATCGGGGCTGGAAACCGCACCCGCCTCGGCCTATCTTGGGGCATCCTGCCGGCCCGGCCCGGCGCTTTTCCCCTACAGGCCCATGTATCTTGAAATCGCGATCGTCCTGCTGCTCACCCTGGTGAACGGAGGTCTGGCGATGTCCGAGCTTGCCATTGTCTCGGCCCGCACCGCGCGGCTGAAGGTGCTGGCGGATCGCGGCTCGCGCGGGGCGGTGATTGCGATGCGGCTGGCCGAGGAGCCGGGGCGCTTCCTCTCCTCGGTGCAGATCGGCATCACGCTGGTCGGCGTGCTGTCGGGGGCGTTTTCCGGTGCCACGCTGGGCGCGCGCCTGTCGGCTGCGCTGCTGGAGGCCGGGCTTTCGCCTGGTCTGGCGCAGCCTTTGGGCGTGGCCACGGTGGTGGTCGCCATCACCTATCTGTCGCTGATCGTGGGCGAATTGGTGCCCAAACAGATCGCGCTGCGCGCCCCCGAGGCGGTGGCGGCCAAGGTCGCTCCGGTGATGCTGTGGATCGCGCGGCTGGCGGCGCCGCTGGTCTGGCTGCTGGATGTGTCGGGCCGCATCGTGCTGCGGCTTCTGGGCCAATCGGGCGTGTCGGACAGCACCATGTCGGATGAGGAAATCAAGCTGGTGATCTCGGAGGCCGAGAGCGCGGGCGTGATGGACCGGGCCGAAACCGAGATGATCGCGGGTGTGATGCGCATTGCCGACCGCACCGCCCGCGGCCTGATGACACCGCGCCATGAGGTCGAGGCGGTCGATCTGGCCGATGCCTCTGCCACCATCGCGCGCCGCTTCAGGGAAAGCCGCCATTCGCGGCTGGCGGTCACCGACGGCGATGCCGATACGGTGATCGGGGTGCTGCATGCGCGCGATTATCTGGGCCAGACCGGCGCGCGCGCCGGTGCGGACCTGCGCGCCATGGTGGTGCCTGCGCCGGTGGTGCGCGA
>NZ_JAEULU010000191.1 GCF_016792925.1 Gemmobacter sp.
TCTCATGTTGATCCGGTCTTGTTCGACCGTTCCCACAGGGCCGGGGAAACGCGATGCGTTTCCTTGACCGGCCCGATTTAGGGATAAAGCGGCCAGATCAGCGGGATCAGCGCCGAACACAGCAGCCATGTGATGATGTTCAGCGGCACGCCCACCTTGGTGAAATCGGTGAACTTGTAGCCGCCCGGCCCGTAAACCATCATATTCGTCTGATACCCGATGGGCGTCGCAAAGGCCAAGGTGGCCGAGAACATCACCGCCACCACGAAAGGCCGCGGGTCCGCCCCCAGCTGCTGCGCCAGCTCGATGGCAATCGGCGTATAGATCACCGCCACCGCATTGTTCGACAGGAACTCGGTCAGGATCAGCCCCAGCAGATACACCGCCAGGATCATCGCAAAGGGCGGCAACCCGGCCATCCAGGGCTCCACCTTGGTCACGATCATCTCCACCGCGCCCGACCGGTCCAGCCCCTCGCCCACGGCCAGCATGGCAAAGATCATCGCCATCAGCCGCCCGTCGACGAAACTCAGCGCCTCGTCGCTGTCGATGCAGCGTGTCAGCAGAATGGCCGCCACCGCAAAGAAGCCCAGCGTATAGATCGGCGCCACTTCCAGCGAGGACAGGAACACCACGAAGAACAGCGCCCCGATCGCAATCGGCGCCTTGCCCCGGCGATAGGCGCGCTGCTTGGGATGGCTCACATCCACCATATCCATGTCATCGGCCAGACGCTTGATGTCCTCCATCGCGCCTTCCAAAAGCAGCGTGTCGCCCACCTGCACCACCAGCTCATCCAGCTGGCGCCCGATATTCTGGCTCTTGCGATGCGCCGCCAGCACATAGACGCCGTAACGCCGCCTGAGCCGCAGCTCGCCCAGGGCGCGCCCGATCAACCGGCATCCCGGCGTGATCAGCACCTCCACCGTCTCGGTCTGCACCGAGCTGAGCTTGTCGACGATCCGCATATCAGTGCGGTTCTGCATGTCCAAAAGCTCGGTCATCTCGGTGCGCAAGACCACGCGGTCGCCGCCCTGCAACACCGCCGCCGCCAGATCGCGCCGCAAGGACAGATCGCCGCGCAGCACGTCGATCACCCGCACGCCCGCGCGCTTGAATTGCTGCACCTCCATCACCGGCGTGCCGACCAGCACCGAATCCTCGGGAATCGCCACTTCGGTGAAGTATTTCATCCGCTTGCGGTCGCCCAGCAGCGAGGCCATGGATTGCCGCTCGGGCAGCAGCCAGTTGCCGAACAGCGCGAGATAGGCGCCCCCCGCGATCACCACCGCAAAGCCCAGCGGCGCGATCTCGAACAGGCCAAAATGCTCCAGCCCCGCATCATGCGCCGCCCCGTCGACCAGCAGGTTGGTCGAGGTGCCAATCAGCGAGATCATCCCCCCCAGCACCGTCATGTGGCTCAGCGGGATCAACAGCTTGGAGGGCGCCTTGCCGATCCGCGCCGCAATCTGGATCACCACCGGGATCATTACCGCCACCAGCGGCGTGTTGTTCATCACCGAGGAGGCCAGCGCCACAAAGAGGAACAGCACCGCAATCGTGGTCCGGGGCCGGTTGCCGACATGGCGCTCGGCCAGCCCGATCACCATCTCCACCGCGCCGGTGCGCACAAGGCCGCCCATCACCATGAACATCAGCGCAATGGTCCAGGGCGCGTTGTTCGACAGAACCTTCAGCGCCTCTTTCTCCGGCAGGATGCCCACCAGGATCATCGCCGCCGCGCCACAGATCGCCGTCACCTCGACGGGAAAGGTTTCCCGCACGAACAACACGAACATCACGAACAGGATGCCGAGCGAGACATAAGCCTGGGTATCCTGCGCCAGTTCCAAACCGAGCATGCGGCCTCCGCTTTCAAACTCGACCTGACAAGTAGATAATTATTTCCCGTCTGGCAAAGGATTCGTGAGGTCTCTGCTGTCAGAAAGGGCGAAAAGGGAAAATCGTCCCGAACCGGGCAAAATCCCGAACCTTTGGCCCTCAATTGGCCGAGGCCATCGCCGAGGCCACGCGGTGCCGTTTCCGCGTTTGGGCCGTTGGCCCAAAGCCAACGGCCAGCGCCCGCCCCGCCATTGGCGGGCGCTTCGCACCCGCCGGGGCGGGCATTGGCCTCTCGGTCACAGGCTGAAACGGCCTGGCTGAACCCCGCCCCCAGGTCCGGGAAAACGCGCTGCGTTTTCTGATCCGGCGCAACCGGGCGGGCGCCGCCTCAGGGCCGCGCTTCCTCCAGCCGCCCGCCAATGCGGATCATCCGCACCTTCACCGCATGGCCCGTGCGGTCATCGGTCTCCACATAGACCCCTGACAGCGTGGCAGGCCCGGCCGCCGGGGTGAACCGATCCTTCGGCATGCCGGTGATGAAGCGCCGCATCGGCTCCAGCTTCTCCATCCCGATCACACTGTCATAATCGCCGCACATCCCGGCATCGGTCAGATAGGCAGTGCCGCCGCGCAGGATCTGCGCATCCCCCGTCGGCACATGGGTATGCGTCCCCACCACCAGCGACGCCCGCCCGTCACACCAATGGCCCATCGCCATCTTCTCCGATGTGGCCTCGCAATGCACATCCACAATCGTGGCCTGCACCGCGCCACCCAAGCTATGCGTCTTCAACACCGTATCAATGGCCGAGAACGGGTCATCAAAGGGGCGCTTCATGAACACCTGCCCCAGCACCTGCGCCACCAGCACCTTGCGCCCCCGCGCATCTGAGAACACCCGCGCCCCCTTGCCCGGCGCCAGCCGCGCAAAGTTCAAGGGCCGCAGGATCCGGTTCTCCTGCTCGATGAAGGGCAACATGTCCTTCTGGTCAAAGGCATGATCGCCCAGCGTCAGACAATCCGCCCCCGCCGCCAGCAAGGCCTTGGCATGCTCCCCCGTCAGACCCATGCCGGAAGAGGCGTTCTCGCCATTTACCACCACAAAATCGAGGCCCCATTCGGTGCGCAAACCGGGAAGCCGCTCACTGATGGCCGCGCGCCCGGCACGCCCCATCACATCGCCAAGAAACAGGATTTTCATGCCCATCGCCTTAGCGCGCAGGCGCGCCGTCACGCAAGCCCCCCGCGCATGAAAACCCCAACGGCGCTTGACCCCCGCCCCCCCAGCGGCTAGGCCATGCCCGACCCATTTTCAGCCCAAGGGAGCCCCAGCGTGGCCAATCCTTCCATCCTCATCCTTGCCGGTGACGGCATCGGCCCCGAAGTCATGGCCGAGGTGAAAAAGATCATCGGCTGGTATGACGCCAAGCGCGGCATCGCCTTCGATGTCAGCGAAGATCTGGTCGGCGGCTGCGCCTATGACAAGCACGGCACGCCGCTGCACGACGACACCATGGCCAAGGCGCAGGCGGTGGATTGCGTGCTGCTGGGCGCCGTGGGCGGCCCGCAATATGACAATCTGGATTTCAGCGTGAAACCCGAGCGTGGCCTTCTGCGCCTGCGCAAGGAGATGGACCTGTTCTCCAACCTGCGCCCGGCCCAATGCTTTGACGCGCTGGCCGATTTCTCCTCGCTGAAGAAAGAGGTCGTCGCGGGTCTCGACATCATGATCGTGCGCGAACTCACCTCGGGCGTCTATTTCGGCGAGCCGCGCGGCATCTTCACCGAAGGCAACGAGCGCGTCGGCATCAACACCCAACGCTATACCGAATCCGAGATCGCCCGCGTCGCGCGCTCGGCCTTTGAACTCGCGCGCCGCCGCGGCAACAAGGTCTGCTCGATGGAGAAGGCCAATGTCATGGAATCCGGCATCCTGTGGCGCCAGGTCGTGCAGGAAGTGCATGACAAGGAATACCCCGATGTCGCCCTGTCGCATATGTATGCCGATGCGGGCGCCATGCAGCTGTGCCGCTGGCCCAAGCAATTCGATGTCATCGTGACCGACAACCTGTTCGGCGACCTCTTGTCGGATGCCGCCGCCATGCTGACCGGCTCTCTGGGCATGCTGCCCTCCGCCAGCCTTGGCGCGCCGATGGAAAATGGCCGCCCGAAAGCCCTCTATGAGCCCGTCCACGGCTCCGCCCCCGATATTGCGGGCCAGGGCAAGGCCAACCCCATCGCCTGCGTCCTCAGCTTCGCCATGGCACTGCGCTACAGCTTCGATCTGGGCGATGAGGCCACCCGGCTGGAAAAAGCGGTCGAGAAAGTCCTCGCCGACGGCGTGCGCACCGCCGATCTGATGGGCCCCGAGGGCGGCACCCCGGTCTCCACCTCGGCCATGGGCGACGCCATCGTCGCCGCGCTGGACGCAAGCCTGTAACACCAAGGGCCGGGCGGATTTCCCCGCCCGGCCCCTCTCCCTTGGCGCACAATGACCCGCCGCGTGTGGCAGAAACCCGCGCCCGGAATGGCGAGGGCGTCACCCCCCCATTCCCTCCGGCCTGTCAGCCGACGCAAATCTTGATGCGCCCTGCCTCCACCTTCGCCGGATAGGTGCGCAGGTTCACACAGGCGGGCAGGCGCTTGGCTTCTCCGGTGCGAATGTCAAAGACACCGGAATGCTTGGGGCATTCGATCTCATAATCCATGACCAGACCATCCGACAGGTGGATGGCCTCGTGGCTGCACAGCCCGTCAGAGCAGAACACTTCGTCGGCGGTCATGCGATAGATCGCAAAGCTGCGCCCGCCGTGATCAAACCGGCACACGCCTTCCTCCTCCACATCATCCAGCGCGCAGGCATCAATCCATTCGGTCATCGTCGTTTTCCTCAAGAAACGTCCGCCCGGGCGCAAGAACCGCCGCCCGGGCGATGCAGGCAGGATCAGTTCTTGCCGATGTAATCGGCCATGTTTGCAGGCGTCACCAGTTCAAACGGAATATAGGTGACCCGTTCGACCGCCTCGCCCCGCGCAAGTTTCAGCGCAATGTCGAGCCCGCCGCCGCCCTGCGCCTTGGCGTTCTGGAACACGCTCACATCCAGATCCCCCGCCTGCATGGCCTGCAAGGCATCGGGCGTTGCATCAACGCCAACCACGACCACATCCTCCATCGGCACATTCGCCGCCTTCAGCGCCAGAATCGCGCCAATGGCCGAGTCGTCATGATTGGCGAAAACCACATCCGGCACCTCGCCGGTCGACAGCCAGTTGGTCATCAGGTTGTTCGCATTGTCGCGCGACCATTCCGACGATTGCTTGTCCTTGATCTGGATGAAGTTGCACATGTCCATGCCCACGACATCCTCGACATCCTTGGTCCGCTGCACAGCGGCCTGATGCGACAGGCTTCCCATGATGATATAGCCATCGGCGCCGTTTGATTTCAGCTGGCCGCGCAGCAGCTTGCAGGCCTCAAAGGCGCCCAGCGTGCCGGATTCGATCTCGTTCGACCCGACATAGGCCTGATTTGCCGGCAGGGACGACAGGTCCTGCGGTTCAAGGTTCACGTAAACCAGCGGCACACCGGCCTCGGCAGCCACCCGCGAAATGGCCGGCGAGGCCGCCGTATCCACCAGGGTCACGATGATCGCATCCACCCCGTTCGCGATGAAATTGTTGATCTGGTCCAGCTGCTTGGCGCTGTCGTTCTGGGCATCCTCCATCTGCACATCGACGCCAACCTCCCCGGCCCGCGCCTCAAGGCCCTGACGCAGCAGCGTCTGAAAGTTGTTGTCGAAATTCACGATGGACACGCCGACCGTCTCGGCCCTGGCGCCACCGGCAAGCAGGGCCAGCAGGCTGACAGCAATGGATAGTTTCTTCATGGTTTCCTCCCGTTGGTTTTTCGGTCTTGGACACAGCCTGACCAGCCCCCCCCCCCCCGCAGGGGCGGGCGGCAACGATCTGGCTTTGTCGGTCGGGTCAGGCCGATCTGGCGGCCTTTTGGGCGGCCTTGGCATTGGCGCGCGCCTTGGTCTTTTCGTAGCGGGCATTCATCCGGGCATCGCCATCCTTGCTGCCGTCGTGCCAGGTGTCGAACCAACGGTCGAGCGGGATGAGCCCGTCGCCATAGTTCACCTCGAAATACTTGTGGTGCAGGTAATGGGCAAAGGCATGGCTCTCGACGGCGCTGTCCTCGCCCAGCTCGATCTTGTCAAAGCCGATATGCCCCACAACCGCCCCGAAACCCGCAAAGTGCAGCTGATAGATGGCCAGAAGCGGATGGGACGGCAGGATGAAATGATAGGCCGCCGTGGCGAAATACAGCAGATGTTCCACCGGATGCATCGACAGCGACGACCAGGGCGACGGGTTGACCGAGTTGTGGTGAACCGAATGCACCCATTTGTAGAGGAACGGCGTGTGGATCAGCCGGTGGATGGCAAAAAAGTGAAATTCGTGGATCACCGGCAAGACCAGCCACAGCGCGAACAGATACCAGCCATTGTCCATCAGGCTGACCCAGGGGCCGATGTCATTGGCCCAGGCCCAGAGAACCAGAACCTCCCAGGCCGTCCAGATCGGCACCCCCGTGCCAAAGCCGCGGATGAGGCTGTCAATGGTCTGGCTGCCGAACATGAAGGCCTGCGATTTATGCTCCGACGGCCATTTCGCGTTGTATTTGAAGCGGTTGCCCTGCGCGCGGCGCAGGTAAAGATGCAGCTCGATCGCGCCATAAAAGACAAAGACCGCAATCGCGTTGATCGCCAGCAGCCACAGCACCCAGCCCCATTGCAGGCTCTGCATCTGTTCTTTCTGCGGCACGACCCAAAGCCACCACGCCACGGCGCTGGCGGCCCAGATCAGGTTCCACGGCAGGAAATAGTGCGGCAGCCATTTCAGCAGGGCCATAGGCCGGGGCGGAAACGCGAACAGGGGCGCATGCTCCAGCCGTTCGTTGGGCGTGTAATCGCCACGCTTGTTGCGGGTGCCGTACTTTGTATCGTCCATCTGCCTTCTCCGGTTCCGGTCGGGCGACGCACCGCCCGACCGCCTGGTTGGGGAAAGTCTTCCGTGGAGGAAGTCTGTCGGGTTTCGCCCGTGATCTGCCGCTTCGGCTGGCTTGCGCCTGGCGCGCGCCCCGGCCTTGCTGCAGGCTCCTGATCGTTCATCGCAGGGACCCTCAAATTGACACAAGTGAAATATTCAATTTACGTCTCACGATGCGTCACTTTGCATCACTCGCAACCGAGGGAGCCGACGCGGCCCCGCGCGAACCGCAACCGGGATGCAATCTGAGCTGTGATCAGGGCAGGCGCCAAAACCTGATTCGGCCGCCCGGCTTCTGCCGGGGTCAGAAGGTCGGCAGGTTGAAGCGGGTATAGATCCCGAAACCGCGCAGCCGCTGGTCGACAAGGTTGTCGCGCGCGCTGCCATCGGTCAGCCGCAGGGCGTGGCGCAGCATATCCGCCGGATCGCCCGCAATGGCAAAATCCATCGCGCCCGCTTGCAGAAGGGGCAGGGTCACCGGGTTGACCTCATGCCCGACCACCAGCATGTCCGACAGGCGGCCCGCCGCCTTCAGCGCGTCGATAAGACCGGCATTGCCGCCGCCGACATTGTAGATCGCCCCCAGAGCCGGGTGGGCCTTCAACAGCGCGGCAGCAGCGCGGCGCGTCATGTCGGCATTGTCCTCGCCCTGCGCCTCGCCCGAAATCACCACCTTCGGGAAATGGGCGCGCAGGCCGGTGCGAAAGCCGATCTCCCGATCTTCGTGGCAGCGAAAGGCGCTGCTGCCCAGCACCACCCCCACCGTGGTGGGCCGGTCTCCCAGCATCCTGCCGATCAGAAAGGCGGCGGTCTGCCCGGCGGCGCGGTCATCCAGACCCACAAAAGCATCCCGCGCCGCTGGCGTCAGGTCCGATACCATGGCGATGATGCGCTTGCCGCGCAGCCGGGCATTGGCCAGCAACGCCACCAGCCGGTCGGTGTTTTTGGCGGTCAGGATCAGCGGGCGCGACACATCCTTGCACAGCGCCTCGATGCAGCGCAGCACCGTGACATCATCCGCCATATGCAGATCGTGAAACGCGCCCTCGGTGCCGCTTGCCGTCCAGGCCGCGCGCACCTGCGCCATCATCCCCTTGCCGACCCGCAGGGCGATGTCGGCCACGGGCGGGCGCGCCGGCGCCTCGGTGCCCGGCGCGGAAAGACGCCGGAAGGCCTCCTCCACCACCGCCCGCGTCCGGTCATGCACATGGCCGCGCTTGTTCAGCACGCGATCCACGGTGGCGCGGGACAGCCCGGTTTCGCGCATGAGATCGGCGACGGTGACGCGCTGCATGATCGCTCCTGAAGCAAGTGACGCAATTGGAGCAGTGTGCAGCGCCGCACGTCAACCGGCAAGTGTCAGAGCTTGGCAATCGCGGCGGCAAAAGCTTCGGCCTCGGCCGCCTCCATCCAGACCTCATGCCCGCGCGCGGGATAGGTTCCGGCCCCGACCTCGGCGGCAAAGGCCTCGAAGGCCGCCACGCGCCGGGCCTGAAGCTCGTCCTCCAGGCGGGCGAAATCGGCATAGCGGCGGGCATGACGCGGGTAATGGCCCCGGTTGGTGCCAAGCACATCGCAGGAAAACAGGTATTGCGTATCGCAGACCGTGCCGCAGCCCATGCCCATGGTGATCATGCGGGTGGATTTGGTGATATGATCGGCCAGTTGCACCGGCACGACCTCGACCTCCACACAGGCGGCGCCCGCATTCTCGATCTCCCTGACTTTCCGAAGCACCGCAAGGGCTTCGTCGGCGCTGCGCCCGATGGCGCGAAACCCGGTCCAGGCCGCAAGATTGGGCACCAGCCCGACATGAGCCGTCACCGGAATGCCTTCGCGCGCCATCGCCTCGACAAACCGGGGCGAATGCGAGGTGTAGACCGAGTCCGCCCCTTTGGCGAGGGTATCAAAGGCCATGCGAATGGCGTCGTCCGGCGTCGCCGCCGCGCCATGGGGCATGCCCGCCGTGATGAAGGCCAGCGGCGCCGCAGCCCGAACCCCCGGCAATGTCGCATCCGCCTCGCATGAGATGATCCGAATGCCGGCCGCTTCGGCGGCAGCGGCCTCTGCGGCGCTGTCCACATGCAGCTGGACCCACTTTTGCTTGCCCTTTGCCTTCAACAGGTCATGCACGTTGATCTTGGCGGCCATTTGTCTCGTCCCCTGCCTCAATGTCCTTGCCGCAGTGCGGCCTCGCGCGGCGGTTTTCAAGAAAACTGATGCAATCCGATCTGGCATTGCATCAGTTTGCATCATTCCGGCCCTGCCTTGTGAAAAGCGGGAAGGCCCGGCCGCCCGGACCGGCGCGGATGGATGCAAAATGCGCCAAGGCGGGGGCCGTGACCGCCGCCGCCGATTCGCGGCGCGCCCGAACCGCCGCCGCTGCCCGCCACCCGGCGCGACGGTTTCAGCGCGGCGGTTTCAGCGCGGCGGGCGCGCCTTGCGTGCGGTGGCGGTCAGCCAGTCGATGAAGGCCGCCGCATCCGGGTGACGCGATCCGCCTGCGGGTTCCACAAGGTAGAAGGCCTCGTCGATCGGCACCGCCCGCGCAAAGGGGGCGATCAGACGACCGCTTGCCAGCGCATGCGCCGCCAGCGATGCCCGGCCCAAGGCCACGCCCCCGCCCTGCGCCGCCAGCTCGAATGCGGCAAGCGATGTATCCAGATGCAATCCCGACCCGGCATCGACCCCATGAACCCCCGCCGTTTTCAGCCAGATGCCCCATCCTTCGTGATAGCCCAGAACATGCAACAGCCGGTGCTGGCGCAGATCCTCGGGCGCCGCGATCTTGCAGCCGGGGGCACAGAGCGGCGTGATGGTTTCCCAGGTCAGGCGGTGACTGTTGCAGCCCGGCCAATGCCCGGTGCCATATTTGATGTCGAGGTCAATATCCTCCGCATCGAAAGGCTCGTTCCACACGCTCGACAGCACCCGGACCGACCTGCCGGGCGGCGCGTCCAGATAGGCGGGCAAGCGCGGCATCAGCCAGTTGACCGCGAAAGACACCGCGCATCGCACCGTCAGCGCTTGCGTCCGGCGCTGGCCGAACACCTCGCGCGTGCCAATGGCCAGACGCTCCAGCGCATCCTGCACCTTGGGCAGATAGGCCGCCCCCGATTTCGTCAGCTCCAGCCCGCGCGGCCGGCGCAAGAACAGCGGCTGGCGCAGATGCTGCTCTAACGCTTTGACATGTTTGGAAATGGCCGCCTGTGTCAGATGCAGCTCGGCCGCAGCATGGGTGAAGCTCAGCGTGCGGGCCGCCGCCTCGAAGGCGCGCAACCAGGTCAGCGGGGGCAGGTCCGGGGGCATCAGTGCAAAACCTGGCTATAACCATTTGTAGGGGTATCCCCCCGCAATACGTCGTTTGACCCAAAGGCGCCAGTGCGGTCTTTCAGGGGCAACCCAACGGAGGCCCCATGTTCCAAGTCTTCCCGACCGCCCGCCTGCGTCCCTCGCCCTTCTATGCCTCTGCCGTGGCCGAGGGCATGACGGCGGCCAGCATCTACAACCGCATGATCATGCCCACCTCCTATGGCGACCCCGAGGCCGAATACTGGCGGCTGATCAACGGCGTCTCGCAATGGGATGTGGGGGTCGAGCGGCAGGTGCAGCTGAAAGGCCCCGATGCCGGGCGGCTGGCCCAGATCCTGTCGCCGCGCGACCTCTCGGGCTGTCAGGTCGGTCAGGGCAAATATGTGCCGCTCTGCAATCACGGCGGCACCATCATCAATGATCCGATCCTGCTGAAACTGGCCGACGATCTTTACTGGCTGTCGATCGCAGACAGCAATATCTGGTTCTGGGCCGAGGCCATCGCCGCCGAACGCGGCCTGACGGTCGAGGTGAGCGAACCCGACGTTTCGCCCATGGCCCTGCAAGGCCCGAAGGCCGAGGATGTGGTGGCGCATGTGATGGGCGACTGGGTGCGCGGCCTGAAATATTTCTGGTTCCGCGAGACCGAGATCGCAGGCATCCCCGTTGCCGTGCAACGCTCGGGCTGGTCGAAACAGGGCGGGTTTGAAATCTATCTCAAGGATGGCACGCGCGGCACCGCGCTTTGGAACATCTTCAAGGAGGCCGGTCAGCCCTGGGGCATCGGTCCCGGCGCCCCGGCCACCGCCGAGCGCACGGAAAGCGGCCTCGTCTCCATCGGCGGCGATACGGATGATGCGACCAACCCTTTCGAGGTGCGTCTGGGGAAATATGTCGATCTGGATGTGGCCGATGATGTGGTGGGCATCAAGGCCCTGCGCCGCATCCAGGCCGAGGGGGTGAAGCGCCATCAGCTCGGTCTGGTGCTGGAGGGCGCGCAGCCCGCCCCCCTCGGCTTCCACCGCGAGGATATTCACCATCAGGGCCGCAAGGTCGGCATGATGACCAACTGCGTCTGGTCCCCCCGGATGAAGGCCAATATCGGCTATGCCCTGATCAACGCCGATGTGTCGGCCGGCGAAACGGTTCAGGTGCAGCGCCCGGGCGGCGCGGTCGATGCGCGGCTTGTCCCCCTGCCCTTCCTGTGATCGCCATGCACGCGCATTTTGACGCAGCACCGTGGCATCCCGCCAATCATGTGGCCCTCTCGCCGCTGTCTTTTCTGAAACGGGCCGAGACGGTCTATGCCCAGCGCCCCGCCACCACCTGCGACGGGATCAGCCGCAGCTGGTCCGAGATCGGCACGCGCTGCCGCGCGGTGGCCGCCGCCTTGTCGGCGCGGGGCATCGGTCTGGGCGATACCGTCTCGGTGCTTGCGCCAAACGGGCCAGAGCTTTTTGAACTGCATTACGCCGTGCCGCTGCTTGGTGCGGTGCTGAACACCGTCAACACGCGGCTCGAGGCCGAAACCATCGCCTATATCCTCGATCATGCGGATGCGGTTCTGGTCATCGTCGATCCCGCGCTGCTGCCGCTTCTGGATCAGGCTTTCGCGCATCTTGGCCGTCGCCTGCCCGTGCTGGGTCTGGACAGCTACGAAGCCCTCGCCGCCCATCCGCCGATGGGCTGGGCGCTGCCTGCGGACGAGGGGCAGGCGCTGGCGCTGAATTACACCTCCGGCACATCCGGGCGGCCCAAGGGGGTGATCTATCACCATCGCGGGGCCTATCTGATGGCCATGGGAACCGTGGCGGGCTGGTCCTTGCCGCAGCATCCGACCTATCTGTCCGTGGTGCCGATGTTCCATTGCAACGGCTGGAACCACCCCTGGGCCATGGCCGTGGTCGGGGGGCATATGATCTTTCTACGCGAGGTCACGCCCGCCACCCTGCTGGGCGCCATTGCCCGTCACGGGGTCAGCCATTTCGGCGCCGCGCCCATCGTGTTGCAAATGCTGTGCGAAGAGGCGGCCGCCCCCTTCGCAACGCCCGTCAAGGTGCTGACCGCCGGGGCGCCGCCCCCGCCTTCCGTTCTGGAAAAGGCGGCGCGGCTGAACATGGAGGTCATGCAGGTCTATGGCCTGACCGAGACTTACGGCCATATCTCGCAATGTCTCTGGCAGGAGGCATGGGAGGCGCTCTCCCCCGAAGGCCGCGCCGATCATCAGGCCCGGCAGGGCCTCGCCTTTCCGATGGCCGAGGAGATCCGCGTTCTTGACCGCAGCAGTGGGCAGGATGTCCCCCAAGACGGCCTGACACAGGGCGAGATCGCGGTCCGGGGCAATACCGTGATGAAGGGCTATTACAAAGACCCGGCCAGCACCTCCGAGGCGTTTCAGGATGGCTGGTTCTGGTCGGGGGATGCGGCGGTGGTCCATCCCGACGGCTATATCCAGATCCGCGACCGCCTGAAGGATGTCATCATCTCGGGCGGAGAGAACATCTCCTCGGTCGAGGTCGAGGCCGCCCTGTATCGCCACCCCGCCATCCAGACCGCCGCCGTCGTCGCCCGCCCGCATGCCAGATGGGGCGAAAGCCCCTGTGCCTTCATCGAATTGCGCGACGGCATGGCGACCTCGGAGGCAGAGATCATCGCCTTCTGCCGCGACCGCATCGCGCATTTCAAAGCCCCCAAGACCGTGATCTTCGGGCCGCTGCCCAAGACCGCGACCGGCAAGATCCAGAAATATCTGCTGCGTCAGGCCGCCCGCGCATTGGGAGAGCAGACATGAAACCGCACCCGCCGGGCAGCTTGCGGCGCCCCGCGGTGGCCCCGCAAGCCGCGCCGGGCGCCGCCTGATCCCGCCTTGGGGCCAGGGGCCACCCGCAAGATCGCCGCCAGGGCTGCGGCGCCCCCCTGCACGCGCGCCGTCCCGTTCCGCCCCCCTTTCCCCGCGCCGCCGCCTTCCCGCAGCGGCCGCGCCCCGCTCGATCTCCCCTTCCGATCCGCAAGACAGGACCCCCCATGACCGCCCAGATCGACCCCGCCCGCTTTGCCAACCTTGCCATCGAGGCTCGGGATCAGGGCATCCAGATCGTCACCCTCAACCGCCCCTCCAAGCGCAATGCGCTGGATGCCGCCACCATCGCCGAACTGGTGGAGTATTTCTCCCTCGCGCCCCGCGCCGGCGTGCGCGCCGTGGTGCTGGCCGGGGCAGGAGACCATTTCTGCGCCGGTCTCGATCTCGTCGAACACCATGAGGCCGACCGCAGCCCGGCCGAATTCATGCATCTTTGCCTGCGCTGGCACGAGGCCTTCAACAAGATGGAATATGGCGGCGTCCCGGTCATTGCCGCCCTCAAGGGGGCTGTGGTCGGCGGCGGTCTGGAACTGGCAAGCGCCGCGCATCTCCGCGTGATGGACCAAAGCACCTATTTCGCCCTGCCCGAAGGCCAGCGCGGCCTGTTCACCGGCGGCGGCGCGACGATCCGGGTGACCGATCTGATCGGCAAGGCCCGGATGATCGACATGATGATGACGGGCCGGGTCTACCAAGGGGAAGAGGCCGCCGATCTGGGCCTTGCCCAATACATCGTCGACGGCTCCAGCCTCGACCGCGCCATCGACCTCGCCCACCGCGCCGCGCAAAACCTGCCGCTGACCAATTTCGCGATCTGCTCGGGCATCAGCCATATGCAGAACATGTCGGCGCTGGATGCCGCCTATGCCGAGGCCGTTCTGGCAGGCATCGTCAACACCCAGCCCGAGGCCCGCGCCCGCCTCGCCGCCTTTGCCGATAAAAGCGCGGCAAGGGTGCGCCCGAACACCTGAGGCGGGCGCGACTGCCCCGGCCCACTCTGGCCCCGCCCTTGGCCTCAGATGTCAATGCGCTCGCCGTCGCCGGGCGTGCGCAACATGGCCGCAAAGCCCTTCGCCTGTGCAAAGGCGCGCAGCTCCGCGCGGGTCAGGACGCAATGGTTCACCGCCTCCAGATGCGTCGCGATCAGCAGGGCCTCCGGGGCGGCCCTGTGAACGCGCAGCACATCCTCAGCGTCCATGATGATGCTGCCCGCCATGCCCTCGATCATGGCCGCCCCGCAGTTCAGGATCGCGACGGCGGGCCGATGGGTGGCCAGCGCGGCGGCCACATCCGCATTCCAGACCGTATCCCCCGCCAGATAGACCGTCTTCTGCCCCGGGGCCGAGAAGACCACGCCGCAAACCTCGCCCAGAAGGGCGCCGATGGCCTCGTAATGGGCCTCGCTGCCATGGCGACCCGCCGTTTTCACCAGATTGACCCCCTTGAAGGCCGGGCTTTCCGACAGGAGGCGCAGATCGGTAAAGCCCTGCCCGGCGATCACGGCGGCATCGGCCCGGTTCTGCACGAAGATCGGCAGGGATTTCGGCAGGGCGTTTTGCGCGGCCTCGTCCCAATGGTCCG
>NZ_JAEULU010000247.1 GCF_016792925.1 Gemmobacter sp.
CAGCCCGATCACCAGCGCCGCCAGCAGCGTGCCGCGCAGGCTGCCCAAGCCGCCGATGATGACCACGATGAAGGACAAAAGCAGCGGGTCATGCCCCATCAGGTAATGCGCCTGCGAGATCGGCGCCAGCAGCACTGCAGCCAGCGCCGCCAGCGCCGCGCCAAGCGCGAAAGTGCCCGCATAGACCCGATCGACATTGATGCCAAAGGCGCGCGCGGTGTTGCGATCCACTTGCGTGGCGCGCATCACCAGCCCGGCGCGGCTGCGGGTCAGCCCCCACCAGACCGCCAACAGCACCGAAAGCGCCGCCACCACCACGAACAGCTTGTAGCCGGAATAGCCAAAACCGGGGAATTGCAGGCGCAGGGTGAAGGGGGCCTCGACCGCACGCGCATCGGGGCCAAAGAAAGATAGCGCGCCCTGCTGGATCAGGTAAGACAGGCCGATGGTGGCGACGATGGTGGAATCCGGGTTGTAATTCAGCCGCTTGAGGAGCGCGGTATCCGTCACCCAAGCCAAGGCGCCGACCAGCGCGGGCGCGATCACCAGCGCGGCCAAAAAGCCCAGCGGGGCCGAGGGAATAGCCTGCGCCACCGCCCAGGCCAGCACGGCGCCCAGCATGAAAAATTCGCCATGCGCCACATTCACCACCCGCATCACCCCGAAGGTGAGGCTGAGGCCCACGGCCGCCAAGGCCAGCACGGCGGCCATCACCGTGCCCTCCAGTGTGGCCAGCATCAACAGGGGTCCGGTGCCCATCGGCGTCCTTTCGGTTGGGGGCGCGCCGCCCGCGCGCCCCACGCTCCGCGCAGTATCAGAAGGATTGCGCGGTGTAATCCACCGCATCGGGATAAAGGCCATCCTCGATGCTGGTCGTATGCACCCGCGCCAGCTTGCCCGCCTCGACCTTGGAGATGAACTGCGTGCTGAACACCTGATGGGTCTTGCCGTTGAAGACCTTTGCCCCCTGCACATGGTCCAGCCCGGCCTCAAGGGTGGTCATCGCCTCCACCGCCTCGACGAATTTCTGGCGGTCGGCGGTGGATTGATAGCCCGCAGCCTCCATCCCTTTCTTGATCGTCGAAAGCGTCTCCCAGACCGAGAACATATGGGCATAGGTTGCCACATCCTTGGGGTCGGCCAGCGAAGCGCCGTTGTCATCCACGCCCACGGCGGCGCGATATTCGGCCTCCCATGCCGGCGCGTCGGGTTGTTTGTGGCGGCAATGGCCTTCCCAGAAATGGCTGCCTTCCAGGAATTCCAGCCCCGGCGAGGCCAGATCGACGCCTTCCAGACTGTCGATGAAGCCGAAGATCTGCGGGCCGTTGCCCGCGCCATAAAACTCGCCCAGCTCTTTCACGAAGGTCAGCACCGAAGGCCCGACCATGACGTGATACAGCACCTCGGTCTCTGCCGGGATCTGGGGGAAATAGCGGGTAAAGCTGGTCTCGGTCGGCGGAATGCCGATCTTCGCGATCACCTCGCCGCCCTGCGCGGCCACGGCCTCGGTGAAATAATCGCGGTGATCATGGCCAAAAGCGTAATCGGGGAACACCATGGTGACCTTCTTCCCCAGATTTTGCGTGACCCAGGGCGCCATGGCGCTGACCTGCGCGCGCACATCGGAAATGCCCGGTTGCAGGCACCAGCGGTTCAGCATGCCCGAGGCGACGTGATAGCCCTCAGAGCAGGGCAGATAGGGCACTTTCAGCTCGCCCGCCCGGGGGGCCGAACCGATGACGACATGCGAGAACAGCGAGCCGAAGATCAGGTCAACGCCATGCTGGCTGACCAGCTTGTCCACCACCTCGGCGCCGCGTTTCGGGTCGGTGCCATCATCCTCGAACACCAGCTCCACCGGGCGACCATTGATGCCACCCATGCCGTTCATCCGGGCGGCGGCGGCGGTCGCCACGCGCTCATACCAGCGACCATAGCCCGCGCCGATGCCGGTGCGATGCACCTGAAAGCCCAGCTTGATCGGCGCGGCGGTCTGCGCCGAAGCAAAGCGCATCGGCGCCAGCGACAGCGCCGACCCGGCGGCAAGACCAGACAGAACCGTGCGGCGGGAAAGAAGGGTCATGGGCGGCATCCTTTGCGCTTGATCCGCGAAACTGTATGTATGCAAACAAATTTTCATGTGTTTGCAATGGTTTATGTATCGTGCGCGCCACATGGACAAGGGGGAAATGCCGCCCCGCCGCATCACAAGCCTTGCCACAGGGCGGGGCCGCCGCTACCCCCTGACTCTATGGAACAGCGCCCTCCCTATCTTCTGGAAGACCAGTATGGCTATCAGCTGCGCCGGGCGGTGCAGCGCTATCAGGCGATCTTTGCGCGGCTGATCCCCGGTTTGACGACCATGCAATTCGCCGCGCTGGTGCGGCTGGATCAGCAAGGCGCCATGAGCCAGAACCATCTGGGCCGCGTGGCCTCGATGGATGCGGCCACGGTCAAGGGCGTGGTGGGGCGGCTGGAGGCGCTTGGTCTTGTCGCGCGGCGGGCCGATCCGGGTGACAAGCGGCGCCTGACGGTGGAGATCACAGCCGAGGGCCGGGCGCTGGTCGGGCGCACCTATGCCCCCGCCGTGACCGCGATGGAGGAGGGGCTGGCGCCGCTGACACCATCCGAACGGGTGACGCTGATGGCACTGCTGTCACGCCTGACCTAGGCGGCAAAGCCTGCAAAAGCTCACCTAAAGACAGCTTTACCGGGCCAATGTCAGACGATACGCAGCTTTAACGGTGCATGGGATACTGCGGGACAAGCGCATGGTGTGGCAAAGACGGACGATCCTGACGGGCCTTTGCGGCGTGCTGGCCCTCACGGGCCAAACGCTGCGGGCCGAGACCGCGGCGCAGACCCTGCTGCGCGTCGTGCCCAAGACCGGCCCCGGCATCGCGCTGGACCGGGCGGCGCTGGAGGCGCTGCCCCAGGTCAGCTTTGAAACCACGACGATCTGGACGGAGGGGCGCATCGCCTTTCGCGGTCCGCGCCTGCGCGATGTGCTGGCGCTGGCCGGGATCGCCGAGGGGCGCATCCTGTTGCGGGCGCTGAATGATTACGAGGTCGAGATGGGGCTGGACGAGCTGGGCGACGATTGGCCCATCATCGCGACCCGGCAGAACGGCCAGGCTTTCGACGTGCGGGATCAGGGGCCGCTCTGGCTGGTTTACCCCTATGATGACGAGATCGACCTGAGCCGCGAGCGCATCCACACCCTCAGCGTCTGGCAATTGGTGCAGGTGCAGGAACTGCCGCGATGAGCCTTCGTCCGGCGCTGCGGCGCTGGTCGGCCCGGCTGACGCGGGCGCTGCGCCGCCGCATCTGGCTGGTTCTGGCCATTGTGCTGGCCGGTCTGGTGGTGCTGGCGCTGATCGGCCAAAGCGTGCGCAACCGGCTGGAGGAAGCCCGCACCGCGCAATCCGAGAACGCCACATGGCTGGTGGCGCAGGCCGAGGTCGAGACGCTGAAGCTGATCCTCGCGCTGGATCGCGTGGCGCCGGATCATGGCCCCGAAGCCGAGGCTGAGCTGCGGCAGGCCTTCGACATCTACCTCAGCCGGGTCGAGGTGATGGACAGCTATATGGCGGGCTTCGCCGTGCTGGCGCCGCTGCGCGATGGCGAGCATTGGCAACAGGTGCGGCAGGGCACCCGCGATTTGCAGCAATTGCTGGACGGCTCGACCCTGTTGCCCACGGCCCGGCTGGCCGAGGCGCAGAGGACGGCGCTGAGCCTGCGCAAACCGATGCGCGCCTTCACCACCGATGCGCTGGCGGCGCTGGTGGCGGCGGGCATTCAGGGGCGCGAGACACTGGCAACCCTGCTCAGCCGGGGGGCCGAGATCGGCTTTGCGCTGATTGCCCTGCTTACCCTCACCGTCTGGGTCACCACCCGCCTGTCGCGCCGCCTGCGCCTGCGCAGCCGCGAGGCCGTGCGCGCCCGCGCCAATCTGGAGCGCACGCTGGCGGCCAGTCTGGACGGGGTGGTGGTGCTGCGCCCGGATGGCAGCATCGTGGATGCCAACCCGGCGGCACTGGCCCTGTTCGGCATGACGCGCACGGCGCTGATCGGCACCGATTTCCGCCATTTGGTGCCCGGCGGCAGCGCCACGCTGGGCGGCATGTTGTTGCGCGGCGCCGCCACCAGCCCCCGGATCGAGCTGACCGCGCAAAGGCCCAATGGCCAGCGCCTGCCGGTAGAGCTGTCGCTGACGGCGGGGGATGACGCGCAGGGCCGCCCGGTGCGGTTTGCCTTTCTGCGCGACATTTCCGAACGCCGCAGCCACGAGGCCTCGCTGCGGGCGGCGCGCGATGCCGCGCTTCAGGCGGCCGAAGCCAAGCAGCGCTTTCTGGCGGTGATGAGCCACGAGATGCGCACGCCGCTGAACGGGGTGATTGCGGCGCTCGACATCCTTCTGCGCACCACGCGGCCCGATCCGCGCCAGCTGCAATTCCTCGAGATTGCCGAGCGTTCCGCGAATATGGCGCTGGAACAGATCAATGATGTGCTGGATCAGGCCCGGCTGGACGAACGCGCCGCGCCAGAGGAGGCGGTCGCGCTGAATGTCACCACCCTGTTGTCGGATATGGCGGGGCAGGTGCTGCCGCTGGCCGAGGCGGCGGGCAACCGGCTGACCCTGTCGCTGCCGCCGCCGGATCAGGCCTGGGTGCGCGCGCCCCGCCGGGCCTTGATGCGGGTCTTGCTCAACCTTGCGGGCAATGCCGCCAAATTCACCCGGGGCGGCGAGATCCATATCGCGGCGCGGCTGGAGCCGGACGGGGCGCAGCAGGGCCAGCACCTGCTGAGCGTCGAGGTGGCCGATACCGGCATCGGCATCGCGCCTGACCGGCTGGAGGCGATCTTCGAGCCCTTCGAGCGGGGCGAAAATGGCTACGACCGCGACACCGAGGGCACTGGCCTCGGCCTTGGCATCGCCCGCCGCACGGTCGAGGCGATGGGGGGCCGGATCGAGGTCTCCAGCCAGCGCGGCGAGGGCAGCAGCTTCCGCATCCTGTTGCCGGTCGCCGCCGCTCAGGCGCCGTTGCCCGAAAGCCGCAGCGATCTGTTGCCCGAACTGCCCATGGCCGGGCAAGAGGTGCTGATCGCCGAGGATAACCCAACCAACCGGCTGGTGCTGCGCGAGATGCTGCGGCATCTGGGCCAAAGCGTGACCGAGGCCGCCGATGGAGCCGAGGCGATCCTTGCCGCCAATGCCAAGGCCTTTGCGCTGATCCTGATGGATATCAGCATGCCGCGCGTGGATGGTCTGACGGCCACGCAGGCCATTCGCAGCGGCCGGGGCCCCTCGGCCGGGGCGCGCATCGTGGCGCTGACAGCGCATGGCCTGCCCGAGGAGCTGGAGCGTTTTCACGCGGGCGGCTTGACCGAAATCCTGCCCAAACCCGTCACGCTGGCGCGGCTGCGCCCCATCCTCGCCTCGCTGCCAGAGCCGGTGCTGGACCCGGCGGTGCTGAACGAGCTGCGCGCCCTGCTGCCCGCCGCCCATCTGGCGCGCACCGCCGCCGGGCTGGAGGCCGAGGCGAAAGCCGTGCTGGCCGATCTGGCGGGTCTGCCGCTGGCCGAGGGTCTGGCCGAGCGGCTGCACCGTCTGCAAGGCGCCTGCGCCATGCTGGGGCTGCGGCGACTGGTGCAGGCCCTGCGCGGGGCTGAGGCGCATCTGGCCGAGACCGGCGCCTGCCCGCCCGAAGCCACCGCCGCGCTGGCCGCCCTGTGGGAGGAGGCGGCGCAGGCCCTGGCCACCGCAACCGGCCCGCAGGATGGCAGCGCCGCAGAATAGTGCTATCATCCACTTGTCGCGGACCGGAGTCACGGTTCGGGTCAGCAGCTTCAGGGAGCAGGGCAAGGCGGATGCAGCAAGACGAGCAAGGCCCACAGGGCGAGGCCACCCCGACCCGGCTTTTGCTGGTGGATGATCATGCCCTGGTGCGGGATCTTGTGGCGGCGCATCTGTCGGCGCAGGGCTTTGCCATCGACACCGCCGCCACCCTGGCCGAGGCGCGGGCCGCCTTGGCGGGCTCTGGCCCCTATGATCTGGTTCTGCTGGACTTCGTCTTGCCCGATTGCACCGGCCTGACCGATTCCGCCACGCTGATCCCCCTGGCGCAGGAACGGCCCGTGGTGCTGTTCTCGGGTCTGGCCAAGGCCGCCACCGTGGCCGAGGCGCTGGAAAAGGGCTTTTCGGGCTTCATCCCCAAAAGCACCGCCGCGCAGATCCTCGCGCAGGCCTTGCGGCAGGTGCTGGCGGGCGAGGTCTGGCTGCCCGAAGGGCTGGACCTGTCGCGCCGGGGCTCTGACCTGCCGGGGCCGCTCGCCAGCCTGACCCGGCGCGAGCGCGAGGTGCTGCGGGCGATCCGGGCGGGCAAGCTGAACAAGGAAATCGCGGGCGACCTGAACATCTCCGAAGTGACGGTCAAGATGCATGTGCGCGCCGTCTGTCAGAAACTGGGCGCGCGCAACCGCACGCAGGCGGCGCTTTTCGCCGCGGATGCCATGCTGTAAAGGGCGCGGCTGTTCAGCAAGATTGACAAAACCGTCATTGCGGCAGTAAAGCGCAAGACAGCGCGACTCCGTGTCGCGCCTCACTCGGTGACCGGGCCCCTCTGGCAGGAAAATCGGCGTTCCTGCGATGTCGGCACTGCGAGTTTGAAACCGCCGATGGATCGAATTCACCATGACCCAACCGCTGATCGGCCGCCCCTGCGCCGCCGTCTCCCCTATGGCAGGGGGCCGCGCATGAGCCTGAGCGCCGCACCGCAGCCCAAGCCGCTGTTCGCCTATCTGAAATGGGCCATCATCTCGACCGTGATCGGCCTTGCCCTTGGCGCCTGGCTGGGCTGGGAAACCACCGGCACCTTCTCGGGGATGCTGACCATCTTCTTCATCTGCGCCGTTCTGGCCGTGCTGGAGATCAGCCTGTCCTTCGACAATGCCATCGTGAATGCCAACAAGCTGAAAGAGATGACGCCGGTCTGGCAGCATCGCTTCCTGACCTGGGGCATCATCATCGCCGTCTTCGGGATGCGGATCGTGTTCCCGCTGCTGATCGTGGTCATCGCGGCCAAGGTCGGGCCCTGGACGGCCATGATGATGGCCGCCACCGAACCGGCCCGCTATGCCGAAATCATGCAGGACGCCCATCTGCCGATCGCGGCCTTTGGCGGCACCTTCCTGATGATGGTGGCGCTTGGCTATTTCGTGGATGAGGACAAGGACATCCACTGGATCGAATGGCTGGAAAGCCGCATCTCGCAATATGCCAGCGTGAAGGGCATCGAGATCGCCTTCGTGCTGTCTGTGGCGCTGCTGTTCTCGCGCCTGCTGGAAGGGGCCGAGCGCGATGTGTTCATCTATTCCGCCATTTACGGCCTGTTGACCTTCCTGCTGGTCGAGGTTCTGGGCGGGTTTCTGGACAAATCGCAGGAAACCGCCAGCGCCGCCGCCAAGGGCGGTCTGGGCGCCTTCCTCTATCTGGAGGTGCTGGATGCCAGCTTCTCCTTCGATGGGGTGATCGGGGCCTTCGCGCTGAGCCAGAACCTGTTTGTCATCGCCATAGGCCTCGGCATCGGCGCCATGTATGTGCGTTCGATGACCATCATGCTGGTCGAGCGCGGCACGCTGGCCGAATACCGCTATCTGGAACATGGCGCCTTCTATGCCATCCTGATCTTGTCTGTGATCATGTATGTGCAAACCCTGTTCCACATTCCCGAGGTCATCACCGGGCTGGGCGGCGCGGCGCTGATCGGGGTGGCGCTTTGGTCCTCGATCCGCTGGAACAAGGCCAATCCGGACGGGCATGATGCGTGACAGGAAGGCCGGGGGAGACCCCGGCCTTTTTCGCAGAAAAAGGGCAAGCCATGCCCGGCCTTTTCGCAGAAAAGGGTAATGTGTTGAAGGTATTGGTTCTTTACTGCCACCCGGAGCCGCACAGTTTTTGCGCCGCGATCCGTGACCGGGTGCTGGATGTGCTGGCAGCGCAGGGGGCAGAGATCCGGCTGACCGATCTTTACGCCGAGGGCTTTGATCCGGTTTTGCGCAGCCCCGATCTGGCGCGCTATGCCGAAGTGCCGGGCAATGCCGCGGGCGTTGCGGAGCATGCGGCAAATCTTTTGTGGTGTGACCGGCTGGTGCTGATCCATCCGACATGGTGGGGCGGATTGCCGGCCATGCTGAAGGGCTGGATGGACCGGGTTTTGCTGCCGGGCATCGCCTTTCACCTGCCCGATGGCCCCGGCGTGCGGCTGCGGCCTGGGTTGCGCCAGATTGGCGGCCTTCTGGTGCTGACAACCTGTGGCGCCGGTCCGCTGGCCTATTGGCTGGCCGGGGCGACCGGGCGGCGGCAGGTGTTGCGCAGCCTTGGTGTGCTGTGCAAGCCCTTGGGCCGCCGTCGTTTTCTGGCGCTTTACCGCATGGACCTCACGACAGCTGACAGCCGCGCCCGCCATCTGGATCGGGTGGCGCGGGCGGTGGCGCGGCTGTGATCCGCCGCGCAACCCGCGCCTGATTGGCGCCCGGTCAGCGTTCGGGCGGCTTGGCGGCGGCGGTGTGGAACTTGTTCTCGCGCGTGTCGCCAAACAGGGTGCGGCTTTCCAGAAACTCGCGCTGCTGGCGGTAGAATTCCAGCAGGAAATCCCATTCCCGGCTGGCCTGCACCTCCTCGTCATAGCCGATGCGACGGCGGATGGTCTGCGCCACATCGCTGACCCGCTTGCGCATCTCGGGGTTTTTCGGCGGGTCGCGCAGGATGGTTTCCAGCGTCTGCAACTCAAACCGGCCATAGA
The DNA here is from genome assembly GCF_016792925.1 of Gemmobacter sp. GTDB lineage: Bacteria > Pseudomonadota > Alphaproteobacteria > Rhodobacterales > Rhodobacteraceae > Gemmobacter. Next base: position 8,805 of record NZ_JAEULU010000247.1, read on the forward strand.
TGCCCAGATGCTCGGGGCGGAATTCATAGCCCCGCGCGGCGCTTTGGGTGGACAGATCGGGCAGCAGCTGGGGCTTGGGCGTCTCGACCACCACCGTGCCCGCGATCATGTCGCCAAGCCGTTGATTGAGCTTTGAAAACACCGGAACCAGCAGGGTGCCGCCCATCCATGCCAGCAAGACCAGCGCCAGCCACCATGTCATGCTGGCCGCCCCGAACAGCGTGGCCATCGGCAGGAAGACCTCGACCTCTTTCATCAGGTTGCGCGCCACGATCTGATGTGGCGTCAGGCGGCGGCCATCCAGACTGATGACCCGCACGCCCAGAATGCGCTTGCCCAAGGTGCGGCCGTTCCAGACCAGCTCCGACAGGACGTAATAGGGGATGCGCATGAAAAAGGTGGCCAGCGCATAGAAGGCCATCAACCCGTCCCAGCTGAAAATACCGACCCATGTCAATGCGATAGCAAGGATCAGCACGCCGGCATAGGTGATCAGGATGTCCAGCATCTGCGCGCCGAACCGCGCGCCGAGGCTGGAGAGGCGAAAGGTCAGCGGCACGCTTTCCGGCGGGGTGTGGCGCAGCAGGCCCTTGGCCTCCCAGGCGGGTAGGTTGGTCGCGGTATGGGCCTTCATGCCTCTGCCTCCCGGCCCGAAAGCGTCAGCCACAGCACCCAGGCCAGCCCGATGCCCCAGCCGATTGCCAACCGGGCCTCGGTGGATTGCACGGTCTGGCGGAAGAACCCCTCCAGAATGGCGGCGGAAATCAGCATCAAACCGGCCAAGATCATCAGCTTGACCGCATCGCGCCCGCGTTGGCGCAGCGCCTCGCGGCGCGTCACCGCCCCCGGCAGCAGCACCGCCAAACCCAGCTGCGCCCCGCCGGCACAGGCGATGCAAAAGGCCGCCATCTCGGTCACGCCATGGATGGAGAGCCAGCCGGTGATCTCATAGGCAAGGCCCTTTTCGTCAAAGACCTTCCAGAAAGCGCCCAGAATCAAGCCGTTATAGAAGGTCAGCACGAAACTGGGCAGGGTGACGAAGATGCCAAGCGCGAAGGTCAGAATGGCAACTTGCGTATTGTGCGAGAACAGGAAAGTGGCAAAGCCGCCCAGCTCGTCATGGCTGTCCTGCCCGCCGTCGAACAGGGTCGAGCGCAGATAATCGGCGCTGGCCTCGGGCGTGCGACCCGAGGCCAACTCCCCGGGAACAAAGGTATAAAACCAGCTTTTGTCCAGATCATACAGCGCCGCCCCCAACAGGATGCCCAGCAACATGGCGACAAAGCCGATCAGCAGCGCCGGGCTGGAGCGGCGCACGGCCTGCGGGATGCCATGGGTGATCAGCCGGGCGAACAGCCCGCGCAGGCTTTCCTGCGGGGCATAGACCACCAGATAGGCCCGGGCGCAAAGCGCATCGAGATAGGAGAGCAAGGCCCGGTCCATCGAGATGGCCCGCGCCACCGAAAGCGCGTTCATCGCCTGCCGGTAGAGGCTGGCAAGCTCTTGCGCCTCATCATAGCCCAGCCGGTGCAAGCCATTGTTTTCAGCCTGTAAAACCAGCGCATCCAGCCGCTTCCATCCGGCTTCGCGCTCGGTGCGGAAGCGGGCGGAGCGGATCTGATCCAGCGAGGGCGCGGCGTTCGTCATAGCATCTCCTTCGCCTTGATCTCGATATAACGCGAGATGAGGTCTGGCCCCAGACGGTCAGGCGCGGTGTCGAGGCAGAGGATGCCCAGCCGGTTCAGGCGGTCCAGCACGGCCTGGCGTTCTTGCAGGATGCGGGCGGCGGCGACGGCCTCGGCCACCTCATCCAGCCCGGCATGGGCGGGGCGCATCAGGGCGGTGATCGCCGGGTCGCGCAAAGTGACATAGAGAACAAGGTGTTGGCGCTGCATCACCGCCAGATTTTCCACCAGCAGCTCGGCCGAAGTGCTGTCGACGAAATCGGAGAACACCACGACGAGCGAGCGCCGCTTGAGCTTGCTGTTCAGCACGGTGAGGCCAAGCGTGTGGTTGGTTTCATCAACATCTTGGGGCAGTGTGGTGCAAGCCCCCTGTATATGGCCAAAGGCGGCGCGACCGGGCCGGGGCGGCAGAAAGGCATGCGGGCGCGGGCCAAAGCTGTAAAAGCCCACATTATCGCCCGCGAGACCCCCCGCCCATGTCAGCGCAAGGGCGGCGTGCATGGCGTGATCGAGCTTGGTGAGCAGGCCCAGACGCTCGCCCATCAGATGCCCGGTATCCAGACACAGGATGATCTGATGGTTCCGCTCGACCCGAGTTTCTCGTGAAATCAAGCGGTTGACGCGGGCAGAGCGCTTCCAGTCGATGCTGCGCGGGTCCATCCCGGCGATGTAATCGCGCAGCTGGTGGAACTCGGACCCCTCGCCGCGCAGCTTGCTGGCGCGGGCGCCATCGGTCAGCGGCAGCATCTGCGCCTGAATGGCACCAGAGAGGATGGGCGAAATATCGGGATAGGCGGTGACCGAAAGATCCAGCGGCCAGCCCGGCAGCATCTCGAACAGGCCAAAGCGCGAGGGGTAGCGCAGGGCCAGATGGGTAATGGCGTGTACACCCCGGTCGCGTAAAGAGAGCGGGATGTACAGTTTTGGCTGCGCGCCCGGCGGCAGGGCGGCGGGCGGGCCGGGATCGGTGCCCAAGCCGGCGCCATGGGTCAGCCGCCATTCCAGCGTGGCGGGCAGGCGCTTGCCGGTGACGGTCAGCGCCAGCGGCAGCGACTGGCCGGTGAAGCCCCTGTTCGCCACATCCACCGCAGCGCTGAGGCCGCGCGGCGGGATGGTCAGCATGAGGTCGACCAGCGCCAGCGCCAGCAGCCCGACCCAAGGCAGCGCCAGCACGGTGGTCTGTCCCGGCTCCAGCATGACCAGCGTGACGGTCACCGCCGCCAGCACCAGCACCAGCGCCAGCATGTTGCGCGAGGGGCGCATCAGCGCGGCGCGTCCTGCCGGTTGAGGATGGCGGTCAGCACATCATCGGGGGTGCGGCCCTCGATCTCGGCGCTGGGGCCCAGCACGATGCGATGGCGCATGGCGGGCAGGAACAGGGTTTGCACATCATCGGGCAGGGCGTAATCGCGGCCCTCCAGCGCGGCGCGGGCGCGCACCGCCCCGGCCAGCGCGGCAGCGGCGCGGGTGGAGGCGCCGTGCAGCACCTCGCCATCGCTGCGCGTCGCGCGCACCAGATCGACGATATAGCGGGTGATGCTGTCCTCCAGCCGGATCGCGTCGATCAGGGCATGGCCCGCCTGCAATTGCGCACGGGTCATCACCTGCGCCAGCGTGGCATGGGTGCGGGGGCGCGAGAGAATGGCGATCTCGGCCTCGCGATCCGGGAAATCGACCAGCAGTTTGAACAGGAAGCGGTCCAGCTGCGCCTCGGGCAGCGGATAGGTGCCGTGCTGCTCGATCGGGTTCTGGGTGGCGATCACGAAGAACTCGGCCCCCAGCGGATGCGTGGTGCCGTCAATCGTCACCTCGCGCTCGTTCATGGCCTGCAACAGCGCCGACTGGGTTTTGGGCGGCGCGCGGTTGATCTCGTCGGCCAGCAGGATGTCGGTGAAGATCGGGCCCCGCGTCAGGCGAAACTCATTGGTCTGGAAGTTGAACAGGTTCACCCCCAGCACATCGCCGGGCATCAGGTCGGGGGTGAATTGCACGCGCCCAAAGGCGAGGGTGGAGACCTGCGACAGCGATTGCGCCAGCAGGGTTTTCGCGGTGCCGGGCGGGCCTTCCAGCAGGCAATGGCCGCGCGCGAACACCGAGACCATCAGCATGTCGATCAGCGCATCCTGCCCGGCGATGACCTGACGGATTTCGGCCCGGAGGGCCTCGGCCAGCTGCTGAAAGCCCTCAAGGGTGAGCGGCGTCGGGGCGTGGTCAGGCATGGGTCAGTTTCTCCAGAAGAGAGCGGAAGGTTTCAAGGCTGCGGCGCAGCTCGGCCGGGGGCAGGGCGAGGGCGGGATCGGTGAGCCGGCCGACCAGCGCTTGCAGGCTGTGGGTGGCGGGGGCATCGCGGCGGGCCAGATGGGCCATCAGCCGCGCCTGCCCGGCGGGGCCAAGCCCGGCGGCGCGGCCAAAGGTGGCAATCGCGAGATCATGCAGGCTGGCCTGCACATATTCCGCCGCCATGCGGCCATCATGGCCCGCGATGCGCAACAGGCGCGCATTGCTGGCGATGGCGGCGGATTTTGATTGTTCGGGCGTATCATCGGCGGGCGGGGTCAGCGGCCCAAAGCGCAGCGCCCCGCGCCAGAAGGCCACGCCCAGCACGATCAGCAGCATGGCCCAAAGCGCGGTGAAAGGCGGCTGGAAAAAGCGCGCGAGGTCTTCGCCGCTGCGCTCGTAATCTTGCGCCTCGTCCTCGTAATCATACCATTGCGCGAGGTTTTCGCCGGACAGATCGAGATAGAGGCGCGGGTGATCGGCCGTGGTTTCCGCACCGACCCAAGTTCTGATCAGGCCAACCAGCACGGCGGCATTATCCGCCACGGTCAGCCCGTGATTGTTCATCAGATCGGGGTCTGACAGCACCATGGTGACCAGTTCCGAATCTGGGAAGGTGCAGGAGACCATCAAGACACCTTCGGGCAGAACAAGGTCCGGGGTGCAGATATCAGGGATCGAGGCCGGATCAAAAAGCTGGGCCTGAAACAGGGCGATGCGGCCAAATTCGCTGTCGAAGGTGAGGAAGCGCGCCCCGTGGCGCCGCAGTTTCAGCCCGCCAAGGCGCAACTGGCGGGTGAGGCGGTGCAGGTTCGCCTGCGGGATCAGGGCGCTTTCATGGGCGACATTGGAAACGGCGGTGCCTGCCACCCATTTCGGCAAGATCACCAGCGCGTCCATATCATAGAGCCGCCCCTCGATGTCCTCCCGGCTCAGATCGCGCAGATCGCTGGCATAAAAGGCGGCGCGGGCATCGGCGGGCTTGGTCGCGGCACTCTCCAGATCCGTATCGTAAAGCGGCAGGAGGCGCATCGACAGGTCTTCGATATTGGGCCGGATGCGCGGATTGGAGCGTTCGACGTTCAGGCCCTGCGCCTCCAGCCAAGGTTCCAGCGCATCAAAGCCGATGACCGAGGCATCCAGCCGCCGGTCGGCCCCCGTGCCCCCCAGAAGAAAGACGCCGCCCAGACGGGCCAGGATCAGCACCACCACGATGAACAGCGGCAGGTTACGCATGGGCGGCCCCCTTGCCGGTCAGGATGCTGCGCCCGGCGGCGATAGCCTCGGCAAACTGGCTGTCCGTGACCGGGCGGCCACCGTAATGCGCCAGCTCGGCCCGGCGCAGGATCGCCTGCAAGGCGCCCTGCTGCCGCCAGCCACCGGGCAGGCGGCGGAAGGCGCTGCGCTCGGTATCGGCGCGGGCCAGGCGGGTGTCGGTCTCGGTTGCCGCAGTCAGCAGGCAATGGCGCAAGAGCCGCACCAGCGCGGCAGAGCGGTCAGGCATGGCGGCGATCTGGTCGATCAGGTTGCGCGGATCGCCCGCCTGATCCTCGGCGCTGATATTCCAGGCCTCGGGGGCCTGCGCGGGTTTCTTCTGCGCCTCGGGTGCGCGCGACAACAAGGCCCCGGCCCCGCCATAGCGCAGCCACAGCGCCAGCAGCCCGACCAGCAGCAGGAGGACGAAGACGGTGGAAACCGGGCCGGAGGCGGGCAGGCGCGCGGGCTCGGCGTTGCGGGTCTGCGGCATCATCTCGCGCGAGCGACCGGCAGAGAGATCACCGCTGAGCGTCTCGGCATAGGTCATGCCGGTCTGCGCCCCCTCGGCGCGGGCCGTGGCCTGCACCTCGGCCGCTTGCGCGCCCCGGGGCGGGGCGGCATCGGCCTCGATGCGGAACTGATCCTGCCCGAAGGCGGGCAGGGCCAGCAGCCAAAGCGCGAGAGCCAGCCCTGACCTCATGAAAAGATGTTGCCCTGCGGCGCGCGCGGATCACCGCCAAAGCGGTTGTCACCTTGGGTGCCGGGCAGCAGCATCAGAATGAACATGGCCAGCATGACGAGCAGATTGACGCCCGGAATCATCGAGGCGACGGTGAAGCCAAGATACCACCAGCCCGAGATGTTGCGATCATGCAGGCGGCGGATGGTGACGGCGACAGCCGGTGGCACCATGAAATACAGCAGCGGCATCACCATGAAGAGGAGGGCCAGCGGAACGAAAGAGGCAAGCACCGCCGCATCCGTGGTGCCGCCATTCAGGCTGAGGGGGATCATGACCAGCGCAGCCAGCAGGCCCAGAACGATCATGAAGCCCACAATGACCAGAATGTAGAACAGCATGAACCACCAGAACTCTGACCGCGCGGCGCGGCCTTCGATCAAGGGGTAATACTTTTCAATCATGCATTTGCGGACAGCCTGTCCAAATTCCATCGTCACCCTCACAACATTTGCCGTTAATCTGCAAGGCTTGTAGCCGGGGGCGCAGATCAACCGCAAGGTCACATGGCAAGGCCCGGCCCAGGGGTCGACCTGGGGCCGGGCCTTCCCGTATCAGGCAAAGATGTCGGCGCGCGCGCCGGGGCGCAGCGGATCGGGGCCAAAGCGGTTGTCGCCATCGGTGCCCTTCAGGCAGAAGATGACCAGCATGGCAATGGAGGCGACAAAGCCCACCAAGGGAATGAAGCTGAGCGCGATGAAGCCCAGATACCACCAGCCCGACATGTTGCGATCATGCAGGCGACGCACGGCCACGGCGATCGAAGGGATGAGAACACCCAGATAGAAGATGACCAGCAGACCAGCGGCGAGCTTCGCCAAGGTGCCCATCTCGCCGGTGGTGAAGTCCATGCCCATCATCATGATGCCACTGAGGACGAGGGCCACGATCATGATGAACAGAACGAACCACCAATATTCCGACCGCGAGGCGCGGCCCGAGAAGGTCGCGTATTTCTGCTTCAGAACCGTTTCAATTGCTTCCTTGAATCCCATTTTCTTACTCCTGAGGAAAGATACTGGCCAGAATCTAGCCATGTTAGCGCTGTTCTGGCAATCATCTTCACGAAGCCGCGCCCGCCGGATGCGACCTTTTCAGCCACGATTCGGGCGGAACGGAGGGGCGGGTGGCATTTTCCCGGGGGCGCCTCTTGTGTGCGGGCCTCAGCGGCACTGCCCGGAAAACAGGCGGCGCCAGCAAAACAAGGCATTGCGACGGGCGCATGACGAAAACTTTGCAGTTCGGTGATTTTTCCTCTTGCAGCTCCCGGCGGCTTTCCCTAGATAACCGCTCACCGAGACGATGCAGCGGCGACGCGGAAGCGGATTGGTTCTGGAGATGAGGTTGGCGGCGCGCCAAGGATGGCGCGGTGCTGGTTTTTTGTCTGGATGCTCTTTGACATTGATGGAAATCTGAAGAGATATGTGGGCGGTTTGGTCGTTTCGGCGATTGG
>NZ_JAEULU010000252.1 GCF_016792925.1 Gemmobacter sp.
CCAATCGCCGAAACGACCAAACCGCCCACATATCTCTTCAGATTTCCATCAATGTCAAAGAGCATCCAGACAAAAAACCAGCACCGCGCCATCCTTGGCGCGCCGCCAACCTCATCTCCAGAACCAATCCGCTTCCGCGTCCCCGCTTCATCGTCTCGGTGAAGCGGCTTCTAGGCCCAGGTGCGGAAACCCGCAAGAGAAAAAATGCAGCCCGCCGCGATTTTCTGCAATCAGACCGTCACATTCCCTTGTTTTACTAGGGTCTTGCCCAAGCCGCAGGCAGGGGGTGAAAGCGTCGGGCATGCCGCTCTGGCGCAGAACGGCGCGGAATCGGCGGGTTATCCACAGAGCCAGGCCGAATCTGGTGCGATCGGCGGCGAATCCGGCCGCGCGGCACGCAAAAGGGCGGGGAATCGCCCCGCCCTTTCAGCCTTTGCACCTATTTGGAGAAGCCCGGCCCCTGCGCCCAGGCCCAGGCATCGCGGATCATCTGTGGCAGGGTGGAATGGGCCGGCCTCCAGCCCAGTTCCTGCACCGCGCGCTCCGAGCCCGAAACCAGCGCCACCGCATCGCCCGCGCGGCGCGCGCCCTCGGTGATCGGCACTTCGCGGTTGGTGACCGCCCGCGAGGCCTCGATCACCTCGCGCACGGTAAAGCCCGAACCGGTGCCGAGGTTGAACACCCGGTTGCCCTTGCCGTCGAGCAGCCATTGCAACCCCAGCACATGCGCCGCCACCAGATCCATCACATGCACATAGTCGCGCACGCAGGTGCCATCGCGCGTGGGGTAATCCGAGCCGAACACCGTCAGCGCCGGGCGCTTGCCCGCCACCGCATCCAGCATCAGCGGGATCAGGTGGGTTTCGGGCACATGCTGTTCGCCCACCTCGCCCTCGGGGTCGCAGCCCGCGACGTTGAAATAGCGGAAGATCACGTGGTTCAGCCCGTGGCTGGCGCCGAAATTGGCCAGCATATCCTCGATGGCGCGTTTGGAGGCGCCATAGGAGTTGATCGGGCGCTGCACCGAGGTCTCGTCCAGCAGCACACCATCCTGATCGCCATAGGTGGCGCAGGTGGAGGAGAAGACGAAATTCTTGCAGCCCGCCGCGAGGGCCCCCTCGATCAGGTTCAGCGCCCCCATCACATTCACCCGCCAGTATTTGCCGGGGTCCGTCATGCTTTCGCCGACAAGGCTCAGCGCCGCGAAATGCAGCACGGCAACGGGGCGGTATTGCGCGAAGGCCGCATCCACCTCGGCGCGGTTCATCAGGTCGCCCTTGAAGAAGGGGCCGAATTTCACCGCCTCTTCCCAGCCGGTGTTCAGATTGTCGAAGGCCACCGGCGTGAACCCCGCCCGGGCCAGAACCTTGCAGGCATGCGCGCCGATATAGCCCGCGCCCCCGGTGACCAGCACGGTTCCCTTACCAGCCTCTTGCATCGCTTATCCTTTTGATGGGTATGGCCGTCGCCGTCACAGGTCTCTCACTCCATGAGCGCCTTGTGGACGGCGACGGCCTCTTCGAGATCGGAGAAGTAGTAAAGCCGCCCGCGCTCCAATAACAGGCCCGCCTCGCAATAGTCGCGCAGGGTGCCAAGATCATGCGTGACAAAGAGCCCGGCGGCGGTTTGCATCCGTTCGCGGAAAATGGCGCGGCTTTTGCGGCGGAATTTGGCATCGCCCACGGCGGTCACCTCATCCACCAGATAGGTGTCAAACGGAATGCCCATCGAGGCACCAAAGGCCAGGCGCGAGCGCATCCCCGAAGAATAGCTGCGCACCGGCGCGTTGAAATGCGGGCCAAGCTCGCAGAAATCCTCGACAAAAGCGGTCAGCTCGTCGGTATCCACACCGTAAACCCGCGCCAGAAAGCGCACATTCTGCGCGCCGGTCAGCTCGCGGTGCAACGAACCGCCAAGCCCGACAGGCCAGCTGATCCGCCCGTCCGACACGATCCGCCCGCTATCGGGGCGCAAGGTTCCCGCCACCATCTGCAACAGCGTCGATTTGCCCGCACCATTGCGCCCCAGCAAGGCCAGCGACTTGCCGCTGGGCAGGGTGAGGGTCAGATTGTCGACAATCACCTTGCGGCCCTGGCCGATGCTGAAACTCTTGCAGAGATTTTCAAACCGGATCATCTCGCGCCGCTCCGGTCAGTTGCGGTCGCGGGCACTGTAATAGATCAGCGCCGCAACAGACCACACCAGCACCAGAAACAGCGCAAGGACACCCGACAGGATGAAGCGCTGCGGATATTCGGCGGTCTGTGGCAGGGTGGGCGTGATATAGGCGGCCAGATACAGCGACTGGCGCGAGGCATTGGCACGCGCGACATCCACACCGGCCAGCGCGGCGCGATAGGTTTCCTCGGCGAATTGCAGATCGACGTTGAGGCTTTCGAATTCGGCGATCAGGGCAGGGTAATTCTCGCCCTCGATCTGGGTGCCGGTGGTGGAGGCGAAGGTCTCGCGCTCGGCGGCGATGCGGTCGCGGATCACCTCGATGCGGCGCGCCGCCTGCTGGCGCCGCGGGTCGCCATCCTGCGTGGTGCCCAAGACCAGATCATTGTCGATCAGGGCCTGGGCCAGCTGCTGCTGAAGGTTGTTCAGCACGCCCATGCGGCCCTGGATATCGGCGGCGGGATCGACGATCTGGGTCCGGGTGCGAAAACGGCTGAGCGCCTCGCGCGCGGCTTTCAGCCGGGCGATCGCCGTGTCCAGATCCTCATTGGCATAGCGCATGAGATCCGCGCGGGCGCGGGTGTTCAGGTCGTTGATGCGGCTCTGGCTGGCCAGCACGATCTCCTGCGCGATGCGCTGCGCATCGGTCGGATCGAAAGCCAGCACCCGCAGTTCCAGCAGCTGGGTGCTTTGGTCATAGGAAATCCGCACCATCCGCTGCCAGTAGCGGTGCAGCTCCTCGATGCTGGGATCGGGCCACAGCGCCATCAGCGGGTCATTGGGCCAATGGGGCGAATAGAGATTGCCCAGGCCGATGCGCTCGTCGATCAGCGCCACGACTTCCTGACTCTGGATGAACTGATAGAGGATATCCGCCTCGGAAGAGCTGGAGACGCCCGCAAACTGCGCCAAGCCCCCCAGAACCTGGCTGGGACCGGCGGCCCCTTCCTCGCGGCGCACGGTAAAGCCCACGGTCGAGGCATACTGGTCCTGGGCCACGCCGAACAGGTAAGCCACACCGCATAGCAGCGGCAAAAGCACGACCAGCACAAAGCTGAAAAGCACGCCGCGATGGCGCGGGCGCAAGCGCGCCGGCCCGGCGGGCGGCCAGGCCGGAGGAGTGGCCTGCACCTCGTCGGGGATCTGTTCCAGCCCGGTGATTTCGCCCGCGCGGATCTGCTCGGCCAGCAGCGCGGCGCGGGGGGAAATCGCGGCTTCGGCGCGGGCGCGCTTGGCCGCGGCGCGGCGCGGCGTGGCCTTGGATCCTCTGGCAGCGACCCCGCCTGCACCGGTGTCGGCGGCTGCCGCTGCGACCAGCCCGGCATCCCCTTCGGAAACCTGCGTTTCCACAGAGCCGGCTTCGGGAAGGTTCTTGTTATCCTGCAAAGCCTTGTGCGCCCCGGACATGATGCGGTTTGATCTCTTGGACGTTGTTCTACATAATGGCCGTCACAAACACCAGCGGCTCGCAGGATCACATGTCTCACGTTCCCGGCACGGTTGACGCTGGCCCTGACAGACAGCCAGACCTCCCTGGGTCTTTCCCGCCCCCGGCCGCCAAATTGCGCACCGGGCTGCGCCACGACCTGCAAGCCAGCCTCAGCACCATCGCCGCGCTGATGCTGCGCGAGATGTCCTCTCGCTATGGCCGCTCGCCGGGGGGGTATATCTGGGCTTTGCTGGTGCCGATGGGGGGCATTGCAATCATGGCGCTTGGCTTCAGCCTCGTGCTGCGCACCCCGCCGCTGGGCAACAGCTTCTTGTTGTTTTACGCCACCGGGATGCTGCCCTTCAATCAATTCATGGAGCTGGATACCACTATCTCGCGCGCGCTGCGCTATTCCAAGGCATTGCTGGCCTATCCGGCCGTGCGCTGGATAGATGCGCTGCTGGCACGGTTCTTGCTGAACCTGCTGACCAAGCTGGTCGTGACGGGGATCGTGCTGGGCAGCATCATGGCCTTCACCGAGACCCGGACCTTCGTCGATGTGGGCGCCATTGTCACCGCGCTGGCCATGGCGGCGGCGCTTGGTTTCGGCATGGGGGTGATGAATTGCGCGCTGGACGGGCTGTTCCCGGCCTGGGACATGATCTGGAGCATCATCACCCGGCCGATCTTCCTCGCCTCGGGGATATTGCTGCTCTATCGCGACATGCCAAGCCATGTGCAGGAAATCCTGTGGTGGAACCCGCTGTTGCATGTGGTGGGCGCCATGCGGGCGGGCTTCTATCCGATGTATGATTCCTCTTATGTCAGCCCGGCCTATGCCTTTGGCGTGGCGCTGGCGCTGCTGGCGATGGGGCTTTTGCTGGTGCGCCGCCATCATCTGAACATTCTCAACGAGTAAAGCGCCTTTCAGGCGATGCTTTTGATGACGGAGACCTGAATGCAGCTTGATCCCACCGCCCTGCCCGGCGTGCAGATCCTCACGCCACCCCGCTTTGGCGATGCGCGCGGCTGGTTTTCGGAAACCTGGAATGCGGCGCGCATGGCGGAGGCCGGGCTGGATCTGGCCTTCGTGCAGGATAACCATTCGTTTTCCGCCGAGAAGGGCACGCTGCGGGGGCTGCATTTCCAGCGCCCGCCGCGCGCGCAGGACAAGCTGGTGCGCTGCACCCGCGGGGCCATCTGGGATGTGGCGGTGGATATCCGCAAGGGCTCGCCCGCCTATGGGCATTGGGTGGGGGTGGAGCTTTCGGCCGAGAATGGCCGGCAATTGCTGGTGCCGAAAGGGTTTCTGCACGGGTTCCTGACCCTGACCGCCGATTGCGAGGTGCAATATAAATGCACCGATACCTATGCCCCCGATTGCGATGGCGCGGTGGCCTGGGATTCGGTTGGCATTGATTGGGGCCTGAACGGCGCACAGCCGGTCCTGTCGGCCAAGGATGCCGCCGCCCCGCCGCTCTCCGCCTTTGACAGCCCGTTCACCTATGAGGGTGCCGCATGAAACTTCTGGTGACCGGGGGCGCGGGCTTCATCGGCTCGGCGGTGGTGCGGCTGGCCGTGGCGCGCGGGCATGAGGTGGTCAATGTCGATTGCCTGACCTATGCCGCCTGCCTGGAAAATGTGGCGGGCGTGGCGCAAAGCCCGGCCTATGCCTTCGAGCAGGTCGATATTCGCGACCGCGCCGCGCTGGACCGGGTGTTTGCGACCCATTGCCCCGATGCGGTGATGCATCTGGCGGCGGAAAGCCATGTGGATCGCTCGATCGACGGGCCGGGCGATTTTGTCGAAACCAATATCACCGGCACCTATAACATGCTGGAGGCCGCGCGGGTCTATTGGCAGGGCGCAGGCCGCCCCGAGGGCTTCCGCTTCCATCACATCAGCACCGATGAAGTGTTCGGTTCGCTCCCTGCCGACCCGTCGGTGAAATTCACCGAAACCACACCCTATGATCCGCGCAGCCCCTATTCGGCCAGCAAGGCGGCCAGCGACCATCTGGTGCGGGCCTGGCACGAAACTTACGGGCTGCCGGTGGTGCTGACCAATTGCTCCAACAATTACGGGCCCTATCACTTCCCTGAAAAGCTGATCCCGGTGATCATCCTCAATGCCCTCGCGGGCAAGCCGCTGCCGATCTATGGCGACGGCTCGAACATCCGCGACTGGCTGTTTGTCGAAGATCACGCCGATGCGCTGCTTTTGGTGGTGGAAAAGGGCGAGCTGGGCCGCAGCTACAATATCGGCGGCGAGAATGAGCGCACGAACCTTGAACTGGTCCGCATGCTTTGCGCCATTCTGGATGCGCAGCGCCCCAAGGCATCTGGCAGCTATGCCGATCAGATCACCTTCGTGACCGACCGCCCCGGCCATGATGCCCGCTATGCCATTGATCCGACACGCATTCGCGAGGAGCTGGGCTGGCGCCCCTCGGTCACCGTGGAGGAAGGGCTGGCCCGCACCGTGGCCTGGTATCTGACGAACGAGGCCTGGTGGCGCCCGCTTCAGGCCCGGCAGGGCGTGGGTCAGCGGCTGGGCAAGGCCTGAAATGCTGACGGCGCATCTGCCCTCGGGCTTCATCGCGGGACGGCTGGCGGGGCGGCGCTGGACGATCCCGGCGGCGATGCCGGTGGCGCTGGTGGCCTCGGTGCTGCCGGATTTGGACATGTTCTGGTTTCATCTGGTCGATCATGGCAGCGTGCATCATCATCGCTACTGGGTGCATATTCCGGCCTTCTGGGCGGCGGTTGCGGCGATCACCCTGCCCTTTCTCTGGCGCAGCCGCTGGCGGGCGACAGCGCTGCTGTTCTTTGCGGTGATCCTGCTGCATCTGGTGCTGGATACGATCGGCGGCGGCATCCTGTGGGGCGCGCCCTTCAGCGACCACCTGTTCAGCCTGATCACCGTGCCGCCGGATCATGGCCATTGGATCGCCTCGTTCCTGCTGCACTGGAGCTTCGGGGCCGAGCTGGCAATCTGGATCTGGGCGGCGATTTTGTGGAGGCGGGGATGAAACTGCTGGTTTTCGGGCAAAGCGGGCAAGTGGCGCGCGAGTTGGCACGGGCCGCGCCGGAGGCGGTGTTTCTGGGGCGGGATCAGGCAGATCTCTCCGATCCTGCCGCCTGCGCCGCCGCAATCCGGGCGCATCGGCCCGAGGCCGTGATCAACGCCGCCGCATGGACCGCCGTTGACCGCGCCGAGACCGAGGAAGAGGCCGCCACGGTGGTGAATGGCGTGGCCCCCGGCGCCATGGCCCGGGCCTGCGCCGATCTGGCGGCGCCCTTGATCCAGATCTCCACCGATTATGTGTTCGATGGCGCGGGCACCCTGCCCTTCCGCCCCGGCGATCCGACGGCCCCTTTGGGCGCCTATGGCCGCAGCAAGCTGGCGGGCGAAGCCGCTGTGCGGGCCAGCGGCGCGCGCCATGTGATCCTGCGCACCTCCTGGGTGTTTTCGGCCCATGGCGCGAATTTCGTGAAAACCATGCTGCGGCTGGGGGCAGAGCGCCCGGCCTTGCGCGTGGTGGCCGACCAGATCGGCGGGCCCACCCCGGCTGACGCCATCGCAACCGCCTGCCTGACGCTGGCGCGCAGCCTGCGCGACGGCGCGGTGGGTGGCACGCATCATTTTTCGGGCGCCCCGGAAACCAGCTGGGCCGGTTTCGCGCGCGAAACATTTGCGCAGGCCGGGCGAGCGGTCACGGTCGAAGACATTCCCAGCTCGGCCTACCCGACCCCGGCGCAGCGGCCGCTGAATTCCCGGCTCGATTGCAGCGCCCTGGCGGCCGATTTCGGCATTGCACAACCGGATTGGCGGGCCGCCCTGGCCCGTGTGATCGCAGAATTGAAAGGGGCCTGAGATGCAGCGCAAAGGGATCATTCTGGCCGGCGGCTCTGGCACGCGGCTTTACCCGATCACCATCGGCATCTCGAAACAGCTGCTGCCGATCTATGACAAGCCGATGATCTATTATCCGCTCTCGGTGCTGATGCTCTCGGGCATCCGCGAAATCGCGCTGATCACGACACCGCAGGATCAAGACCAGTTCCGCCGCACGCTGGGCGATGGCAGCCAATGGGGCCTGAGCCTCAGCTATATCACCCAGCCCTCGCCCGACGGGCTGGCGCAGGCCTATCTGCTGGCCGAAGATTTCCTGAATGGCGCGCCCTCTGCCATGGTGCTGGGCGACAATATCTTTTTCGGCCATGGCCTGCCCGATCTGCTGGACAGCGCCGATGCCCGCCGCACCGGCGGCACGGTGTTCGGCTATCGGGTGGCCGACCCGGAGCGCTATGGCGTGGTGGGCTTTGATGCCAGTGGCAAGGTCAGCCGCATCATCGAAAAGCCCGAGGTTCCGCCCTCGAACTATGCGGTGACGGGGCTCTATTTCCTTGATGGCACCGCGCCCGAACGCGCCCGCGCCGTGCAACCCTCGCCGCGCGGCGAGCTGGAAATCGTCACCCTGCTGGAAATGTATCTGGCAGAAGGCGCCCTGTCGGTGGAACAGATGGGGCGCGGCTTTGCCTGGCTGGATACCGGCACCCATGCCAGCCTGCTGGATGCCGGGAATTTCGTGCGCACCCTGACCGAGCGACAGGGCCAGCAGGTCGGCAGCCCGGAAGAGATCGCCTTCCATCAAGGCTGGATCACCCCCGAGCAACTGGCCGAGCGCGCCCGGCTGTTCGGCAAGACGGCCTATGGCAAATACCTGGCCGCCCTGCTGTGATCAGAACCAGCGCCCGATCGCGGTCAGGCGCATCACATCGGCGCGGCGCGCATCGGCCTTGTCGCGCGCCGACAGCGTTGCTGCCGTGGTCGTCGGCAAGGCGTCCAGCATGACACAGGAGAGAACCGTGGCTTGGGCCGTGCCGGTCACCGTCGGGGCGGCAGCAAAAATGGCCGGATAGGTCCAGGTCACCGCGGCCGTGGTCGAGGCCGTCAGGCTGTGGCTGCAAATCTGCGTGCCATCGGCAAAGCGCACATAGAGGCCATTCGAGTTGGAGCTGCGCTGCATGAGCGCCCCCGTCGGCACGCCCGCGCTTTGGGTCACGGTGCCCAGCACATTGCTGCGGGTATAGGGCACAGCCCCGCCCAGCATCGCCCCGGCGGGCAGGGATACCACCCCCGTCGCCTGCGCAATACTGAGCGCGGTGGTCCAGGCGCTGCCATCGGCGCTGACCTTGATCGAGAAATCATCCGTCCCTGCAAGGCCCATTTCGGCCCGGCCGCTCCAGTTGCTTTGATACAGCAAGGAGGCCGTCTGGGCGGCGTCGGCCTTGTTCAGCTTCATCTGATGGCCCGCGCCATCATGGCTGAACAGCGAGGCGGGCGCGACGACCGACAGCCGGTTGGTGGCATCCGAGGTGGTGGCAATGCCAAGGCCCGAGAGGTTCTCCAGCGGCAGCACCTGCCAGGAGGCGCCACGCCAGACCCGCAATTGCGTCTCTGCACGGCCCCAGGCGCGCCATCCTTCCAGCGGATCGAGGAAGATCCAGCCGCCCGCGACGCGCAGCGCCAGCTTGCCGGCCTTGCCCGCCCAATCACCCGTGGCCCCGGCCCCGACCCCCCAGACCAGCCCGATACCGGGGCTGCCCGGCGGGGTGGTGGCAGCGAAGGCCTCGACCACCAGCTGCGTGACCGCATCCAGCCGTTGCAGAGCCTCATTATGGGTCACATGTTTCTGGGCCTGCGCCGGCAGCAGATAGGGCAGGGCAAGATTGGGCGAAGTATCGGGCATGGGTTCGGCATCCTGCGATCACGGGAATATCGCGCCGATCCTTGCTGCAAGCGGCTGACAAAGCCTGACCGGCCCGCCCGCCCCGTTAACCTTTGCGCGTCTTCACCCAGGCGAGGAACGCGCGTTCCGGCACGGAGAGCCGCGGGCGACCGGTCTGCACCCACCAGGCGCGCCATTCGGCCTCCAGTGCATAGACATCGGCGCCCGGCGCCAGGGCCCGCGCCGCATCCAGCACCTCGGGGTCAAAGCCCGGCAGGGCAGGGGCGAAGGCCTCCTCCTCGATCACCCCGATCCGGGCAAAGCGGATCACATCGCCCGGCTCCTCGCTCATGAGGTAATCGGGCAGCTGCGCCTCTTCGATCATCTTGCGGATCGCGGCGCGAAACACCCGCACCGGTGCCGCAGACCCCGCCTTTTTATGCAGCACAGAGACGGAAATCTTCCATTCCGGCTGCCGCCCGCAATGTTTGCGCGCCAGCTCGTAGACCCGGCGTTCCAGCGGCTTGCGCAGGGCAAAGTAATCCCGGCTCAGCGTCAGCACCGAACGCGCCAGCACCGAGCGGAACAGCCAATCCGACAGCGTGACCATGACCGAGATCATCCGCCCACCCCTGGTCTTGCGCAGGATCTCCCAGCTTTCGATCAGGCCGAAGCCACTGGTGGCCTCGATGCCGCCGGTGGCGATATTGGTGGTGATCCGGGTGCCTGCCAGCCGCTCGAAAGCCTCGCGCAGCCGCAGATAACTGTCACCGCCCGTGTCACGCCTTGTGGCCACCAGCAGGTCATGCGCCTTCAGCTGCACCGTGCGGCTGACCTCGCGCCCGGCATTCAGCCCCGCCATGATCTGACTGATGCAATAGATCAGAATATCCTTGTCATGGATCGTGGCGCGCCCCTTCACCGAGGGCACCACCTCGACGCTGGCCCCATTGTGATCGTATTTCAGGATGCGGCGATCAGGCTTGGTCGACAGCGAGAAGATCGGGTGTTCCATGGTGCCCAGATCGTCCTTCGGGCTGGCCTCCAGCACATCGCAGATGAACAGATCCCCGATCACCGGCGGCACCAATGCCTTACGTCCGGGGGAGGCCCCCGCCATCATTCCCGCCATGACTGCACCGTGATTGCCTGTGAACTGCCGCTTTTGCCCCCGTTTTCGCATCGGGGTTTCAGTGACACCCACCCTAGAGTTATCCACAAGCGCCGTCCAGCCGGGCGAATGGCGGATCAGAGTCACTTCATCGCCGGATCAGAGTCGCCTCAACGGGGGATCAGAGTCACCCATTTTCTCACACACGCCATTTTTCTCAAGGAATCCAAAGGCCTGCGAAACCCCTTCTCTCCCTGTAACAGATAATGATAACATCCCATTAACAGAAAAAATCGCACATCGCCCAAGATGCAGGACGGGTGCGCGAGCTGAAATCACCTCATATCCACGGCCAGCGATCTCCCAAGCCTTAGAATCAGCAGAGAAAATCACGCCATGTGGCGTCTTTCCTTCCATGTGCCGCGTTTTTGCGTATACTGCACAAAACACAGCACATGAGGCAATCATGAAGCCCGAGGCCGCAGCACCGCTTCCCCCCTATTTCGCCATAGACCCCGATGCTGCCAGCGCAGCCCTTGGCACCCCCACGACCACCGAAGGTTTTGGCCGCATCGCACAGGCCTGTGAGAAGGGCAGGGCCGATCTGGCAGGGCGGGGGCTGGACGCAACCGGGCGGCGCCATTTGCGGCTGTTTTCGACATGGGAGATCACCCGCTATCTGATCCCCGTGGCGCAGGCCCATTTCCGCCGCGTGCTGAAGCAGAACCCAGACCTGCCGCAGGGCGCCTCCGAGACCGAGGGCGGTGCGAAATGGTTCACGCTGGATGAGGTGCTGCGCCTGCGCGCCTTCTTTGCCGCCGAGGGCTCCAAGGCCAAGCCCTATGCCGCCTGGCGCCCCGAGGGGCTGCCGGCCAAGATGCTGGCGGTGGCCAACTTCAAGGGCGGCGTCGGCAAGACCTCCACCTGCGCGCATCTGGCCATGTCGGCGGCGCTGGATGGCTACCGGGTGCTGGTGATTGATCTGGACAGCCAGGGCTCGATGACCTCGATCTTCGGGGGCCGGGTCGAGGATGAATGGCAAACCGTCTTCCCGCTGCTCGCGCGTCACTACGCCGCCCATTTGCGGGTCGACAACCAGCGGCGGCTGGACCGGGGCGACGCACCGATCCCGCTGGACGATACCCTGACCGAAGCGCTGACCATCAAGGCCGAAAGCCTGATCCAGAAAACCCATTGGCCGAATATCGACCTGATCGGGGCACAGCTGAACCTCTATTGGGCCGAGTTCCAGATCCCGGTCTGGCGCATGCAATCGCGCGGCTGGAAGCTGTGGGACGCGCTGACCGAAAGCCTCGCCGCCGATGGGGTGCTGGATCAATATGACATCATCTTTCTCGATACTCCGCCCGCGCTTGGCTATCTGACCATCAACGGGCTGGCTGCGGCCGACATCCTGCTGGTGCCGATGGGCGCCTCGTTTCTGGAGTTCGATTCCACGGGGCGGTTTTTCGACATGCTGCATTCCACCTTCCGTTCCATCGAGGAGGGCGAGAACATGGCCGCCCGCGCCCTTGGGCGGCCCGAGCTGGCCTTTGAATGGGATGCGGTGCGCACCATCATCACCCGCTTTGATGGCAATCAGCAGGCCGAGTTGGCCGCGCTGATGCAGGGATGGCTGGGGCAGACCCTGTCACCACACCGGCAGGATTTCACCGCGCTGATCGGGCAGGCGGGCGAGCAGGTGCGCGGCATCTATGAGGCCGATTATCGCGATTTCAACCGCGAGACCTATGCCCGCGGGCGCGAGACCTTTGACGAGACCTGGGCCGCCGTAAAGGCGCTGATCCTCGGCTCATGGCGGCGCGACGAGCTGGCGGCAGCGCAGGAGGCGGCCGAATGAAACCGTCTCTAAGTGCCGTTACAGTGACTGTTTTCAATGGAGGCAAACCCGATGGCCAAGCGTAAACGCCTCACGCCTTTCGGCGCGCCGGAGGGCGAAGACCTGCCAGAGATCGTGGCGCCCTCGGTCCGTCCGCCGATTGCGGATATGGCCGGGGCCTCCGCCGCGACGGCGGCGATGGAGGAGATGGCTGCCACCTTCCGCGCCGCGCGCGAGGGCGGCCGGTTGGTGCTGTCTTTGCCGCTGGATCAGGTGGAGGCCGGCTATCTGGTGCGGGACCGCATCGCCTCCGACCCCGAAGAGATGGCCGCGCTGGTCGAGAGCCTGCGCGCCCGTGGCCAGCAGACCCCGATCGAGGTGGCCCAGATCGGGCCGGATCGTTACGGGCTGATTTCCGGCTGGCGCCGCCTGTCCGCCTTGCGGCAATTGGCAGCGGAAGGGGCGGAAACCGTCTCTGTACTGGCGCTTTTGCGCAAACCTGATCAGGCTTCGGATGCCTATGTGGCCATGGTCGAGGAAAACGAGATCCGGGTGGGCCTGTCATTCTATGAACGCGCCCGCATTGCCGCCAAAGCCGTGGAGGCCGGGGTCTACCCCGATGACCGCGCCGCCTTGCGCGCACTTTTCGCATCGGCCAGCCGGGCGAAGCGCTCCAAGATCGGCTCGTTTCTGGCCGTGGTGCGGGCTCTGGATGGCGCGCTGCGCTTCCCGGAAAGCATCGGCGAGCGGCTGGGTCTGCAACTGGCACAGGCGCTGGAGGCTGATACAGGGCTTGGCCCCCGGCTTGCCGCCGATCTTGCCGCCCGCCCGGCCCCTGACGCCGCCGCCGAACAAGCCCGGCTTGCCAAGGCGATGCAGCCTGCAAAACCGTCTCTAACTGCTGTTACAGAGACGCTTGAGCCGGTGCCGGGCCTGCGCCTGCGACAGGAAAAGGGCAGGGTGGTGATCGAGGGCAAACGCGCCGATGCCGCCTTGGCGCAGCGGCTGGCGGATTGGCTCAGCGCGCAGACCTGGTAGCCTGAGCCTCTGGCGCCTCGGCCTCCTTGGCTCGATGCAGGATTTCTGCATGGCTGCGGCCCATATGGCCGCGCAGGGCATCCGTAACCCCGAGGCGGATGAGCGCACGGTATTGCCGACGCTCTGCCTTGGGCAAGGTGGACCCCTTCAGCAGCCAGCGCGGCAACAACAGCAGGAACAGCGGCCAGAACAGCAGCGGCCCTGCCGCAAGCCGATAGACCATGAACAGGTTGCGGTGGTGGTAATAGGTTTTCCAGAACGGCCGCATCGCCGCGCCATGCAGGGCAGTGGCGCATTCATGCTCGAAGGCCACGCGCGGGTCGAAACTGTTGGGAAACCCGGCCTGTGCCAGCCGGAGGGTATAATGCACGTCATCGCCATAAATGAACATGCGCCCGTCGGGATAGCCGACGCGCTCCACGGCGTCGCGCGGGATGAATTGCCCGACAAACGAGCCGCCATCCACAGGTTCCGGGACGTGACGCCGATAGGCCTCATCGGAGATGTGGAAGGCTTTCCGCCCCCCCAGACGCAAGAATGTGTCAACAAAGGTTGCACGGTGCCAGCACGGGTTGCGCCAGGGCCGGTTCATCTCGCAGATCGTGCCATCCGGGTAATACACGGCGGCCAGCACGGCACCGGCCGGGCGGGGCAGGGTGGCGCGAAATGCCGAGACCGCACCCGGCAAGGGGCGGGCATCATCATCCATCACAAGATACCAGTCCGGGTTCATCCTGCGCCGCGCCTCACGCAGGCCGATCTCGAACCCCCGCGCCCCGCCGCCGTTCTCGGCTTGCTCCAGCACGGTCAGCCTCGGGTCCGACAGGGTGCGCAGCCATTCGCGCGTGCCATCGCTGGAGCCGTTCTCGATCACCAGAACATGATCCAGCGGCGCCTCCAGCAACCTGTGCAGGGTGCGCTGAAGTTTCTCGAATCTGTTGAAGGTCACGACGATGGCGCAAATGACTGCCCCGGCGCCGTCTTGCCGCGCTTCTGCCGGATGCTGCACCATTCCCAACTTCCCCAACCGCCCGAAGGGTGGCGTTTACATGGCCGCCCGATCCTGCCGGCCTGCACCGCTAACGGCTAAAAATGGCGAAGTAAAGCAGGGCCGCAGCGGAAGGGAAATCTGTTGACCCACGCCTCTGGCACATCTTATGGCGAAAGACGTTTGGGCATGCCGGATGGGCCGGGTGTGGGAAGAAGGAATTGGCCATGGCCCCGAAATTCGGCACCAGCGGGCTGCGTGGCCTGGTTGACGATCTGACGGCCGATTTGGTGGCGGCCCATGTGGGCGCCTTCCTGCGGGCTTGCCCCTCGGGCAGCGGGGTGTTTGTCGGGCGTGACCTGCGGGCCTCCTCGCCGCGGATTGCGGAGTTTGTGCAGCAGGCGGCGTTGCGCATGGGGGTGCCGGTTGTCGATTGTGGCGCCGTGCCCACGCCCGCCTTGGCGCTGGCGTCGATGGCGGCCGGGGCGGCGGCGATCATGGTCACCGGCAGCCATATTCCCGATGACCGCAACGGGCTGAAATTCTACACCCCTGCCGGCGAGATCACCAAGGCTGATGAGGGGGCCATCATGGCAGCCCTGTCGCGGGCCTCTGGCGATGGACCCCGAGAGACGCGGGCCGCCGCCGTGACCCGCGGAAATCCCGCCCCCGCCTATCTTGATCGCTATCGCCATGCCTTCGGTCCCGAGGCCCTGACCGGCCTGCGCATCGGTGTCTGGTCGCATAGCGCGGTCGGGCGCGATCTGCTGCTGGCCCTTTTGCGGGATCTGGGGGCCGAGGTGATCGAGATAGACCGTTCGGAGCGCTTCATTCCCGTGGATACAGAGGCCGTGTCAGAAACGATGCGCCGCCATTTGGGCCGGGTTGCCGTGGCGCAGGGGCTGGATGCGATCCTGTCGACGGATGGGGATGGCGACAGGCCCCTGATGACGGATGCGACAGGGCAGGTGATCCCGGGAGATATTCTGGGTCAGATCACGGCGGCCATGTTGGGGGCGCGGGTTGTGGTCACGCCGGTCTCCTCGAATACCGGGGTCGAGGCGGGCGGGGGGTTTGCGCAGGTGATCCGGTGCCGGATCGGTTCGCCCTATGTCATCGCCGCGATGGAGGATGTCTGCGCCGGGGCCCTGCGCGACAAGACCGCCCCGGCGCGGGTCGCGGGCTATGAGGCGAATGGCGGCTTTCTGCTGGGCTTCGAGGCGCAGGGTCCGGCCGGGCCGCTGCCCGCGCTGATGACGAGGGACAGCCTGTTGCCGATGCTTGCGCCGCTTTGGCTTGCCGCGCGGGGGCCGCAAAAGGGGCTGGCCGCCCTGGTCGCGGCCCAGCCTGCGCGTTTCACGGCGACAGACCGTCTGGAAGATGTGCCCACGGCCCGTTCCGCCGCCATGGTGGCCGCCCTGCGGGGGGATGCGGCGCGACGGGCCGGGTTTCTCGCCGGGTTGGGCGAGGCCGAGGCCGCCCGTGACGAGACCGACGGCCTGCGCCTGATCCTGCAATCCGGGCGGATCGTGCATCTGCGCCCCTCCGGCAACGCGCCGGAGATGCGCTGCTATGCCGAGGCCGAAAGCCCACAGGCTGCTTTCGGCCTGTTAGAGGCGGGTCTCTCACAATTGCGCGCGCTCTTGGGCTAAGGACCGCGCAGGCCGCCGTTCTGGCCCAGAAAGCGCTTGACCCAAGTTGGAAATTCGCTTTTTTGAGCGGGTTCAAAGCAGAGTGCTTTTCTCCGATCAGGCCTGCGATACGGGTATTTTCCGCCAAGACACTGGAGGTGTTCTATGGGCTCGATCATGTTTTCCGCGTATTTCACTTTCCGCCCCGAGCGGCTTCGGTTCATGGAGCGGGTGCAGGCCGAACTGGCGCAGGATGTCCGGTTGATTCTGTTCAATCTGGCCGAAACGCTGACCTGCGACCTGGATGTGGTGAATGCGATCGGGGGCTTGCAGCCCGCGCTGCCTGATCCTGTCGGGGCGCTGGAGGAGTTTCTGCGCGCCGAGATGCCCGAACTTGCCGCGCAGCTCATGACGCATATGCGCGGCGAATTCGAGGAGGGCGAGCATGACCTCCGGGCGCCGGTCACGATGCTGTTGCAGCGGTTGCGCAATTTCCGCGATGCGATCGAGACCCGCAAACCCGATTTTGTGTTCCTCTGGAACCAGTTCAATGTCCTCCATCGCATTGCCGCCGAGATGCTGCGCCGCCGCAATATCCGGTTCGGCTTTTTCCATGATGGGTTGCTGCCCGGGTCCATCGCCTTTGATTTTGACGGAGAGATGGGCAATAGCTGGATCTCGCGCGATCCGGAGCGGTTTTGCCAGGTCGAGGTCTCGCAAGAGGATTGCGCCCGCGCCCGCGCCTTCATCGACGGGCTGAGCGGGGCAGAGGTCAATCAGCGGCATGTCCAGCGTGATGATGTCATCCTTGCCGAGGTGCTGCGGCTGCGCCGTCTGGACCGTCGGCCGGTTCTGTTTCTGGCGGGGCAGAATGACTGGCACGCGGGTATTTTGCCGAAGGCGCCGCAGACAGGCATCGTATCTCCGATTTTCGACAGTTCCAGCGATGCCCTGAGCAAGCTGGATGCCATCGCGGGCGAGACCGGCTTTACCGTGGTCTACAAGCCGCATCCGCTGTGCCGGGACCGCCATCTTTTTCTGAATTCGGATGCGTTTCCGAACAGTCTCATCCTGAAATCCACCAGTCTGCAAGGCTGCATGCAGGCCTCTGCGCTGGTGTCGACGATTGCCTCGCAGACCTGCTATCCGGCGCTTCTGGCCGGGCATCCGATGATGATGTTCGGCCGCAACCAGATCACCGGCAAGGGGCTGACCTATGATGTCACGCGGCTGGAGGATATTCCGGGGCAGATCGAGCGGGCCCTGGCCGATCCTCTGGCAGAAGGCCGCCGGGAAAGCCTGGCGCGGCACATAGCCCAGCTTGAACGCAGTTACCTGTTGGATTATGGCACCTTGGCTGGCGGCTTTTACAGGCGCGGTGCCGGGGCAGTCGCTCGCATTCTCCGGGCATGTATCGCTCACTCGGGCGACGAGATGATCGAGATGCAGGCCCGTGGGGCGTTACTGTGAATTTCGGGTGGCATTCATTACCGCTGTCAGGCGTGTTGGGGAAAGACAAAGATGAAACCGTGGCGCATTGGGATTTTGGGCTTTGGCAAGATGGGCCAGTTGCGGGCAGACATGTTCCTCAAGCAGGGGAACTGCGAGATTGCCGCAATTTATGACACTGTATTGCCGGAAAACCCGCCTTTTCCCGTTGCAAGCTCGCAAGAGGCCATCCTCAACGATCCGTCGATCGACATTGTGGTCATTTGTCTGCCGAACTATCTGATCAAGGCGGCCACGATTAGGGCGCTGGAGCAGGGCAAGCATGTGTTCTGTGAAAAGCCGCCTGCGATGACCTGTGCGGATCTGGCCGAGATCGCCGAGGTCTATCGCCGCTCTGGCTGTACTTTGATGTACGGTTTCAACCATCGCCGCCATGCCGCCGTGATGAAGATGAAATCCGTGGTCGACAGCGGCCATCTGGGTCGCGTGCTGTGGATGCGCGGGCGTTACGGCAAATCGGTGGATGCGGAATATCTGAAGGGCTGGCGCGCCAACAAGGAAATGGCGGGGGGCGGCATCCTGCTGGATCAGGGCATCCACATGCTCGACCTGTTCCTGTTCATTGGCGGCCAGACCTTTGACGAGGTTCAGGCCATGGTGTCGAACCTGTACTGGAAGACCGAAGGCATCGAGGACAACGTCTTTGCCATGATGCGCAACCGGGAAACGGGCATGTGCGCGCAGCTGCACTCGACCATGACCCAATGGCGGCATCTGTTCTCGCTCGAGATCTTTCTCGAGAAGGGCTACATGGTCCTCAACGGTCTCAAGACCGGCTCCGGCACCTATGGCGACGAAGTGCTGACCATCGCGCGCAACCGCAGCTCGGTTCCGGCCGTCACCTGGGAAAACGAAGAGCAGCACGAATATCCGGTCGATGAATCCTGGTCGCGCGAAGCGGCGGAATTCCTGGCCGCACTGGACCAGAAAGACAGCCAGAGCCATGGCACCATCGACGATGCGATGGCCGTGATGGAGCTTCTGGAGGCGATCTATGAAAACGACGCCCATGTCTCGCCCAAGCGCTTTGCCGAACTGCAAAGCTGAGCCTGATCTTACTATTTTATGGATGCTCTGATGACCAACCTTTCTGCTGTCACCCCTTTGGATACCCAGTGGCTTGACCGGTATTTTGACCGTTACAAATCCGCCAGCTTTCAGGCCGAGATCTATCCCAAGCTGATCGCGTTCCGCGACCTGGTGCTGCAAGTGCGCGCCAGCGGCAAGAAGATGATGTTTGCGGGCAATGGCGCGTCGGCCTCCATCGCCAGCCATGCCCGGGTGGATTTCACCAAACAGGGCAAGTGCCGGTCGCTGGATTTCAACGAACCCAACCTGATCACGGCCTTTGCCAATGATTACGGCTTTGAGAACTTCATGGCGCGGGCGACCGAATTCTTTGCCGATGAGGGGGATGTTCTGGTGCTGGTCTCGGTCTCCGGCACCTCGCCCAACTGCGTCGAGGCGGCCAAATATGCCCGTTCGCGCGGCCTGAAAGTCGTGTCCTTCACCGGCAAGAAAGCCGACAATCCGCTGCGGCAATTGTCCGACATCGATTTCTGGATCGACAGCGCCGCCTATAACATCGTGGAATGCACGCATATGCTGTGGATTTGCACGGTTGTCGACATGGTGGTTGGCGAGGCGGAATATTCGGTGACCTGAGGGGGCCTCCGCCCCCGTCAGGGCACGGGCCCCGCTTGTCAGGGTCTGCGCGCGGTGCGGTTATACGAGGGACAGTCTGGATGAATGAGAAGGACAGCGGGGCGATCGTCAATCCGGACAAGGAAGACGACGATGGCGCCAACCCGACCTTGAATCGTCTGGCACAGGCGCTGGAGCGTCATATTCATCCCAATGACAAGCTGGGGCATTACGATGCGCTGCTGGGGGTGATCGGCCCGCCCGTCGGCTATCCCCGCATGAGCGGAGGCTACAAGCTCTGGCCGGAGCGGGTCTCCAATCCGGCGCTGTCGGTGCGCTTGATGTCGATCGGCAATTCCACGGGCTTGTGGCCGGGCGCCAACTGGAGCCAGCTTGTCGCCGAGGCGCTGACCGCCGAAGGCTATCGGCTGACGCTTTATCACGGGGCAGGCAAGGGCAGCACCTCCAGCCAGGATGTGCTGCGCGTGTTGCGGGACGCGCCGGCCATCAAGCCGGCGCTGATCTTCTCGCTTTCGGGGATCACCGATATCGGCTATCTGCTGCTGGCCAAGAACAACCCGTTCTCCCATAAATACACGCGTCGGGCGATGGATTTCCTCAAGGATTCCGGGATGGTGTCGGATGTCGCTTTTGGATTGCCGCACCGTCAGAGCCCGGCGGCAAGCTGGTGCCAGAACCAGCGCATGATGCGGGTGATGGCCGATGAGATCGGCGCGAGGATCGTCACCTTCCTGCAACCCGTTCAAGGATTTGGCGCCTATGACATGACCGAGGCGGAGACGGCCTTTCTGGCCGCGAAATCCAAGGTCATCTTGCAAGCCATGGGCAAACCCTATGGGGAATGCGTGACGGAATTCTATGAGGAGGTCAAAGCCATCATGGCGGCCGCCCCTCTCAAATATGATCACATCATCGACTTTACGGATGTTTTTGCCGATTGTCCCGGCGCCTATCGCGATCACCGCCACCAGAACGAGAAGGGCGTCGCCCATCTTGCGGCCCGGATGCTGCCGGTCCTGCGCGGCCATCTTGAGCAGATCGGCGCCCCCGTTGCCCCACGACCCAAGACCCGCCTTACCTGACCCGATACCCCGCCCGCCCGGGTCGGCATCGGGTCGACCAGACCGGCTTGAAGCCAAGGAGAAGCCGAGATGCTGAATGCCCTGAAACGACGCATCGCCAGATACATGGCCGACCGAGGCTATGTGCGGCATCTGGTCAAGGAAAGCCTGGAGCATGACCCCGCGTTCATGGACCGCCTGCGCGAGCAGATCCGGGAGGAGGTGCTGCGCGACAGCAGCTTCCTGCGGCTGATCGCGGCGATCATCAAGGCCGAGCCAGAGCGGTTGCGTGGCATTTCACGGGCGCCGCAGGTGTTTCAGGCGCTTTTGGCCGAACTTGGGAATAACCCCGAGGCGCTGTATCTGATGTTGCAGCGCGCGCCGTTGCGGCTTGAATTGCAGGCGCAGGGCGCCTTTCTGACCACCCTGGCCGAAGACCCCAAGATCATGCGGGCCTTGTTGCGCCTGCTGCCGGCCGATCAGGGCTTTGCCGCGTTGCAGGCCTTGCTGGAGGTCAATGCAGACGAGGGCAGGGCTCAGGGCCTGGGCGCGGCACTGGCGCAATCCCGGTTGCAATCGGGCAAGGTGCCGGTGGGGCCATTGCAGGTGCTGTCGCTGCTGCTGGCGGATCAGGAGGGCACCTTTGCCGCAGCCCTGCCGCGCGACGATGTCCGCGCCGGCGCGGCGCTGCTGGCGGATCGCTGCACAAGGTCGGGCATCCTTGCGGCACTGGCGGCCGATCATGCGGCGCTGGCAGAGCTGATCGAATATGTCGCGATACAGCCCCTGCATGGCGACAGCGTGGCGCGGCGGCTGCAAAGGCTGCTGGACCTTCTGATTGCGCTTCCCGCCTTCGGGCTGTCGGTCAGGCAAGACGCCATGCTGCAAGAGCGGTTGCTTGCCATGTTGCAGGAGGCCGCACAAAGCAAGGGGCAAACTCTGGCAGAGGTTGTGGCATCCCGATGACCCATATTCCCGCATGCCCTGTCGGGCCTGACTGGCAATCCCTGTGTGATCGCATCGCTCCGGTGTTGCGCCAGCTTCTGAAAGCCGAAACGCAGCTCGCCAGTGACATCATGTCCAAGGACAGCGAGGTGGCCGGGGATCTGGTCACCGCCGCCGACCTGCGCATTCAGGCCCGGCTGCACGAGCTTTTGCTGAAGCTGCTGCCCGGCAGCCGCTTCATCGGCGAAGAGGATTTCGCGGCGATCGACCGGCTGGAGGAGGCCTTCTTCTGGATCGTCGATCCGCTGGACGGCACGCTGAACTTTGCCTCCGGCCTGCCGTTTTTCGGGGCCAGCGTGGCGCTGGTTCATGCCGGGCACCCCGTGCTGGGCCTGGTGCTGGATTGTGGCTCGGACAGTTTGTTTGATGCCAGCCATGACGGGCCCGCGCGGTGCAATGGTCAGGCTTTCACTTGGGATGCGGGGTTGGCGGCACGCTCGCCCGTCGGCATTTCCAGCGGCTTCATGGCGCAGATGCGTCGTGACCCGGCGCGGTTCGATCCGGCCTGGCTGGGCCAGCGGTTCCGCATCTTCGGCAGTCAGGCGATCCAGCTGTGCTGGGCTGCCGAAGGCCGCCTGCGCCTGAATATCAACCA
This sequence comes from Gemmobacter sp., assembly GCF_016792925.1. Classification (GTDB taxonomy): domain Bacteria; phylum Pseudomonadota; class Alphaproteobacteria; order Rhodobacterales; family Rhodobacteraceae; genus Gemmobacter. The sequence goes on from NZ_JAEULU010000252.1 coordinate 21,785, forward strand.
TGAGGCCAAGCTGTGGGACGATGCCGCCGGCGCGCTGATCTGTCAGCGGGCGGGGGCGGCGCATGAGGCGCTGGCCTCGGCGCCCTTCTTCCCGCTGGTTGCGGGCAGCAAGGCGCTGGCCGGGCAAAGCCTGTTCAGCGTCTCGGGCAGCCCGGAGCTGGTGGCCCGCTGCATTGCCGATTTCAGAACGGAGTAGACTGAGATGACCGTCTCCAGTGGCGCACCGCGCATCATTGCCATGATCCCGGCCCGGCTGGGTTCGCAGCGGCTCAAGCAGAAGAACCTGCTGGAGATCGACGGGGTGCCGCTTTACACCCGCGCGCTGCGCAAGGTGAAAGACCTGCCCTGTTTTGCCGAGGTCTGGGCCAATTCCGAGGCCGATCAGATCGGCGATCTGGCCAGGGCAGAGGGCGTGCCGTTCCACAAGCGCCCCGAAAGCCTTGGGTCGCATACGGCGACCAGCGAGGATTTCGTCTATGAGTTTCTGATGGCGCATCCTTGCGACTATCTGGTGCAGGTGCATTCCATCGCGCCGCTGCTGACCCGTGACGAAATCACCCGTTTCACCGAAGCGCTGGTTTCGGGCGGCCATGAGACCCTGCTTTCGGGGGTGAACGAGCAGATTCAGTGCATGATGGCCGATGAGCCGCTGAACTTCTCGCGCACCTTGATGGACATGACGCAGGAGCTGGTGCCGATCCAGCGGATTTCCTGGTCGCTGACCGGTTGGCGCCGGGACAGCTATATTGCCACCTATGAGGCCAGGGAATGTGCAACCTTCCATGGCAGGATGGGCTTCTTCAATCTGCGCCGCCCCTCGGGGCTGGTGATCAAATATGAGGAAGATTATGAGATGGTCTGCGCCATGGCCGCCGCGGGGATCGGCGATTGAGACCTGATCCGACGGCGCGCCGCGCCTTTGTCTTGACGGCCTGCCTGCCATGAGGGTCTTGCTGTCCGGCACGTCGAATTCGATCATCGCAGACGGGATCAGCACCGTTCTGGCGCGTAGCCCCGATGTCACGCAGTTCCGGAATGCCTCTTATGGGGCATCGGGCACGGTGGCGATCGGCGATCACCTGCGCGGCATCGACTTTGCGGCGCATGATGTCTGCATCATTGATTATTGCGTCAATGAAGAGGTGTTTCTGTTCCAGAACCTCACCGCCCTTGAGGATGCGCTGTCCAACATGTTCAACATGGTGGATGCCGCCTCGCGCGCGGGGTGCCTGCCGGTCGTCCTGATCCTGCCCACGCAGCAGAGGATCGACCGCGCCCGGCCCCTGGAGGCGGGTTTGCTGGAGCGCCTGCGCGCCTTTGGCGTGCCGTTCTTCAATGCCTATGACCATATCACGGCTTTGGGCACGCGATACGGGATCGTGCCCGATGATCTGTTCATGGATGCAAACCACATCCAGCGCTGGCTGAACAAGTTCATCGGCCAGCAGATCATCGCGTTTCTGAAAGGGCTTGATTTCACGGCCCTGCGGTTGAGGGAAACCGGCCAGAGCTATCGGCCGCTGGCCTTTCTGCCGCATGAGCGGATGGCGATCACCGGTGACAGTCGGATCGTGGCCCAGGAAAGCCGCCTGATGACGCGCGAGGTGGTGAGCCTTGCGCCGGGGGCGGTGATGCAGCTGGATCTGCCTGCCCCCTGCATCCTGTCGGGCGTGACCCTGAACGCCGCCCGCTCCTGGGGGCGCCTGACCCAGGCGGAAAGCGGGGCAGAGCTGTTCCGCACCAATGTGCCCTCGCTGTTCTCGGCAAAGCGGGGCCTGACGCTTGTCAGCCTGCCGATGCCTGCGCCCTGGCAGATCGGGCCCGGCCCGGCGCGGGTGAGGTTCGAGGGACTGGCCTTGGCCGGGCCGGATCGCCCGGAGATCCGGCTGGAGCTTTCGGGCCTGATCCTGACCCTGCTGGACCAGGACCGGCCGCTGGCCGTTCTGGCGCCGGAGGGCGAGGGGGTCTGTATCGACCGGCAGATTGATCTGGCCGAGGAGGCGCGGCTTGTGCAGCAGGCGCGCGCAGAAAGGGGCTGAAACCATGATGCACCGCCTGTTTCCCGATCTGGGCTTTGTTCTGGGCGAAAGCCCGGTCTGGGATGACCGGGCATCCCGGCTCTATTGCGTCGATATCGAGGCGCGGCGGCTTTATCGTCTGGACCCGGCGCGCGGCAGTTTTGACAGCTTCGATTGGCCGGAAAAAATCTCCTGTATCGGCCTGACCGATCCGGGGCCGGAGCTGTTGGTGGCCGGGGTTTCCGGCCTGTGGCGCTTCAACCCCGAAACCGGCGCGCGTCAGCTTTGGGCGGCTTTCCCGGATTTGCCGGCAGGCCAGCGCCCGAATGACGGCAAGGTCGGCCCGGATGGTGCCTTCTGGGTGGGCACGATGGAGGACCGCAATGATCGCGGCCCGGCGGGGCGGCTCTATCGGTTCGACCCGGAAGGGGGCGTGCGGGTCATGGCCGAGGGGCTGACCACGCCGAACGGGCTGGACTGGAGCCCGGACGGGCGCCGGATGTATCGCGCCGAAACCCGGGCGCTTGAAATCGTGCAATATGATTTTGACCCGGAAACAGGCACTGTTTCGGCGCCCCGGCCCTTTGTCCGGCTGGCGCCGGAGCAGGGCAAGCCCGATGGGGCCGCCGTGGCGGCGGATGGCAGCTATTGGGTTTGCGGGATTTACGCGGGCACTGTCTGGGGGTTCCATCCCGATGGCCGTCCGGCCGGATCGGTGGCCATCGGGGCCACCATGGTCACCATGCCCTGTTTTGGCGGGGCGGCGCTGGATCAGCTTTATGTCACCGCGCTGGCGCAGGACGGGCAGGCCAGTGCCGGTCTGTTCGGCGGGGCGGCCCTGACCGCAGATCCCGCCGCGCGGCCGTTGAAAGGCTGCCCTGCCCGGCGGATGCGCCTCGCCCCGGTCTGAGGGGGCCTCTGCCTTGACAGGCTGGCGCAGAACTCTGACAAGCTGAGCCTGAAGGCGATCCGTCTTGCCCATCGCGTCCCGCACAGAAAGGCAGCAGAGCAATGTCCCCCAAGAGCCAGAACCTGCGGTCCCGGATGTGGTTCAACGATCCGACCGATCCCGAGATGACGGGCATCTATCTGGAACGCTTCCTGAATTACGGCCTGACCCCGGAAGAGCTGCAATCCGACAAGCCGATCATCGGGATCGCCCAGACCGGCTCGGACCTGTCGCCCTGCAACCGTCACCATATCGAGCTGACCAAGCGCGTGCGCGATGGCATCATCGCCGCCGGGGGGGTGCCGCTGGTGGTGCCGGTGCTGCCCATTCAGGAAACCGGCAAACGCCCGACCGCCATGCTGGACCGCAATCTGGCCTATCTGGGCCTGGTCGAGGCGCTGCATGGCTATCCGATTGACGGTGTCGTGCTGAATATCGGCTGCGACAAGACCACGCCCGCCCTGTTGATGGCGGCGGCGACGGTCAATATCCCCGCCATTGCCTTCTCGGTCGGCCCGATGCTGAACGGCTATTTCCGGGGCCAGCTTTCCGGTTCGGGCAGCATCGTCTGGCATGCGCGCAACCTGTTTGCCGCGGGCGAGATTGACGGGCAGGGATTCATTGATCTGGTCAGTTCCTCGGCGCCTTCGGTGGGCTATTGCAACACGATGGGCACGGCCTCGACGATGAATTCGCTGGCCGAGGCGCTTGGCATGCAATTGCCGGGGTCGGCCAGCATTCCGGCCCCCTATCGCGAGCGCGGCCAGATGGCCTATGCCACCGGCAAGCGCATCGTCGGGATGGTGGCCGAGGATCTGAAGCCCGCCGATGTCATGACCCGCGCCTCTTTCGAGAATGCCATTGCGGTGAATTCCGCCATCGGCGGCTCGACCAATGCGCCCATCCACCTGATCGCCATTGCCCGCCATCTGGGGTTGGAGCTGTCGACGGCGGATTGGGAGACCATCGGCCACAAGATCCCGCTTCTGGCGAATATGCAGCCCTCCGGGCAATATCTGAGCGAGGATTTCCACCGGGCGGGTGGCGTGCCCGCCGTGGTGGGCGAGCTGATGGCGGCGGGCCTCTTGCCGCATCCGCAGGCCATGACGGTGAATGGCCGCCCGATCGGCGAGAATTGCATGGCGGCCCGGTCGCAAAACGCGCAGGTGATCCATTCTGCCAGCCAGCCGCTGAAAGCGGAGGCTGGTTTCATCAACCTGTCGGGCAATCTCTTCACCTCTGCCATCATGAAAACCTCGGTCATCTCGCCCGAGTTCCGCGCCGCCTATCTGGCCGATCCGGCAGACCCGGAGGCCTTCGAGGGCGCGGTGGTGGTGTTCGACGGGCCCGAGCATTTCCACCGCACCATCGACGATCCGGCGCTGAACATCACGCGCCAGAGCATCCTGGTGATGCGCGGTGCCGGCCCGATCGGCTATCCGGGGGCGGCCGAGGTGGTGAACATGCGCCCGCCCAGCTATCTGATCAAGGAGGGCGTCATCGCCTTGCCCTGCATTGGCGACGGGCGCCAATCCGGCACTTCCGGCTCGCCCTCGATCCTCAATGCCTCGCCCGAGGCGGCGGCAGGGGGCGGGCTGGCGCTGTTGCAGAATGGCGATGTGATCCGGGTCGATCTGAAAAAGGGCAGTGTGAATGTGCTGCTGCCCGCCGAGGAACTCAGCCGCCGCGCCGAAGCGCTGGCCGCCGCCGGGGGGTACCGCGTGGCAGAAAGCCATACCCCCTGGCAGGCCTATTTCCGTGATCTGGTCGAGCCCCTGTCAGAGGGGATGACGCTGCGCGGGGCGGTCGAGTTCCGGGATATCGCGGCCAGGCACAAACCGCGCCACAACCACTGAGGCGGGGCAAAGGGCGCGGCAAAGGGTTCTTTTTGTCAGTGTGAAAAAAAGCTAGGTCTGCCGAACCCGGCGGGCAGGAGAGCCAGATATGCGAGTGCGACTTCATCACTATATTCACGAGTTCGGTCTCCATGCGTTGAACATGTTCGACGTTGATTTCTGGAAACGGGCGACAGGTCTGGCCTCTTTCGGGGTCGAGCTGCGGGTTCATCGCGGCTTTGCCGAGGTCGAGCTGCGCCATTTCCTGCCGGGACAGGCGCCGGTGACATTGCACCGGCTGTCACAGGCCAGCGCCGGATCGGTTTTCAGCCCGCCCTATTTTCCGCCGCAGATGGGCGGCACCATCCTGCCGGTCGTGGTGGCACAATCGGAAGATGCCGATTTCACGCTGTATTTCGGCACCAATGACCCGCCCCCGGAAGGCTGGCCCCGGATCGCCTTGCTGACGGACCCGGCCGGGGCTGCGGCCCTGACGCCCGCCTTCGAGCGGTTCCGCCATGAGTTCGGCCCCGAAGAGCGCCTTGCCCTGCGCATGGTCGTGATGGCCCCCCCCGAAAGCGGGGCCGAGCGCGGGCTGAACCCGGACCTGCCGGTCTGGCAGGTGCCACTTTCGCAGAAGGCTGGGTCTGGTTTCGCGCAGGCCATTGCCAGCTTTGGCTTTGGCGATCTTGCCGGTTGCGGCATCACCCATCTGGGCCTGCTGGAAGCCGGTCGGGTGCCGCATCCCGAGATCCTGTTCCGGTTGATTGCGCTGATCCGCCATTTGAAACCCGGCTTCTATGCTGCGGCCGCAGTTCATGCCGCACCGGATTGGCAGGCGGGGGGCCAGCGGATGCTGGGCCTTGGGCTGGGCGCCATGGCAGAGCCTGCATGGCCGCATGATCCGTGCGGGGCCGGGCTGGCGACCGAGGATGTCGCGGCGCTGGCGGCGGCTGTGGCGCAGCCGCCCGAATTGCCCTTGCCGGGCCTGATCTGCCTGCCGCTGGGGGCTGTCCGGGCCACGGGCCTGCCGGATGGCAGCCTGCATCATCTGGAGGTGACGGAATATCTGTCGCGCATCGCGCAGCGGCCTGCTGTCTGTGCCGCGATCTCGGTGCCCTCCGGGACGGAGACCGGAGCGGAGATCGCGCCCGCCGAACCCCTGCTGGAGGCGCTATGGCGCGAGCGGGTGCAGATTCTGGCGCTGCGCGGCCATCTGGCCGATCTCAAGGCGCTGAAACACCGTCAGGAGGCCGTGCAGGCTCGGGCGGGGGCGGGGCGCGAGGCCGAGGCCTTGGCGCGTGTGGTGACCGAACTCGGGCGCCGTGGCACTGTCACGGGCTGGAATGTGGCGCCTGGTGCGGAGGGGGGCTCTGGCGGGGGGCTGCGCAGCTGGCTTGGCCTGTCTGGCACAGAGCCGGATCTGTCGGCCACCATCGCGGCTCTTGTGGCGCAGAACCGGCAGGCCGCACATCCCTTTGCGGCTTCGGCGGCAAAGCCGGAGGATGCGCTGTGGCATATCTTCACCCAATTGCATCAGCGCGTGGATGCCCTGCGCCACGAGATGCAGGGCATGGCCGCTGCGGCGGAGCAGCAAACCGGGCGGCGCCTGTTCGATATCGGCATCGCCGATCCCGCCCGGACCAAAGCCGATCTGGCCCGCCCGAATATCCTGGCGGTTTCCGCGCTGTACAAGCGGCACAAGGGGCAGAGGGCGGTCATCATCGGCAATGGGCCAAGCCTGCGGATCCCGGATCTGGCGCGGCTGGACGGAGATGTCTGTTTCGGGTCGAACAAGATTTTCCTGTCCTTCGACCAGACCGACTGGCGCCCGACCTATTACACGGTCGAGGACCATCTGGTTCTGGCCGGCACGCAGGCCGAGGTGTCGCGGATGCGCGGGGTGCAAAAGGTCTTCCCCGACAATATGCGCCATCACGGTTTTCACGACCCCGATGTGGTCTTCGTGCCGCGTCTGCCGCCGAAATCCTGGGAAGACCCGCTGTCCGACCCGGATTTCCCGCAATTCAGCCTCGATCTGGTGCAGGGCCTGCATTGGGGGTCAACCGTCGTCTATGCGCAGATCCAGATGGCGGTCTTCATGGGCTGCCGCGAGATCTACCTGATCGGTGTCGATCATTCCTATCGGTTGCCCGCGGTGAAAGAGGGCAATAC
>NZ_JAEULU010000273.1 GCF_016792925.1 Gemmobacter sp.
CGGATAGGGGCCGCCATGCACCATGGCATCGCAGACCTCCACGCCGGTGGGAAAGCCATTGGCCAGAACCCGGCCTGCCATACGCTCCAGAATGGGCAGCAACTGGCGCGCCTGCGGCAGGTCATCGCGGGCAAGGTGCAGGGTCGCGGTCAATTGCCCGGCAAAGCTGCGGGCGATCTGCGCCATCTCCTCGGCCGAGGTGACGGTGACAATCAGGCCAAGCGGGCCGAACACCTCCTCTGACAGATGCAGGTCGCTCAGCCAATCCTCGCCCTTCACCCGGAAAAGCTGCGGCATGGCGTGCCGGGGCGCGCAGGGCTGCGCGAGCAGCGACGCGACCCCCTGCCCCGCCGCCATACGGTCGCGGCCCGTGGCAAAGGCGGTCGCCATGCCTTCGGTCAGCATGGGCTGCGAAGGCACGGATTTCAGGGCGGCCACGCTGGCCTCGGCAAAGGCCGCAGCCTGATCTTCCCGCACCACGGCAATGCCGGGATTGGTGCAGAACTGCCCCGCCCCCATCGTCAGACTGGCCGCCCAGCCTGCGGCAATCTCTGCCCCGCGCGCGGCCATCGCGCCCGGCAGGAGGAACATGGGATTGACCGAGCCCAGCTCGCCAAAGAAGGGGATCGGCTCGGGGCGCGCGGCGCAAAGATCGAACAGCGCCCGCCCCCCGGCCAGCGACCCGGTAAAGCCCACGGCCTTGATGAGGGGATGCGTGACCAGCGCAGTGCCGACATCGCGCCGCCCGCCCTGGATGAGCGAGAACACCCCCGGATGCAGGCCGCAAGCCGTGACCGCCGCATGAACGGCCTCGGCCACGATCTCTGCCGTGCCGGGATGGGCGGAATGGCCCTTCACCACCACAGGGCAGCCCGCCGCCAGCGCCGAGGCCGTGTCCCCGCCTGCGGTGGAGAAGGCCAGCGGGAAGTTCGAGGCACCGAACACCGCTACCGGGCCGATGGGCCGTTGGATCAGGCGGATTTCGGGCCGGGGCGCGGGTTGGCGGTCGGGCAAGGCCGGATCAAGGCGGCGGTCCAGATAGTCGCCCTTGCGGATATGCGCCGCGAACAGGCGCAGCTGGCCGGTGGTGCGGCCCCGCTCGCCTTGCAGCCGCGCTACAGGCAGGCCGGTTTCCTGTGTGCCGATCTCGGTGATGGCCTCGGTGCGGGCCTCGATCTCCTCGGCGATGCGGTCCAGAAATGCGGCGCGGGCCTCGCGCGGGGTGGCGCTGAACGACCAGAAGGCCTCCTCTGCCGCCGTGCAGGCTTGGGCCACCAGATCGACCGTCCCGATGGCAAAGCGATGCGCCGGGCCATGCGCGGGCTCCGAGGTGAAATGCGCCTCGCCCGAAACCCAGGTTCCCGCGATCAGATGATGGCCATGCGGCGTGAAGGGCATATGATTAATCCTTGTAGATGGGGAATTGGGTGAACAGCCCGCCCTGAAACCGGGCCAGCGGATCATCGGGCGCAGGCGGCGGTTGCTGGCGGGCAATTTCGGCGGCGTAATCTTCGGCATTGTCCTGCGGCTGCCAGCCCAGCCAGTCGAGATGGCTGTTATCCCACCAGCCCCGGCTGTTGTTCGACGCGCCCCAGATCACCGGGCAGCCGAGCTTGGGCACGCGGAACACCGCCTCGATCAGGCGCAGAAAATCATCATGCGAAAACCAGCTGCCCAGCATGCGGTGGTTTTCCGGCCGTTCCGTGCAAGAGCCGATGCGCAGCAGAGCCGTTTCCTGCCCGAACTTGTCGAAATACATCCGCGCCAGCGCCTCGCCAAACACCTTGGAGACGCCATAAAGCCCATCGGGGCGATAGGGGCAGTCTGGCCGCAGACGGTCGCTTTGCTGCCAGAACCCCACCGTGTGATTGGAGCTGGCAAACAGGATGCGCGGCTGGCCCTGCGCGCGCGCCGCCTCGTAAAGGTTGTAAAGCCCGAGGATATTGGCCTGCATGATGGGCGCGAAGGGCCGCTCCACCGAGATGCCGCCCAGATGCAGGATACCGTCGCAGCCCGCCACCATCGCCTCCACCGCCGCCGCATCGGCAAGGTCGCATTGGACGATTTCCTCCCACGGGCGCGGCGCTGCAATGGGGGCAATATCGGCCAGCCGGAGGATCGGAGCGATATGGGTCAGCCGGTCGCGCAGCATGTGGCCAAGGCCCCCGGCGGCCCCAGTGATCAATAGGCGTTTCATGGGGTTGCACCCACCAGCGCAGCGGCCTCGCGCAGATAGTCGGCCAGCGCCGCCTCGGGCAGCAAGGCGCCCGGATGGGCGACCACACGCGCGGCCAAAGCCTGCCCGGCCTGAAGCGCGCGCTCTGCTGTATGCCCCGCCAACCGGGTCGCCAGATAGGCCGCGTTGAAACTGTCACCGGCGCCGGTAGTATCCACGGGCGCAACCGGGGTCGCTGCGGGGTGGTGGCGGCACTGCCCCTCGGCCCAAAGCGTCACCGGACCGGGGCCATTTTTCACCACCACCTCCGCCACACCCAACCCGGCATAGCGCGCGGCGGTCGCCTCGGGCGTGGCATCGCCAAAGGCGGCGGCCTCGTCGTCAAAGCTGGGCAGGCAGAGGCAGGACAGCGCCGCCGCCTCGGTCAGCACATCGCGCATCATTGCGGCATCTTCCCAAAGATGCGGGCGAATGTTCGGGTCCAGGATGACGCGCCGGCCTTGCAGGGCAGCCAGCAGATTGCGGCGGCCCGG
>NZ_JAEULU010000172.1 GCF_016792925.1 Gemmobacter sp.
TTTCCATCACCCCGGGTGCCGCCAATGTGGTGCCGGGCGCGGCGCGGCTGCTGATCGACGCCCGCGCGGTGGAGCGCGCCCGGATGGAGGGCTTTCTGGCCTGGCTGGAGTCGCGTCTGGCCGAGCTTCCGCTGGGCATCACCGCCAGCCATCGGGTGCTGTCGGACAATCCGCCCACGCCGATGGATGCGGGGCTGATCGCGCTGCTGGAACAGGCGGCCACCGCCTGTGGGGCCAGCCAGCTCAGCATGGCCTCGGGCGCCGGGCATGACGCGGCCTTCATCGCCCGCATCGCCCCCGCCGCCATGATCTTTGTGCCCTGCCGCGAGGGCCGCTCGCATTGCCCCGAAGAATGGGCGGAAACCAATGACATTGCGCTTGGGGCGGAGGTGATGGCCGAGGCCATCCTCGCCTTTGACGCACAGAAAGGAGAGTAAGATGCGCCGTATCTTGACCGAAAAGGATGTGGAGCCCGCCGTGCGTGGCGGCTCGGTCTATGCTGCCGGGGGCGGGGGCTGGGCGGATCATGGCCGCAAGCTGGGCTATGCCGCCGTGGGCGCGGGCCAGCCCGAGCTGGTCAGCATCGACGAGCTGAATGAGGAGGATTGGGTCGCCACCGCCGCCGCCATCGGCGCCCCCGCCTCCACGACGCCATGGGAAATGCGCGGGGTGGATTACATCAAGGCGGTGCAGCTGCTGAACGAGGCGCTTGGCACCCCGGTTGCCGGGCTGATGGTGGGGCAGAATGGCAAATCCTCGACGCTGAATGCCTGGCTGCCCTCGTCGATCCTGGGCTGCAAGGTGGTGGATGCAGTGGGGGATATTCGCGCGCATCCCACCGGCGATATGGGTTCCATCGGCATGGCGGGCAGCCCGGAGCAGATGATCCAGACCGCCGTGGGCGGCAACCGCGAACAGAACCGCTATATCGAACTGGTGACGCGCGGCGCGACGGCCAAGGTCTCGCCCATTCTGCGCACGGCCTCCGATATGTCGGGCGGCTTCATCGCTTCGGCCCGCAACCCGCTGCGGGCCAGCTATGTGGCGCGGAATGCGGCGCTTGGCGGTATTTCGATGGCGCTGGATCTGGGCCATGCCATTCTGGCGGCCGAGAAAAAGGGCACGGCGGCGGTGATCGACGCGATTGTGGAGGGCACCAAAGGGGCCATCCTGATCGAGGGTGTGATCACAAAGAAAGATGTTCATTACACCAACGAGGCCTTTGACATCGGCACCGTGACGGTGGGCAGCGGTGACCATGCGGTGACGCTGCATGTGATGAACGAATATATGGCGATTGACGATGCCGGCGGCACCCGCATCGCCAGCTTCCCCGATGTGATCACCACCCTGTCCGAGGAGGCCGAGCCGCTGTCGGTGGGCCAATTGCGTGAAGGCATGCGCATTCATGTGCTGCATGTGCCGAAATCGGTGATCCCCTTGGGCGCGGGTGTGCTGGACCCGGCGGTCTATCCGCCTTGCGAACGCGCCATGGGCATCGAACTGGCCAAATATGCGCTGGAGCAGACCCATGCCTAAGCCCAACCCCCGCCACCCCGACTTCCCGATCCCCGGCGGCCCGGCGCTGCGCGCGAAAAGCTGGCGCGCCGAAGGCCTGCTGCGGCTGCTGGAAAATGTGCTGTCCGTGGGTGAGGCACCCGACAAGCTGATCGTCTATGCCGCCCTTGGCAAGGCCGCGCGCACCTGGCCCGCCCATGCCGCCATCGTCAAAAGCCTGACCGAGATCGAGGAGGATGAAACCCTCATCATCCAGTCGGGCAAGCCGGTGGGCATTCTGAAAACCCATCCCGGCGCGCCCATGGTGATCATGGCGAATTGCAATATCGTGGGGCAATGGGCCAAGGCCGACGTGTTTTACGACATGGAGCGCAAGGGCTTGATTTGCTGGGGCGGGCTGACCGCCGGAGCCTGGCAATATATCGGCTCGCAGGGGGTCATTCAGGGCACGTATGAAATTTTCATGCGCATCGCCGAGCGCCGCTTCGGCGGCAGCCTTGCCGGACGTTTCATCCTGACCGCCGGTCTGGGCGGCATGGGCGGCGCGCAGCCCTTGGCCGGGCGGATGGCCGGGGCGGCGATCCTGTGCATCGACGTGGATGAAGACCGGGCGAAGATGCGTCAGGACATCGGCTTCCTCGATGAGATCGCCCCCGATCTGGATAGCGCGCTGGCGATGATCGACGCCGCGTGCGCCGAGGGCCGTGCAACCTCCATTGCGCTGATCGGCAATGCCGCCGAGATCTACCCCGAGATCGCGGCGCGCGGCATCACCCCTGACATCGTGACCGACCAGACCTCGGCGCATGATCTGGTTTATGGCTATATCCCGGCGGGCTATGACCTGCCGCGCGTGCGCCGCCTGCGCGAGCAGAACCCCGAGGAATTGATCGAGGCGGGGCGCATCTCGATCACCCATCATGTCGCGGCGATGCTGGAGTTTCAGGCGCGCGGGGCCGAGGTTTTCGACAATGGCAACCTGATCCGCACGCAGGCCAAGCAGGGCGGGATCGAGAATGCCTTCGATATTCCGATCTTCACCGAGGCCTATCTGCGCCCGCTGTTTTGCCGCGCCATCGGGCCGTTCCGCTGGATGGCGTTGTCGGGCGAGGAAAGCGACATTGCCAGGATCGACGATCTGGTGCTGCGCATGTTCCCCGAGAATGGCATCGTGACGAACTGGATCAGGCTGGCCCGCGCCCATGTGCCGTTTGAAGGCCTGCCCGCCCGCATCGCCTGGCTGGGCCATGGCGAGCGCACCGAGCTGGCCCGCGCGGTGAACCGCATGGTGGCCTCGGGCGAGCTGGCCGGGCCGGTGGCGTTTTCGCGCGACCATCTGGATGCCGGTGCCATGGCGCATCCCAACATCATGACCGAAGGCATGCGCGACGGCTCGGATGCCATTGCCGACTGGCCGCTGATCAGCGCGATGACGCTTTGTTCCTCGGGGGCCGATCTGGTGGTGGTGCATTCCGGTGGCGGCGGTTACGCGGGCTATATGACCTCCTCTGGCGTGACCATCGTGGCCGATGGCACCGAGGCGGCGGATATGCGCTTGAAACTGGCGCTGACCAATGACACCGCGCTTGGTGTGATCCGCTATGCCGATGCGGGCTATGCCGATGCGCTGGACGAAGCGCAAAAGAAGGCCGTCGGGCATGTCAAACTCTGACGCGCCGGAGGGCGCGGCGCTGATCGGCAGCCGCGCCGCAAGGCTGCGGGGGGTGATGCGGGCGCGGGGGGTGCCTGCGCTGCTCACCTCGCAACCGATCAGCATTCTTTACGCCAGCGGCGCGCGCAACATGACGGTGTTCAGCCTGATGGGGCCGTTCCGCATGCTGCTGTTCTTTGCCGACGGACCGTCGATCCTTTACGAATTCGCAGGTTGCGAGCATCTGGCCGAGGGGCAACCCGGTGTCGATCAGGTGCGCCCGGCGCCGGGGCTGACCGCGCTGTCGGGGGCGGGCTATTCGGCTGCGGCCGCGCGCTTTGCCGCCGAGATCGCCGATCTGTGCCGCAGCCATGGCGATGGGGGCAGCCTCGCCATCGAAGGCTTTGACCCGCCGGTCAGCGATGCGCTGCGGGCGCAGGGCCTCCATCTGGGCGACGCAACCGCTCTGCTGTCCGAATCGCGGCGCCTCAAGACACCATGCGAGATCGCCACCATGCGGCAGGCGGTGGCCTTGGTGCAGGATGCCGCCGCCGATCTGGAGGCCGCCATCACCCCCGGCGCCAGCGAGGTGGAGGCTTGGGCCGCCTTTCACCGCCATCTGATCGCCACCGAGGGCGAATATGTCTCGACCCGGCTGTTCCAGTCCGGCCCGCGCACCTTCCCCTATTTTCAAGAGGCCGGGCCGCGCCGGATGCAGGCGGGCGATCTGGTCTGTTTCGATACCGATGCGCTTGGCTGGCAGGGCTATGCGGTGGATTTCTCGCGCAGTTTTCTGTGCGGCGATGCCCCGCCAAGCCCGGTGCAACGCAGCCTTTATGCCCGCGCGCATGATCAGTTGCAGACCAATGCCGCGCTGCTGGGGCCGGGCGTCAGCTATGAGGCCTTTGCCCGCGCCGCCTGGCCGGTGCCGCCGGAACATCAGGGCTGGGGCTATTACTGTCTGGCGCATGGTCTGGGCCTATGCGGCGAATTTCCCTATGTGCCCCATGCCTTTGCCGGGCAGCCCTACGGGTTTGCGGGCGCGTTCGAGCCGGGCATGGTGATCTGCGTCGAAAGCTATATCGGCGCCGAGGCGGCAGCGCAGGGGGTCAAGCTGGAGGATCAGTTCCTGATCACCGAAACTGGCGTGGAGCGGATGACCACCTATCCCTTCTGCGCCCGGCTGCTTGGCTAAGGCAGTTGCCAGACCGCGCCCAAGGCGTTAGCTGTGGGCTGTCTGGTGCCGGGGCCGGGGTCAAACCCTGCCCCGGATAATCGGGAACGCGGTGCAAGGCCGCGACGTGCCCAACGCTGTAAGGTGGACGGCGCCGCAGATGCCACTGGTCCTCGGGCCGGGAAGGTGCGGGGCCGGGTGAAACCAAGTCAGAAGACCGGCCAGACGGAACGGGGGCGCCAGCTGGTCAACCGGCGCCTTGTTTCAGCGACAGGGGAAATGTCATGTCCACCGAGTCTCACCTTTGCGAGGCCGCCGCCTTTGACGAGGCCGCCCGCGCGGCGGTCTATGCCGCCATCTTCAGCCGCCGCGATGTGCGCAGCCAGTTCACCGATCGCCCGGTGGACGAGGCGCTGCTGACCCGGCTGCTGCGGGCGGCGCATCACGCGCCCTCGGTCGGGTTCATGCAGCCCTGGAACTTTCTGGTCATCCGCGACGGGGGGGTGAAGGCACAGGTGCAGGCCGCCTTTGCTCGCGCCAATGCCGAGGCCGAGGCGATGTTCCCCGAGGATCGCCGCCCGCTCTACTCGGCGCTGAAGCTGCAAGGCATCACCGATGCGCCGGTGAACCTGTGCATCACCTGCGACCGCACGCGGGGCGGCGAGGTGGTGCTGGGCCGCACCCATAACCGCGATATGGACCTTTATTCCACCGTCTGCGCGGTGCAAAATCTGTGGCTCGCTGCGCGGGCCGAAGGGGTGGGGGTGGGCTGGGTCAGCATCTTCCACGATACCGACCTGCGCGCCATTCTGGGCCTGCCCGATCATGTGGTGCCGGTGGCCTATTTGTGCATCGGCCATGTGGACCAGCTTTATGACCAGCCGGAACTGCAAGTGAAAGGCTGGCGCGACCGCCTGCCGCTGGAGGATCTGGTGTTCCGCGACCGCTGGGAGCAGCGCTGACGCAAAGTGTTGGGGCCCCGCGCTAGCGCGCGAGACCCAGCAGCCCCGCCACGTCCAGATGCGCCTCGACATGATCGGCCAGCGCCTCCAGAGTCGCCTCGACCGTTGCGGCATGGGCGTGACCGCTGGCCGCGACCCCCAGCCCCGCCAGATAGGCCGCCCGGAAAGCGTCCGAGCTGAACAGCCCGTGCAGATAACTGCCGGTGATGCGGCCATCGGCACTGATCGCCCCCTCGGGGCGCCCCTCGACAAAGGCAAAGGGGCGGGCGCAATCCGCGCCATCGGTGCGGCCGATGTGAATCTCATAGCCCTCCACCGTCAGGCCGCTGGCGGCGTGCTGGGCGGTGACACGCGCCAACCGCTTGTCAGGGGTCATGACCGTGTTCACATCCAGATGACCAAGGCCGGAGTCAAAGCCCGCTGTGCCCTCCTGTCCTTCCGGGTCGGCAATGCTGCGGCCCAGCATCTGATAGCCGCCGCAAATCCCCAACACATGCCCGCCGCGCCGGATATGGGCGGCAAGGTCGATGTCCCAGCCTTGCGCGCGCAGAAAGGCCAGATCGCCCCGGGTGGATTTGCTGCCGGGCAGGATGACCAGCCGCGCCTCCGCCGGGATCGGTTGGCCGGGGGCAACCATCACCAGATGCACACCCGGCTCGGCCTTCAGCGGGTCCAGATCATCAAAATTCGCGATGCGTGACAGCATCAGACAGGCGATCAACACGCCATCCGTCACCGGCCCCGAGGCCAGATCCTGCGCATCCTCGGCCGGCAGCAGATGGGCCTGCGCGAACCATGGCAAGACGCCAAAACCGCGCCAGCCGGTGCGCGCCTTGATCAGGCGATAGCCATCGTCGAACAGGCGCGGATCACCGCGAAACTTGTTGACGAGGAAACCTTCCACCATGGCGGCATCTTCCGGGTCGATCACCGCCTGCGTGCCGATGATCTGCGCAATCACCCCGCCCCGGTCAATATCCCCCGCCAAAACCACCGGCACATCGGCGGCGCGGGCAAAGCCCATATTGGCAATGTCGCCCGCCCGCAGGTTCACTTCGGCCGGGCTGCCCGCGCCTTCGACGATCACCAGATCATGCGCGTCGCGCAACCGCCCGAAACTGTCCAGCACCGCGCCCAGAAGCTCTGGCTTGCGCTTGGCATAATCGCGCGCCCGCAAGGTGCCGGTGCGCCGCCCCTGCACGATCACCTGCGCGCCAGAGTCCGATTCCGGCTTCAGCAGCACAGGATTCATATCGACGATGGGCGCCAGACCGCAGGCCAAAGCCTGCAAGGCCTGCGCCCGCCCGATCTCGCCACCATCCGCCGTCACAGCGGCATTGTTTGACATGTTCTGCGGCTTGAATGGCGCCACTGAAAGCCCGCGCCGCTTCGCCGCCCGGCACAGCCCGGCCACCAGCATCGACTTGCCGACATTCGACCCGCAGCCTTGAATCATCAGCGCCTTCACGCCCAACCTCCTGCGCTGCGGATCATGCGGGAGCCTCCGGCGGGGATATTTGCCGCCAAGATGAAAGACAAGCGCGCGCCCGCCTTTTCATCTTGGCAAAAATATCCCGGGGTCCGGGGCAGCGCCCCGGGGCTTTGTCGCAGGGGCGAAGGCATCAGAACTCGACCCCGGCCTGACCTTTGATGCCCGAGCGGAACGGGTGTTTGATCAGGCTCATCTCGGTCACCAGATCGGCGGCCTCGATCAGGGTCTCTTTCGCGTTGCGTCCGGTCAGGCAGACATGGGTGAGGGGCGGCTTTTCGTCGCGCAGGAAGGCCAGAACCTCGTCAATGTCGAGGTAGTCGTAACGCAGGGCGATGTTGATCTCGTCCAGCAGGACAAAGCGGATTTCGGGGTCGCGGATCAGTTCCTTTGCCTTTTCCCAGCCGCGCTGTGCTGCCGCAATGTCGCGGCTTTTGTCTTGCGTTTCCCAGGTGAAGCCTTCGCCCATGGCGTGAAACTGGCACAGATCGGCAAAGTTGCCCTCGATCAGCCGCCGTTCGCCGGTATCCCATGCGCCCTTGATGAATTGCACCACGGCGCAGGGCATTTCATGCGCGATGCAGCGCAGGATCATGCCAAAGCCGGAGGAGCTTTTGCCCTTCCCCGCGCCGGTATGCACGATGATCAGGCCCTTCTCGCCCTCCTTGCCCGCCATCATCCGATCGCGCGCTGCCTTTTTCTTGGCCATCTTGGTGGCATGGCGGGCCAGATCTTCCGCCTCGGTCGTCGTCGGCATGTCGCTTGCGTTGGTCATCGTGACGGTCCTTTACTTGACAGGCCCCCCGCAAATGGCAGAGGTATGGGCCACTGAGCGCTGGTGCCTGTGGTAAGACAGGTGAAAAGGGAATGCGACAGGTTTTGCGACCCATCGGGTCGGGGAACCGAAGCGCAGCCGCCCCCGCGACCGTGACCGGAAAGACCCGTTCATGCCACTGGCCGCAAGGCCGGGAAGGTGGATGGGGCGCCGGGGCCGATGGCCCTGATATCCGCAAGCCGGGAGACCTGCCATCGCCTGCACTGAAATGCGCGGACGGGGTGTTCCGTGACCTTCGGGTTTGGGCTTTGCCCGGCCGTTGGCCACGTTCCCGTTCGTGCCGAACCGGGGGGCCATATGGGCACCGTTCTTTACGTCTGCACCACCTGCCGCGCGGGCCAGCCCGTGCCGGAGGGCGAAGCCTGCCCCGGTGCGCGTCTGCATGCCGATCTGCTGGCGCTGGTGCCCGAGGGTGTCACGTTGCGCGCTGTCGAATGCCTGTCTGCCTGTGACAATGGCTGCGCCGTGGCGCTGAGCCAGCCGGGCGGCTGGACCTATGTTTATGGCCGCATGACCCTGGATGACGCGCCCGAGATCGCGCGCGGGGCTGGCCTCTATGCCGCCACGACCGATGGCTTCGTGCCCTGGCGCGAGCGGCCCGTGATTTTGCGCAAGCAAAGCCTTGCCCGTATTCCTCCGATGGTGACTTGAATG
>NZ_JAEULU010000177.1 GCF_016792925.1 Gemmobacter sp.
TGTGGGATGACAGCCCCGAGGCGCGCTTGAAGGCCGAGGCCGAGGGCTTTGCCTGCACCGATCTGATGAAACACGGCGCCCTGGATGAGGTGGCCTGCCTTGTCACCTCGCCGGGCATCCCGCATCTTTACCCCAGCCCCAACAAGGTGATCGCAAGGGCGCTTGAACTGGGCGTGCCGGTCGATAATGACATCGGCCTGTTTTTCCAAAGCCTGGCCACCCCGCATTGGGACAACTTTGAAACGCCCCCCCGCGTGGTCTGCATCACCGGATCGAACGGCAAATCCACCACCACGGCGCTGATCCACCATATCTTGCAGGATTGTGGCCGCCCCACGCAGATGGCCGGCAATATCGGGCGCGGGGTGCTGGATATTGACCCGCCGGAGGATGGCGAGGTGATCGTGCTGGAACTGTCCAGCTATCAGACCGAGCTGGCCCGTGCCCTGACCCCCGATGTTGCGGTGTTCACCAACCTCTCGCCCGATCATCTGGACCGCCACAATGGCATGGGCGGCTATTTCGCGGCCAAGCGGCGGCTGTTCGCCGAAGGCGGGCCGGATCGCTGCGTGATTGGCGTGGACGAGCTGGAGGGGCAGTTTCTCGCGGGCCAACTGGCGCAAGGCGCGGCGGATGACCGGGTGATCCGCATCTCCTCGGGGCAAAAGCTGGAGGGGTTTGGCTGGTCGGTCTTTGCCCGCAAGGGCTTTCTGGCCGAATGGCGCAAGGGCAAGCAGATGGCGGCGATCGACCTGCGCGAGGTCAAAGGCCTGCCCGGCGCGCATAACCACCAGAATGCCTGTGCCGCCTATGCCGCCTGCCGCAGTCTGGGCCTTGCGCCCAAGCAGATCGAGGCGGCGTTGCATTCCTTCGCGGGCCTGCCGCATCGCAGTCAGCTGGTGGGCGAGCGCGCGGGCGTGCGCTTTGTGAATGACAGCAAGGCCACCAATGTCGATGCGGCGGCCAAGGCCTTGCAGGCCTTCCCGAAAATCCGCTGGATCGCCGGGGGCATGGGCAAGGAGGGCGGGATCGCGGCGCTGGCCCCGCATTTGGGGGCAGTGGTGAAGGCCTATCTCATCGGCTTTTCGGCCCGCGATTTCGCGCTGCAAATCGGCGACACCCCGCATGAGATCTGCGAAACGATGGAGCGCGCCGTTTCCCGCGCCGCCGAAGAGGCGGGGCCGGGCGAGGTGGTCTTGCTGGCCCCGGCGGCGGCCAGTTTCGATCAATATCCGAATTTTGAAAAACGCGGTGACGATTTCACCGCGCGGGTTCGGGAATTGTTGAAAACAGACAAGGTTTGACGCAATCGGCCATGCCCGCGTCGGAGGCGGCGGCTATGGGTTCTGCCTGACCGGAGGCCCCTCATGACCAAACCCGAAAACCCCAACCTGCGCGGCATCCTGTTGATGGTGGCCGCGATGAGCGGTTTTGCCATCGAGGATATGTTCGTCAAATGGGCGGCCGCCGACCTGCCGACCGGGCAGATCTTGCTGATGCTGGGCCTGCTGGGCACGCCGGTTTTTGCGCTGATGGCTCGGGCCGAGGGCCAGCGGCTTTTGAGCCGTGATGTATTCCACCCCGCCGTCCTGCTGCGGAATTTTGGCGAGATGGCGGGCACTTTCGGCTTCATCACCGCGCTGGCGCTGACGCCGCTGACCACTGCGACGGCGATCTTTCAGGCCAGCCCGCTGGTGGTGACCATGGGGGCGGCGCTGTTTCTGGGCGAGACCGTGGGCTGGCGGCGCTGGACGGCGATTGCGGTGGGCTTTGTCGGGGTGATGATCATCATCAGGCCGGGGCTGGACGGGTTTCAGCTGGCCTCGCTCTGGTCCATTCTGGCGGTGATTGGCCTGTCGATGCGCGATGTGGCCACCCGCCGCATCCCTCGCCGCATCGGCACGACGCCGCTTGCGGCCTGGGGCTTCATCGCTTTGGCGGTGCTGGGGGCCATGATGCTGGCGGTAACCGGCGGGGCGCAGCCGCTCAATCTCGCGCAATCGGGCTATATCGCGGGGGCGCTGACCTTTGGCGTGGCGGCCTATTGGGCGGTGACGCAGGCCATGCGGGTGGGCGAGGTGTCGGTGATCACCCCCTTCCGGTACACGCGCCTTGTGGCGGCGCTGATCATCGGCATGACGATTTTTGGCGAAAGACCCGATCTGCTGACCCTTCTGGGTGCGGCTTTGATCATCGGATCGGGGCTTTATACCTTCGCGCGCGAGCGTTTGCGCAAACGCGCCCTTTCCACAAACGCAACCACAGGATAAAGAGCCCCCGAGAGCATCGTTCCCCCCTCGGAGGACCCCCATGAGCACCATCATCGACATCCACGCGCGCGAAATCCTCGACAGCCGCGGCAATCCCACGGTTGAAGTGGACGTGACGCTGGAAAGCGGCGCCATGGGCCGCGCCGCCGTGCCCTCGGGCGCCTCGACCGGCGCGCATGAGGCGGTGGAGCGCCGCGATGGCGACAAGTCGCGCTACATGGGCAAGGGCGTGCTGGAGGCTGTGGCCGCCGTGAATGGCGAGATCGCCGAAGAGCTGATCGGCTTTGACGCGACCGAGCAGGTCGGCATCGACCGCACCATGATTGAAATGGACGGCACGCCGAACAAATCGCGTCTGGGGGCCAATGCCATTCTGGGCGTCTCGCTCGCCGTGGCCAAGGCCGCTGCCGAGTTCACCGGCCAGCCGCTCTATCGCTATGTCGGCGGCACCTCGGCCCGCGTTCTGCCGGTGCCGATGATGAACATCATCAATGGCGGCGAACATGCCGACAATCCGATCGACATTCAGGAATTCATGATCATGCCGGTGGCGGCCGCGAATATCCGCGAAGCCGTGCGCATGGGGTCGGAGGTGTTCCACACCCTGAAGAAAGAGCTGTCGGCGGCGGGCCTGTCGACCGGGATCGGCGACGAGGGCGGCTTTGCCCCCAACCTGTCCTCGACCCGCGTGGCGCTGGACTTCATCCTGAAATCCATCGAGAAAGCGGGCTATCGCCCCGGCGAAGACATCTATCTGGCCCTCGATTGCGCCTCGACCGAATATTTCAAGGGCGGCAAATACGAGATGAAGGGCGAAGGCCTGTCGCTGACCTCGGATGAGAATGTGGAATATCTGGCCCAGCTTTGCGCCGATTATCCGATCATCTCGATCGAAGATGGCATGGCCGAGGATGACTGGGCGGGCTGGAAAGCGCTGACCGACCGTCTGGGCAACAAGGTGCAGCTGGTGGGCGACGATCTGTTCGTGACCAACCCGCGCCGCCTGGCCGAGGGGATCGCCGCCGGTTGCGCGAACTCGATGCTGGTGAAGGTGAACCAGATCGGCTCGCTGACCGAGACGCTGCAAGCCGTGGATATGGCGCATCGCGCCCGCTATACCAACGTCATGTCGCACCGCTCGGGCGAGACCGAGGATGCCACGATTGCCGATCTGGCCGTGGCCACCAATTGTGGTCAGATCAAGACCGGCTCTCTGGCCCGGTCGGACCGGCTGGCGAAATACAACCAGCTGATCCGCATCGAGGAGATGCTGGGCGAAGTGGCGGAATTTGCCGGGCGCTCGATCCTGAAAGGGTGAGACGCCGACGGATTTTCTGCGAAAATCCGAAAGCAAATTTTCGACGAAAATTTGCGGGCGCCCGGTGAGGGGCGCCCGTTCGCATGAAAGGGGCCGGGTATGGCACAGAAGGTTTCATTCACGCTGAACGCCACAGACGGGCGCGCCCGCACCGGGGTCATCAGCACCCCGCGTGGCGAGATCCGCACCCCCGCCTTCATGCCGGTCGGCACGGCGGCGACGGTGAAGGCGATGATGCCGGAAAGCGTGCGCGCGACCGGGGCGGATATTCTGCTGGGCAATACCTATCATCTGATGCTGCGTCCTGGCGCCGAGCGGATCGCCGCGCTTGGCGGGCTGCACCGCTTCATGAATTGGGAACGCCCGATCCTGACGGATTCCGGCGGCTTTCAGGTCATGAGCCTGTCGGGCCTGCGCAAGCTGACCGAGGAGGGGGTGCGGTTTTCCAGCCATGTGGATGGCTCGAAACACATGCTCAGCCCCGAGCGCAGCATGGAAATTCAAAAGCTGCTCGGCTCCGACATCGTGATGTGTTTCGACGAATGCCCGGCGCTGCCCGCGACCGAGGCCGAGGTCGCGAAATCCATGCAGCTGTCGATGCGATGGGCGCAACGCTCGCGGGATGCCTTTGGTGATCGGCCCGGCCATGCGCTGTTTGGCATCATGCAGGGCGGCGTGACGCGCGACCTGCGCGCGGAAAGCGCCGCCAGACTGCGCGAGATCGGCTTTGACGGCTATGCCGTGGGCGGCCTGGCGGTGGGTGAGGGGCAGGAGGCGATGTTCGGCGTGCTGGATTACGCGCCGGGTTTTCTGCCCGAGGACAAGCCGCGCTATCTGATGGGCGTGGGCAAGCCCGATGACATCGTGGGCGCGGTGGAGCGCGGCATCGACATGATGGATTGCGTGCTGCCCTCGCGCTCGGGCCGCACCGGGCAGGGCTGGACGCGGCATGGTCAGGTGAACCTGAAAAACGCCCGCCACAAGGACGATCCGCGCCCGCTGGATGCCGCTTGCGGCTGCCCGGCCTGCCGCAATTACTCGCGCGCCTATCTGCATCATGTGGTGAAGGCCGACGAGATCATCGGCTCCATGCTGCTGACCTGGCACAATCTGCATTATTATCAGGATCTGATGCAGGGCCTGCGCGATGCCATCGCCGGGCAGCGGCTGTCGGCATTTGTGGCCGAATTCCATGCCAAACGCGCCGAAGGGGACATCGAGCCGCTTTAATCGGCCAGTTGCACGGCCAGATCGACGCAAAGCCCCGGCAGGTTGCGCCCGATGAACAGCGGGTCCACCGGCGCGTCGCGCAGGCGCAGCGCCAGCGTGACCGCCGGGGCCAGCGGGATGGCGATCTCCAGCCCTGCGGCCTGCGCATGCCAGGGCGGCAAGCTGCCGAACCGCGCTTGCAGCAGCGGGTTCAGCGTATGCCCGGCGAAGGTCTCGGCGCCGGTCACCGCAAATTGCAGCGCGGCAGAGCGCGGCGTGAGGATCGCGCCGCAGAGATGGGCCTCATTGCGCAGGCAGGTGATGCCCTCGGCGCCGCGACGGGCCGAAAACCCCGGTTGATCGCTGAGCGCGCTGGCAAAGCTGCCCTCGCGCAGCAGATGGTCGACCAGCCGCCCCACCATGGCGCCGGGCCAGGCGCGCTGGCTGGCGCGGTTGCGCGCCATCATCCGGGCCGGGTTGGACAGCGCGGCGGGAAGGGCCCCCTTGAGGGGCAGACGCGGCAGACGGGAAAGCAGGTCGAACATGGAACCAGTCCTCACAAACGGGGCGCCAAAACCTGCGTTGCCCCTTAATCTGGAAACGATGCCCGGCGATTGTGGCGCATTATGGGCGGAATTGGTGTGGCTGCATGGCCGCCCCTCTGCCCGGCGGGCCGGACCAGCCGGGGCAATCTTATGCAAGGCGCAGTTGACACTGACATGACAGAACCCCAGATATGAACTCCGAAGAGGGGGAGGACGGGCTGCCGATGGTCGGGGCCGCGGCCCTCCCGCCAGATCAAGGAACCGCGCATGAGCGACCAAAAATCCCCCAGCACGCCACTCCCGGGTCATCCTGTCCTGCCGCTGCGCGACATTGTGGTTTTCCCCCATATGATCGTGCCGCTGTTCGTGGGGCGCGAGAAATCGGTGCGCGCGCTGGAAGAGGTGATGGCGGAGGATCGCCATATCCTGCTGTCCAGCCAGATCGACCCCACGGTGGATGAACCCACAGCCGAGGGCATCTATCGCACCGGCGTGCTGGCCAATGTGCTGCAATTGCTCAAACTTCCTGATGGCACGGTGAAAGTGCTGGTCGAGGGCAAGAGCCGGGTGAAGATCACCGGCTTCCTGCCCAATGACAGCTTCTTTGAAGCCGAGGCCGAGGCGCTGCATGAAAGCCCCGGCGATCAGTCGGTGGTCGACGCGCTGCTGCGCGCCGTGGCCGAGGAATTCGAGCGCTACGCCAAGATCAAGAAGAACATCCCCGAGGAGGCGCTGGCCGCCGTTTCGGAAACCCGCGAGCCTGCGCGCCTGGCCGATCTGGTGGCCGGGCATCTGGGCATTCCGGTCGCGCAAAAGCAGGAATTGCTGGAAACCCTCGACGTGGCCGAGCGGCTGGAGAAGGTTTATGGCCACATGCAGGGCGAAATGTCCGTCTTGCAGGTGGAAAAGAAGATCAAATCCCGCGTGAAAAGCCAGATGGAGCGCACGCAGCGCGAATACTATCTGAATGAGCAGATGAAGGCCATTCAGAAGGAACTGGGCGATGGCGAGGACGGCCAGAACGAGCTGGCCGAGCTGGAAGAGCGCATCCGCAAGACCGAGCTGTCGAAAGAGGCGCGCGAAAAGGCGGAAGGCGAGCTGAAAAAGCTGAAATCCATGTCGCCGATGAGCGCCGAGGCCACGGTGGTGCGCAACTATCTGGATTGGCTGCTGGGCGTGCCGTGGGGCGTGAAATCCCGCGTCAAGAAAGACCTGAACGCCGCGCAGAAGGTGCTGGATGCCGACCATTACGGCCTTGAAAAGGTCAAGGAACGGATCGTCGAATATCTGGCGGTGCAGGCGCGTTCGGCCAAGCTGAAGGGGCCGATCCTGTGCCTCGTCGGCCCTCCGGGCGTCGGCAAAACCTCGCTGGGGCGGTCGGTCGCCAAGGCCACGGGGCGCGAATTCATCCGCATCAGCCTCGGTGGGGTGCGCGACGAATCCGAGATCCGGGGCCACCGCCGCACCTATATCGGCTCCATGCCCGGCAAGATCATTCAGGCGCTGAAAAAGGCCAAGACCACCAACCCGCTGATCTTGCTGGATGAAATTGACAAGATGGGGCAGGATTTCCGGGGCGACCCGGCCAGCGCCATGCTGGAGGTGCTGGACCCGGAGCAAAACGGCAGCTTCGTCGATCACTATCTGGAGGTGGAATATGACCTCTCGAACGTGATGTTCCTGACCACGGCCAACAGCTATAACATGCCGGGGCCGCTGCTGGACCGGATGGAGATCATCAGCCTGGCGGGCTATACCGAGGATGAGAAGCGCGAGATTGCGCGCCAGCATCTGCTGACCAAGCAGGTGGAGGCGAATGGCCTGAAGAAGGGCGAGTTCGAGGTTTCGGACGACGCGCTGAACCATGTCATCCGCTATTACACCCGCGAGGCCGGCGTGCGGAATCTGGAACGCGAGATCGCCAAGCTGGCTCGTAAGGCGGTGACCGAAATCCTTCAGAAAAAGGCGAAATCGGTCTCGGTCGATGTCGCGAAGGTCGAGGAATATCTGGGCGTGCAGCGCCATCGCTATGGCTTGGCCGAGGCCGAGGATCAGGTGGGGGTTGTCACCGGCCTCGCCTGGACTTCGGTGGGCGGGGATCTGCTGCATATCGAGGCGCTGAAACTGCCCGGCAAGGGCCGGATGAAGACCACCGGCAAGCTTGGCGATGTGATGAAGGAATCCATCGACGCGGCGTCCAGCTTCGTGCGCTCGATCAGCCCGGAAATCGGGGTGAAACCGCCGAAGTTCGAGGCGATCGACATCCACGTTCACGTCCCCGATGGCGCGACGCCGAAGGATGGCCCAAGCGCCGGTCTGGCCATGGTGACGGCGATTGTCTCGGTGCTGACCGGCATTCCGGTGCGCAAGGACATCGCGATGACCGGCGAGGTGACGTTGCGCGGCAATGCCAGCGCCATTGGCGGCTTGAAGGAAAAGCTGCTGGCGGCGCTGCGGGGCGGCATCAAGACGGTGTTGATCCCGCAGGAAAACGCGAAGGATTTGGCGGAAATCCCCGCCAATGTGAAAGAAGGCCTGACCATCATCCCGGTCACCCATGTGCGCGAGGTGCTGGCGCATGCCTTGGTGCGCAAGCCCGAGGCGGTGGAATGGGATGAGGCGGCGGAGGAGGCTGCTGCGGCGGCTGCTCGCGCAAAGGGCGAGCCGCAACCGGGTCAGATCGCCCATTGAGGCGCTGACGCCCGAGAAAGGAAAAAGGCGCGGAATTTTCCGCGCCTTTTTTCATGCCGACCGTGGCAGGCCCGATTGCGCTGGCCTGATTCCTGCCTATTGTTGTGCGCAAACAGGAAACAATGAGGGCGAGATGGCCACCAAATTGTCGGATGCGAAACCCGCGGCAGCCAAGCCTGCCAAAAAGCCCGCCAGTCCGGCGAAACCCAAAGCCGCAGCCGCCAATACCGCGCCCGCCAATACGTCGCCCGAGGTGAAACCTGTGGCCGAGGCATCGGCTGCCGCCGCATTGGTTGTCAAACCCGCGAGCCAGGCTCTCAAGCTCAAGGAGCTGGTGGAGCGTGTTGCCAAGACGAGTGGCGCCAAGAAAAACGGTCTCAAGGAGATCGTCGAGGCGGTGCTGGCCGAAATGGGGCAGGCGCTTGGCGAGGGCAAGGAACTGAACCTGCCGCCCTTGGGCAAGGCCAAGGTGAACCGCCAGAAGGGCGATTTGCTGGTGCTGAAGCTGAAACGGAGCGGGGCGGAAAAATCGGGCAAAAAAGATGTGACAGAGGGGGTTGCGGAGGCCGAAGACTGAGGCTATTACCCCCGCATCGGGCGATTAGCTCAGCGGTAGAGCGCTTCGTTCACATCGAAGATGTCAGCGGTTCAAATCCGTTATCGCCCACCATCATTCGGAAAAGCACAGCTTCGGCTGTGCTTTTTCATTGCAGGGGATGCGGTCGCGGCCCCTTGCGGCAAGCCGGACGATCCGTTAGGGATCGCGCGGGCGGGCGGTTAGCTCAGTTGGTAGAGCGTCTCGTTTACACCGAGAATGTCGGGGGTTCGAGTCCCTCACCGCCCACCATTTCCAGATCATCGGCCTCTGCGACATCCGCCCAATACAGGCTGCCGCGCTGGCTGGATTTCGCGGCGTAAAGCGCGCGGTCTGCGGCGCGCAGCAAGGTGTCGAAGCTGGTGCCCGGCCGGGCGGAGGCAAGGCCGACGCTGGCGCTCAGCACGCGGTTCGGGCTGTCGGGATGGGGCAGGGCGAGCGCCAGGATGGCGGCCTGTGCGGCGGCGGCTATGGCCCCGGCCTGCGCCGGTGTCCCTGGCACCAGCAGGCAGAACTCCTCGCCGCCCAGACGGGCCGCGAAGGCCCCCCGGGCGGCCAGCGCGCCGGTCAGGGCCTCGGCCACCTGTTGCAGCGCGTCATCGCCCGCCTGATGGCCGAAACGGTCGTTGAAGGCCTTGAAACGGTCAAGATCCAGCACTCCCATCGCCCAGCTTTTCCCGTCCTGCGCCTGTCGCGCCAGCCAGATCTCGGCCTCGCAATACAGATGGCGGCGATTCGGCAGGCCGGTCAGCGAGTCGGTCATCGATTCGCGATAGCGCAGACTGGCGAGGAGATATTGCCGCCGATCGGCATATTCGCGCAGGTAGCCGCCCGCCCCGGCCAGTGGCACCGCCAGCAGCAGCATCACCGTGACCTGCAAGCGCTCGCTCAGGGGGCGCGGGTCATGGGCCAGCATGGTGATCAGCATCGAGGTCAGGGCGACGATCAGGGCCGCGCACAGCGCCCGCCAGAACAGGAAGCCCATGGGAAGCCAGGCTGCCATCACGATCACGATCACGCTGCTATCGGCCGAAAAACTGCCATTCAGCCGCGCCAGATGCCCGGTAAAACCGGCAGAAAGGCCCAAGGCCACATAGCTGAGCCAGGCCAGCCAGGGATAGGCCGGCCAGCGCCGCCGCGCCGCCACCAGGCCCAGCACGATCAGCGCCACCACCAGCCATCGGGCGCCAAACCACAGCAGCAACTCGCCATGGGTGACGATGCCCGGCGGCAGTTGCTGCACGCGCAGCACATCCAGCCCGGCAAAGCCCAGCCAGACAGCCAGAGACAGCGCCCCGCAGATCTGCGCCGCACCGCGCAGGCGATCCCGGGTTTCGGACGCATAGTCCTTCTCGATGCCCGGCTCGAAGCGCAGCAGAAGGAAACCCGCCGCAATCTGTTGCCGGTATTGGCGCAGCGCAGCAGGGTCGATCATGCGAGTCGCCATGGTATCCCTCTGCCATCCCCGAAGATCAGGCTATCGGTCCGCAGCCTGGGGGCAAATAGTTAATAAGTTCGTAATCGCGTCTGACCTTCAGTCTTGCTGCCTGCCACCGCTGTCATGCATCCGCGCGTCAGATGGCCGTCAGACCGGCAGGCCCAGATCTCGGCAAAGACCCTCCAATGCCGCGATCGAGGCCTCATAGGCGCGGCCCGCTTTGGGGAAATCCACCGGCTGACGGCGATAGAAGGCCAGCCATGCGGCGGCGGACTCCACCGGATAGCTGTTCGACCAGGCGCCGCGGCGCAGGGTGAATGTGGTGCGGTCGTCGGAGAGTATCGCCTTCATGCGGGCGGTGTCGCGCAAGCGCGCCACAGCGTCAAGGGGCCGCCCTTGGTGCGTCACCGCACAGAGGCCGCGCAAACATGGCGGGTGACCGCAAAGCCCGGGCAGCCTATCTTTCAGGCATCAGACAGGAGGCACCGATGAGCTGGAACCCGATCCTCGACCCGCAAATCCCGATTGGCGACGCGGTGGATGCCATTGAAACCGTGGTTGTGGCCCGCACCCGCGATCTGGGCGGGTTCGAGGTGCGCCGGGCGCTGCCCTCGGTGGCGCGCCAGATGGTCGGCCCCTTCATCTTTTTCGACCAGATGGGCCCGGCCGAATTTCTGACGGGGCAGGGCATCGACGTGCGCCCGCATCCGCATATCGGGCTTTCCACCGTCACCTATCTGCTCAAGGGCCGGATGCACCACCGCGACAGTCTGGGCACCGATGCCTGGATCGAGCCGGGCGCGGTGAACCTGATGACGGCGGGCCTTGGCATCACCCATTCCGAGCGCACCGATGGCGAGATGCGCGCCCGCCCGCATGCGCTGTTCGGCTTGCAAAGCTGGATGGCCTTGCCGAAAGACCGCGAGGATGACCCCGCCGCCTTCCATCACAGCCCCGCCGCCGACCTGCCGGTGCTGGAGGGCGAGGGCAAGCAGCTGCGGCTGATTCTGGGCGAGGCCTGGGGCGCGCGTGCCAGCGTGCCGCTGGCGATGGAAACCTTTTATGCGGATGCCACGCTGGCCCCCGGTGCCAAGCTGCCCATGCCCGACAATCACGAGGATCGCGGGGTCTATATCGTGGAAGGCAGCGTTTCGCAGGCCGGAACCGAATATCAGGCGGGGCAGATGCTGATCTTCCGCCCCGGTGATGCGGTCAGTGTCGCGGCAGGCGGGCAGGGCGCGCGCCTCATGGTTCTGGGCGGCGCCACCATGGATGGGCCGCGCCATATCTGGTGGAACTTCGTGGCCTCCTCCAAAGAGCGGATCGACGCCGCCAAGGAGGCCTGGCGCGCCGGAGACTGGGCGCATGGCCGGTTTTCACTGCCGCCGGGCGATGATGCCGAATTCATCCCGGCACCGGAAAAGTGACGCGATTTCAGGATTTTGCGCGAAAAGCGAAAAATCCGTGAAACCCCCATTGACGCCGCCCGCCCCGCCCCGTAAATAGCCCCCACATCCGGGCGCTGGCCCGGGCGGCAATGCGGTGGTAGCTCAGTCGGTTAGAGTACCGGCCTGTCACGCCGGGGGTCGCGGGTTCGAGCCCCGTCCACCGCGCCACTTTTCCAAAGCCGCCCCTCGGGGCGGCTTTTGGCTTTTCGGATCAGGCGGCATTCAGATCGTCGGCTGTCAGATCGTGCGGCTTTCAGGGCGCGATCTCGATCACCGTGCCATCCGGCACCCGCGCCCAGATCTCCTCCATCTCGGCATTGGTCACGCCGATGCAGCCATCGGTCCAATCGGCCATCAGATGCAGCCGCCCCACCGCGCTCCAGCCATTCGGCAAGCCGTGGATCATCACCGAGCCGCCGGGGCTGACCCCGCGTGCGGCGGCGGCGGCGCTGTCGGCAGGGTTGGGGTAAGAGATATGCAGGCTCAGATGCGCCATCGAGCGCGCATTGCGCCAGTCGATGACATAGCGCCCCTCGGGCGTGCGCTCGTCGCCCTCCTGCTGCTTGTGCCCAGCCTCCGGCGCACCGCCAAGCGCGATGTCATAGCGCGCGAGCAGGCGGGTGCCCTGCCACAGCGTCATCTCGCGGTCGGATTTGTCCACGGTGATGCGGTCGGCCTGATCAGTGGCGGGCGCCATGGCGGGCAGGGCCACCGGCGCCAGATGCGGGGCTAGCCGCGCCATGGCCTTGGTATAGGCCAAAGGGGCCAGTGGCAGCGCCAGAAGGGCCACCCACCACAGCCGCATCAGCCGATTTCCCGCAACAGCCGCGAGCGGAAGGCCGCGACCCAATCGGCACGCTCCTCCGCGATTTCGCGCCCGGTGGCGGTTTGTATGGTTTCGACCAGCGGAAACAGCTTCACCTCCAGATGATCCAGCGCAAAGGCCTTGTCATCCAGTGCCCGGCGCTGCGCGAGCGGGTCTTCGGGGTCGTAAAGCTGCGCCCCCATCTGGCCCGCCACGGCAAACAGCCGTGCCAGCCCGATGGCGCCAAGCGCCTCCAGCCGGTCGGCATCCTGCAAGATGCGCGCCTCATGGGTTTCCGGGGTGATGCCGGCGGAAAAGCTGTGCGCGGCAATGGCATGGGCCACGGCCTCCAGTTTATCCTTGGGGAAGCTGGTTTCGCGCAACCAGGCCACCGCCGCCTCTGCCGACAGGCGCGAGGCCTCGCGGCGATTGGGTGCATCTTTCGGCAGGTTCACCAGATCATGCAGATAGGCCCCGGCCATCAGCACCGCCATATCGGCGCCGCCCTCCAGCCGCGCGATCTTCTGGCAATTGCCCCAGACCCGGCGCAGATGCGCCACATCATGCGCTGCATCGCTTTGCCCCTGCCACAGGACCGCCAAGGCGGCCTCGTAATCGCGTTCGGTCAGGCTCACAGCTCGTCCAGCTCCGTCTTCACTAGGCCCAGCGTCTTGGCCCCGGCCAGCGACAGAACCGGGCTGTCGAGGCCCAGAGGCTCCTGAAAGCGGCGGATGGCATCCAGCGTGGGCGCATCCATGGCCCCGGTCACTGGCGCCAGGTAATAGCCGCGCGCCTTCAGCGCCCGCTGCACCGAGGCCACGAAATCCGGCGTCACCGCCTCGGGGCAGGGGGTGCGGATATGCACGGTCTGCCGGTCGCGCAGGATGCGCTGATGGCTGGACGTGGCATAGGTGGCGGGGCTGAGAACCCGGCCATTGGCATCGGTGACGGCGGGGGTGGCGATCACCTGCTCCGAGACGGTTTCGATGATGGCGGGGGTGACATCGGTGGTCCAGCAGGCCCCCTCCGTGGCGGGCGGCGGCGGCACATCCGGCCCGCTGACCCGCATCACGCCCTGCGACAGATCGGCCGCGGCCCGGCCCTTCGGCGCGCCACCGTCACAGGCGGCCATTGCGCCCAGAAAAAGCCCGGCCCACAAAAGGCGCGGCAGGGCAGGGGGAAACATGGTCATCGGTGGCTTGGCCCCGGTTGCGTGCCTGTCATGCGGTCGCCTTGCCCGGCGCCGCTTTCGCGCGACCATAGCGGCAAAGCCACGGCGGCGAAAGACCCGAGGCATCCCGCGCTGCCTGCACTGGAAAGCAAGGCGAAACTGGCCTATGTCTGCGGCAAGAACGCATCGGAAGGGCCGGGAAAATGGCGAAAATCACCTATGTCGAACATGGCGGCAAACAACATGTGATCGAGGTGCCCAATGGGCTGACGGTCATGGAGGGGGCGCGCGACAATGGCGTGCCGGGGATCGAGGCCGATTGCGGCGGCGCCTGCGCCTGCTCCACCTGCCACGTCTATGTCGCCCCTGAATGGGTCGACCGCCTGCCCAAGAAAGACGCGATGGAAGAGGATATGCTGGATTTCGCCTGGCAACCCGACCCGGCCCGCTCGCGCCTGACCTGCCAGTTGAAGGTGACGGATGCGCTGGATGGCCTTGTGGTGCAA
>NZ_JAEULU010000051.1 GCF_016792925.1 Gemmobacter sp.
TGATGACGCTGGAGGCCCAGACCATCGCGCGCGCCTGCGGCAAGAACCACCTGCACAATCTGGAACCCGAAGACCTGTGTTCCCTGACCATCGAGGCTGCGGCCATGGCAGGCGTGCCCCTTGCGGGCACCAACTGGATCCCCGGTCGCACCGGCGGATTCTGACCCAACAAAATCAGGGATGTATCATAAAATGGTCAAAGACCTTGCTGCCTGGGCCCAGGAAAAGGGCGTCAAATATTTCATGGTGTCCTATACCGATCTGTTCGGCGGCCAGCGGGCCAAGCTGGTGCCATGGCAGGCCATCAATGACATGGCCCGCGATGGCGCCGGATTTGCCGGTTTCGCCACCTGGCTGGACCTCACGCCCGCCCACCCCGATATGATGGCCGTGCCCGACCCGGCTTCGGCCATCCAGTTGCCGTGGAAAAAGGAGGTTGCCTGGGTCGCCTCCAACTGCGTGATGGAAGGCGCGCCGGTCGCACAGGCCCCGCGCAACGTGCTGCGCCGCCTGGTGGACGAGGCCGCGAAAGAGGGGCTGCGGGTGAAAACCGGGGTGGAGCCGGAATTCTTCCTGCTCACCCCCGAGGGCGACCAGATCTCAGACCCCTATGACACCGCCGAAAAGCCCTGCTACGACCAGCAGGCGGTGATGCGCCGCTATGACGTGATCGCCGAGGTCTGCGATTACATGCTGGAGCTGGGCTGGGAGGCCTATCAGAACGACCATGAGGATGCGACCGGCCAGTTCGAGATGAACTGGAAATACGATGATGTGCTGCAAACCGCAGACAAGCACAGCTTTTTCAAGTTCATGCTGAAATCGGTGGCCGAAAAGCACGGGCTGCGCGCCACCTTCATGC
The DNA here is from genome assembly GCF_016792925.1 of Gemmobacter sp. Taxonomy (GTDB): domain Bacteria; phylum Pseudomonadota; class Alphaproteobacteria; order Rhodobacterales; family Rhodobacteraceae; genus Gemmobacter. The sequence continues at coordinate 863 of NZ_JAEULU010000051.1, forward strand.
CCAAACCCTTCAAGGGGCTGACGGGGTCGGGCTGTCATGCGCATATCTCGGTCTGGTCGCTGGATGGCACGCGCAACGCCTTTGCCGACCCGGATAAAGAGCTGGGCCTGTCGGATCAGGGCCGCACCTTCCTGGGCGGCATCATGAAACATGCCAGCGCGCTGGCCGCAATCTGCAACCCCACGGTCAACAGCTACAAGCGGATCAACGCGCCGCGCACCTCCTCCGGGGCGACATGGGCGCCGAATACGGTGACATGGACCGGCAATAACCGCACCCATATGGTGCGCGTGCCCGGCCCCGGCCGGTTTGAGCTGCGTCTGCCCGATGGCGCGGCGAACCCCTATCTGATGCAGGCTGTGATCCTTGCTGCGGGTTTGGATGGTGTGCGCAGCCAGGCCGATCCCGGCCCGCGCCATGACATCGACATGTATCAGCAGGGCCATACCATCACCGATGCGCCGAAACTGCCGCTGAACCTGCTGGATGCGCTGCGTGATTACGACGCCGACAGCACGCTGAAAGCCATGATGGGCGAGGAGTTCTCGGCGGCCTATATGAAACTGAAGCGCAAGGAATGGGACAGCTACGTTGCCCATTTCTCGCAATGGGAGCATGACAACACGCTGGATGTGTAACCCCGCGCGCTAACCTTGCGGATAGGCGATCACCGAAAGGTAGCGCGCCGGCAGGGAAATCAGCCCTTCCGGCCCGTGCCGCGCATCGGCATCAAAGAACAGGCTGTCGCCGGGGCGCAGGCGATAGACCTCATCGCCATGCCGATAATCAACCTCGCCTTCCAGCATGTAGAGCAGCTCCAGCCCCTCATGCTGGAAGGTGGGAAAAGTGTCGCTCTCGGTGGTCAGCGTGATCAGATAGGGTTCCACCACCACGCCCGAACTGTTGGAACCGATATGGCCCAGCATGTGATACTGGTGCCCGGCGCGCGTGCCGCGCCGCTCGATCTCCAGATGCTCGCCCGCGCGCACATGCTGCGCCTCGCGCCGTTCCTCGAAGCTGCGGAAAAACGCGGTCACCGGCACCGAAAACGCATGGCTCAGCACCTGTAGCGTGGTGAGCGAGGGCGAGGTATGGCCGTTTTCGATCTTGGAGAGCATCCCCATCGACAGGCCGGTCACCGCCGCCAGATCGGCGACGGTCATGTTCTGCTGATGGCGGAAATTGCGCACCTCGCGGCCAATCGCCGCCTCCAGATTGCGTTCGGCCACTTCGCGCAGGCGGTGGGGGTCTTGGTCAAAGGCGGGCTTGCCGCGCGGCAGGCTGGACTCGGGCATGACGGATTTCCGGCAGAGGGACAATCTTCACTACCAAGAAACCCGGCAGGCCACAACCGGCGCAAGCCCCGACGCGCGCGGGCCGCGCTTAGCCCATCCGCTCGCTGGCATGAGAGCCGGGCGAGGCCGGGAACACCACGGTCTTGTCGCCATTGAGGAACACCCGCCCGTTCACATGGGCATGCACCGCGCGGCTCAGCACCTGCGCCTCCACATCGCGGCCAAGGCTCACGTAATCCTCGGCGCTTTGGGCATGGGTGATGCGCACCGTATCCTGTTCGATGATCGGGCCTTCATCCAGATCGGCGGTCACATAATGCGAAGTCGCCCCGATCAGTTTCACCCCCCGCTCATAGGCCTGTTTATAGGGGTTTGCCCCCTTGAAGCTGGGCAGGAAGGAATGGTGAATATTGATGATCCGCCCCGACATCTCGCGGCACATCTCATCCGACAGAACCTGCATATAGCGCGCCAGCACCACCAGCTCGGCCCCGGTCTCGCGCAAGATCCGCATCTGCGCCGCCTCGGCCTCGGGTTTGGTCTCTTTGGTCACCTTGATGCAATGGAAGGGAATGTCGTGGTTGACCACCAGTTTCTGATAATCGAGGTGGTTGGAAATCACCGCCACAATCTCAATCGGCAGCGCGCCGATCTTCCAGCGATAGAGCAGATCGTTCAGGCAATGCCCGAAGCGGCTGACCATCAGCACCACCTTGCGCTTGCGGGTCTCGTCCAGAAACTCGGTCTCCATGCCGAAGCGCGCCGCCACCGGGGCAAAGCCTGCGCGCAGGGCCTCCAGCCCGGCCCCGGTTTCCGAGCGAAAGCTGACGCGCATGAAGAACCGCCCGGTGGCGGTATCATCAAACTGGGCGCTGTCGGTGATGTTGCAGCCCTGTTCGGCCAGATAGGTGGAAATCGCGGCCACGATGCCACGGGTCGAGGCGCAGGTGACGCGCAGGGCGTAACGGGTCATGTCAGTCTCAATTCTGGAAAGGTGGAAATCAGCCAAGCCGCGCTGCCGCTGTGGTCAGCGCATGCCACAGCGTTGCCGCAGCCGAGCGCAGGCCCAGCAGCGCCAGCCGGTCGGGGGCGCGGCGGATCACCAACACGCTCATATGCTCCAGCCCGGTGCGGGTGCCCATGCCGGGGCGCAGACGGTCGGGCGCGATATTCACCAGCCGCGCCAAAAGCGCGAGGATCGGCGCCTCGCCCGCTTCGGAGGTGATCTCGAAGGCCACAAAGCCATCGGTCTGTTCCGTCACCGAACAGCCGGGGCATTGGCCTTGCAGGGCGGTGGCAAAATCGGTCTCTGCCAGCCCCTCACCCTCGATCAACCATTGCTCTGGCCCCATCCACAGCGCGGCATGGCGGCCCGCCTGCCCCCAAGCCCCCGGCCCCGGCAAGGCAAGGCCAAAGGGCGCGGGCTGAGTGGTGCCCCGGCGCAGGGTGAGCGAGGCCAGCGCAAGGCCGCTGTTCTCCGCCATCCGCAGCGCGCCATGCCGGGCCTCTTGCGGCAGGGTGCCACCAAGCGCGGTGGTGGCCGTGAGCTGCAATGTATTCAGATCAGTCACGCAGGCGCCCTCCATCCGGGTCAACAAAATGGGCAGGCACCACACGCAGCGCGATTTGCTGGCCCTGCAAGGGGTTGGCGGCCACGATCACCTCGCCCAAACGCTCCGCGCCGCGCGCCAGAAAGCCCAGACCGATGCTGGAACCGACATGCGGCGAATGACAGGCCGAGGTGATCCAGCCCTCATCGGTTTCGGTTTTCTGCTGCGCCCCTTGCGCGAACAGATGCGACCCCGCCACCACCGGATCGCCGGGGTTCACCGGCTGCAACCCCACCAACACGCGCGCCTCCTCCACCAGCCCCTCGCGCCGCGACATCACCGCGCCGATGGCATCCTTTTTGTCCGAGACCATGCGCCCCAAGCCCAACATCTGCGCCGTGGTCTGGCCGTTCAACTCGTTCCCCGCGACATGGCCCTTTTCGATCCGCATCACGCCAAGCGCCTCGGTGCCGTAAGGCGTGGCCCCCAGATCGGCGCCCACCGCGACCAACCGCGCCATCAGCGCTGCGCCGAACCGCGCCGGCACCGCCAGCTCATAAGCCAATTCACCCGAGAAAGAGATGCGGAACAACCGCGCCCGCAGACCTCCGCAGATCGTCAGCTGGGCGCAGGCCATGAAGGGGAAGGCCGCGTTTGACAGATCGAACCCGTCCACCACCCGCTCCAGCAGCTTGCGCGCGTTTGGCCCCGCCACGGCGAATTGCGCCCAAGCCTCGGTGGTGGAGATCAGCTGCACATCCAGCTCTGGCCACAGGCATTGCCGCGCGAATTCCATATGGCGATAGACCGGCCCGGCCTGCGCCGTGGTGGTGGTGACCACATAGTGATCCTCCGCCAGCCGCGCGCAGGTGCCATCATCATAGGCGTGGCCATCCTCGCGCAGCATCAGGCCATAGCGCACCATGCCCACCTTCAGGCTCGCCATCGGATTGGCGTAAAGCCGGTCGAGGAACACCGCGGCATCGGCGCCCTGCACATCCACCTTGCCCAGGGTCGTCACATCGCAGATGCCCACGCCCTTGCGGGTGGCGAGAACCTCGCGATCGACCGAGTGCCGCCAATGGGTTTCGCCCGGCTGCGGGAACCATTGCGCCCGCATCCATTGGCCGACCTCGACAAACACTGCGCCTTGCGCCGCCGCCCAGGCATGGCTGGGGGTCAGGCGGCGCGGGCGGAACTGCGCCCCGCTATCGCCGCCGCCCAGAGCCGACAGCGCCACGGGCGTATAGGGCGGGCGGAAGATCGTGGTGCGGGTGGCGGCGATGGTCTGCCCGGTCAGCTCGGCCATCACCGCCAGCGCGGCGACATTGGCGGTCTTGCCCTGATCGGTCGCCATGCCCAGCGTCGTCCAGCGCTTCAGATGTTCGACCGGGCGCATGTTTTCCTGATGTGCCAGCTTGATGTCCTTCACGGTCACATCATTCTGAAAATCCACCCAGGCGCGGCCCTTGCCCGGCACATGCCAAAGGCTTTGGCCCGCAAGGCTCCGGGCCTCGGTAATGGGCAGCGCGGGCGCGCGGCCCGAAAGGCCCAGATCGGCAAGGGCGCGCAGCGCGGCCGCCACGCCCGAGGCCATGACCGCCGCCGTCTCGCCCTGCCCTGCCGCAGCCCCCGCCACTGCGAGCCCGGCGGGCAAGGTATCGGGCAAGAAGGCCTGCGCGGCCTCGTCCCATCGCGGGCGCCCGCGCTGATGCGAGGCGAGGTGCAGGTTCGGGTTCCAGCCCCCCGCCACGCCAAGCGCGCCACAGCTCAGCCACTCCACCCCGCCACCGTGGCGCACCTGCACCGCGCGCAGCCCCAGCCGCCCGCGGCTGTCGCACACCTGCCCGCCCGCGATCAGGCGATACTCGCCCATGGCCCGCGCCTCGGCCCGGCTGTCGATCACCGCCGCGATCTCCACGCCCTTGGCGATCAGGTCCAGCGCGGTCTGGTGGCCGTCATCCTGACTGGTGAAAATCGCCACCCGCTGCGCCGGGCTGACGGCAAAGCGATTGGCATAGGCGCGCAAAGCCCCGGCTTGCATCACCCCCGGACGGTCATTGTTGCGGAAGGGAATGTGGCGCTCGGTCGCGCCTGCTGCCAGCACGGCCCGCCGCGCGGTGATGCGCCACAGGGTCTGGCGCACCTGCGCGCCGGGGATTGGCAGGTGGTCCGCCACCCGCTCCACCGCGCCATAAACCCCGTGGTCAAACAGGCCCCAAACGGTGGTGCGCCGCATCAGGCGCAGGTTGGGGAGGCTGGCCATTTCGGCCTCCAGCCCTGCCACCCAGTCGCGCGCGGGCGCGCCATCCAGCGTTGCGCTTTCCGCCAGCAACCGCCCGCCTAGCCGCGCATCTTCATCGGCCAGAATGACCTGCGCGCCCGCCCGCGCCGCCGTCAGCGCCGCCGCCAGACCCGCCGCCCCCGCGCCGATCACCAGCAGGTCGCAATGCAGGAACCCCTTGTCGTAAGCATCGGGGTCCGCAGCCATCGACAGCCGCCCCAGACCCGCCGCCTTGCGGATCATCGGCTCATACAGCCTTTCCCAAAAAGCGCGCGGCCACATGAAGGTCTTGTAGTAGAACCCGGCGGTCAGGAAATTCGCCATCAGGTCATTCACCGCCAGCGCATCGAAGGCGAGCGAAGGCCAGGCGTTCTGGCTGCGGGCCTCCAGCCCCTCGAACAGCTCCACCGCCGTGGCCCGCGTGTTCGGCTCGGCCCGCGCGCCGCCACGCAGCGTGACCAGCGCATTCGGCTCCTCCGAACCGGCGGAAAACACGCCGCGCGGGCGGTGATACTTGAAGCTCCGCCCCATCAGCCGCACATCATTGGCCAGCAAGGCCGAGGCCAGCGTATCGCCCGGATGCCCCGTATAGGCGCGCCCGTCAAAGGTGAAGCGCAGCGTTTGGCTGCGGTCGATCTCTCCGCCCGAAAGTCTCATTTCGCACCTTTGGCGCGCAGCGCCACGTCACGCGCCAGTTCAGCGCCGAGGATCTCATGGGTGAGCGTGTTGCGCGTGACCACCAGCCAGCTGCGGTCGCCCTGTTCGTGAAACCACAGCTCGCGGTGAACCCCGGCGGGGTTGTCGCGCAGATAGACGTAATCGGTCAGCGCCTGCGGATCGGCCAGACCATCGGGCCGGTTCAGCAGGGCGGCATCGCCCAGACAGGTGAATTCCTGCGCATCGCGCAAACCCAGAAGCGGATGGGGGATCAGCATCGCGTCATCACCTCAATGCAGGTTCGGTTGGGCGCCCATGCCCTTTTCGTCAATCACATAGCCCCGCGCGAAGCGGTCCAGCCGATAGGCGCGCGCGGTGTCATGCGGGGTGTCGGTGGCAAGCAGATGGGCGAAGGCATAGCCAGAGGCGGGCGTGGCCTTGAAGCCGCCGTAACACCAGCCCGCATTGAGATAGAGCCCCGCCACCGGCGTGCGGTCGATGATCGGGCTGCCATCCATCGACATATCCATGATGCCGCCCCAGATGCGCAGCAGCCGCGCCCGCCCGATCATCGGCATCAGGGCCATGCCGCCCTCGGCCACATCCTCGATCACCGGCAGATTGCCGCGCTGCGCGTAGGAATTATAGCCGTCAATATCGCCGCCAAAGACCAAGCCGCCCTTGTCGGATTGGCTGACATAAAAATGCCCGGCGCCAAAGGTGATCACGCCATCAATCGTCGGCTTCAGCCCTTCGGAAACGAAGGCCTGCAAGACATGGCTTTCGATCGGCAGGCGCATCCCCGCCTGCGCCATCACCCGGCTGGTCGATCCGGCCACTGCCACGCCCACCTTGCCCGCGCCAATATAACCGCGCGAGGTTTCCACGCCGCGCAGCCGCCCGTTTTCAATCCGAAAGCCGGTCACCTCGCAATTCTGGATCAGGTCCACCCCCGCCAGATCGGCGCCGCGCGCATAGCCCCAGGCCACGCCGTCATGCCGCGCCGTGCCCGCGCGGCGCTGCAACAGCCCGCCCTTGATGGGAAAGCGCGCGTGATCGAAATTCAGGAAGGGATACATCGCCCGGACGCCCTCGGTGTCCAGCAATTCGGCATCGGCGCCTGCCAGCAGCATGGCATTGCCGCGCCGCCGATAGGCATCCCGCTGCGCATCGGTATGGCACAGATTCAGAATGCCGCGCTGGCTGACCATGGCGTTGAAGTTGAACGCCTGCTCCAACCCCTCCCACAGTTTCATCGAGAATTCATAGAAGGGCTCGTTGCCCGGCAGCAGGTAATTCGAGCGGATGATCGTGGTGTTGCGGCCAATATTGCCCGAGCCGAGCCAGCCTTTTTCCAGCACCGCGATCCGCGCCTGTTTGAAGGTTCTGGCAAGGTAATAGGCCGTCGCAAGCCCATGGCCGCCGCCCCCCACAATCACATAATCATAGGCCGGTTTCGGCTCGGGGTTGCGCCATAGCGGGCGCCAGCCCTTATGGCCGGTCAGCGCCTCTTTCAGAACCCGGAACGCTGAATAGCGCATCTCTGCCCGCCCCTCATGTGCCATGTCGCTGGGTGTATCTAAGGCCGGAACGGGCGCGGGGGCTTGCCTTCTGCGGACATATTCTTGCCTGTGGCGGCCACATGCCTATACTGGGCGGCATGGCAGACCCTGCTCCCCTTTCCATCGGGTTCATCCTGACCCCGGATTATGCGCTGATGTCGCTGGCGGCGGCGGTGGAGCCGCTGCGCGCCGCCAATCAGCTGGCGGACCGGGCGCTCTATCACTGCACCTTTCATTCGGTTGCGGGGGGCTTTTTGCCCTCCACCTCTGGCGGCGGGTTCGACACCACACCCTTGGCCGAAGCGCCGCGCTTTGATCTGGCCTTTGTGGTGGCGGGGGGCAATCCACTGCGCTTTGAGGATGCGGGTCTTGCGCGGGCGCTGCGCGGGCTGGCGCATCAGGGGGTCGGCTTGGGCGGCATTTCGGGGGGCGCCGCCATTCTGGCCAAGGCCGGGCTGATGCAGGGGCGCCGCTTCACCCTGCACTGGACCCATATCGACCCGCTGGCCGAGGCAATGCCGGATCTGCTGATCGAACGCGCGCTTTATGTCATTGACCGTGATCGCTATAGCTGCGCGGGCGGCGTGGCGGCGCTGGACATGATGGGCGCGCTGATCGCCGGAGCCCATGGCGCCGATTTCGCCCGCGCGGTCAGCGAATGGTTCATCCATCCGCGCCTGCGTCTGGCCGAAGAGCCGCAACAGGCCCCCGTGGCGCAGCGCTTCAACCTGCATCACCCGATTCTGGAAGCGGCGGTCGAGCTGATGGAAAGCCATCTGGCCGACCCGCTGGCCCCCGGGCAAGTGGCAAGCCTGTGCGGCCTCAGCGCGCGCCAGTTGCAACGGCTGTTCACCGCGCGATTTGGCCAGCCGATGATGGAATTTTACCGCGATCTGCGGCTTGCCAAGGCCGATGAGCTGCTGCGCCAAACTGCGCTGCCGGTGGTGGAAATCGCCCTCATCACCGGCTTTGCCAGCACCAGCCATTTCACCCGCTGCTACGCCGCCAGATATGGCAGCCCACCCGCCCGACGGCGCAGGGGCTGAGGCGCGGGCTGGCGGAACCAGCCCCGATCCGGGGCCGGGCCGCCTCCGTGGCGGCGGGTCTACGACCAAAGTCGAACCCGGCGCTTGATCGGTGTCAAACCGGGCTTTCGCGCTCTGTGATGGGATGGCGCAGGCACGCGCACCGCCCCCATACGGAGACCCGGAATGACCCCTCACCCCCTCCTGCTTTCCAGCCTCTTTCTGCTGGCCACCACCCCCCTTGCCCGGGCCGAACAGGCGCTGGACGAGCGGATCAAGATCGAGGCCGGCGGCGCCTTTTTCGCCTCGGAATGCCAGCGCTGCCATTCGGTGACCGCCGACCGGCAAACCTATGGCCCGCCTTTGGAAAATGTCATTGGACGCCGCGCCGGATCAGTGCCGGATTATGCCTATTCCCCCGCCCTCGCCCAGGCCGGTTTCACCTGGACCGAAGGCGCCCTGCGGGCCTGGATGGAGGATAACCAGGCCTTCGTGCCGGGCACCAAAATGCGCCATGTCGGGGTGACGGATCCGGTGGTGCAGGCCTTCATCCTGGCCTGGCTGAAACAGCCCCGATCCTGACGCCGCCCCCCTGCCCCGCGCCGCGCCCGCGGCCGGGGCCTAAGACTATGGTGGCATGTTCAAGCGCGCCGCGCCGCGCTTAGCATCCGGTCCAACGTGGCATCCCCGGCCCCCGGCCCGGTGACACGGCCTTGAGAGGAAGGCACCCGACAAAAGGCACATCCAAGGGAGGACAGGATGAACCGCTTCACGGCAGCCGCGATTGCTGCAATCATGCTGAGCGCCGCCGCGCCCGTCTGGGCAGGCGTGACCGAAGAGGATCTGGCGAAAGACCAATCCACCCCCGGCGACGTGCTGACCAATGGCATGGGGCGCGATCTGCAACGCTTCAGCCCGCTTGAGACGCTGAACAAGAAAAACGTCGCCAATCTGGTGCCCGCCTGGGCCTTCAGCTTTGGCGGCGAAAAGCAGCGCGGGCAGGAAACCCAGCCGCTGATCCATGACGGCATCATGTATGTCACCGGCTCTTACTCGCGGCTTTACGCCATCGACATCAAGACCGGCAAAGAGCTGTGGCAATACGACGCCCGCCTGCCCGAAGGCATTCTGCCCTGCTGCGACGTGATCAACCGGGGCGGCGCGATCTATGGCGACAACATCTATTTCGGCACGCTGGATGCCCGCATCGTCGCGCTGAACCTGAAAACCGGCGATGTGGTCTGGAACAAGAAAATCGCGGATTACAAAGAGGGTTACAGCTATACCGCCGCACCGCTGATCGTGAACGGTCTGGTGATCACCGGCAATTCGGGCGGCGAATTCGGCGTGATCGGCGAAGTGCAGGCCCGCGATGCGCTGACCGGCGAAACCGTCTGGACGCGCCCGGTGATCGAAGGTCACATGGGCACGCTGAACGGCAAGGAAAGCACCATGACCGGGACGCTGAACGCGACCTGGCCGGGCGATCTGTGGAAGACCGGCGGCGGCGCCACCTGGCTGGGCGGCAGCTATGACGCCGAGACCAACACGCTGGTCTTCGGGGCAGGCAACCCGGCGCCCTGGAACAGCCATCTGCGCAATGCCGGTGCCCCGGTTGAAGGCAATGTGGGCGACAACCTCTATGCCGCCTCGCGTCTGGGCATCGACCCGGCGACGGGCGAGATCAAGTGGCACTTCCAGACCACCCCGCGCGAGGGCTGGGATTACGACGGCGTGAACGAGGTCGTGGCCTTCACCGACAAGGACGGCAACAAGAAATTCGCCACCGCCGACCGCAACGGCTTTTTCTACGTCCTGAACCGTGAAGACGGCAAGTTCCAGCACGCCTGGCCCTTCGTGAAAGACATCACCTGGGCCAGCGGCATCGACGAGACCGGCCGCCCGATCTTCAACGAGGCTAACCGCCCCGGCGATCCGTCCAAGGCCGCCGATGGCGCCAAGGGCGAGATGATCTTCGCCTCGCCCTCGTTCCTGGGCGGCAAGAACTGGATGCCGATGGCCTATAGCCAGAACACCGGCATGTTCTATGTCCCCTCGAATGAATGGGGCATGGACATCTGGAACGAGCCGATCAGCTACAAGAAGGGCGCCGCCTATCTGGGTGCAGGCTTCACCATCAAGCCGAATTACGAAGACCATATCGGCAGCCTGAAGGCCATCGACCCGGTGACCGGCGAATGGAAGTGGGAATACAAGAACGAGGCCCCGCTCTGGGGTGGCGTGATGACCACGGCGGGCGGTCTGGTGTTCTTCGGCACGCCCGAGGGCGAGTTCATGGCGCTGGATGACGAGACCGGCGAAAAGCTGTGGTCGTTCCAGACCGGCTCCGGCATCGTCGGTCAGCCTGTGACCTGGGAACAGGATGGCGAGCAATATGTCTCGGTCGTGTCGGGCTGGGGGGGCGCCGTGCCGCTTTGGGGTGGCGAAGTGGCCAAGAAGGTGAACTACCTGAACCAGGGTGGCACCGTCTGGACCTTCCGCCTGCCCAAGCAATTGGCCTCGAACTGATCCGATCCTATGAAGACAGGCGCGCCGGGAAACCGGCGCGCCTTTTGTCATGTCAGCGCCTTACACCGAAAGGCAGGCGTATTTCATCGTCAGATAATCCTCGATCCCGTGGCGCGAGCCTTCGCGGCCCAGACCCGATTGCTTGACCCCGCCAAAGGGCGCCACCTCGGTGGAGATCAGCCCGGTATTGATGCCGACCATGCCATATTCCAGCGCCTCCATCACCCGCCAGACCCGCGCGACATCGCGGGTGAAGACGTAAGAGGCGAGGCCGAATTCGGTGTCATTGGCGGCGGCGATCACCTCGGCCTCGGTGTCGAACCGGAAGACCGGGGCGAGGGGGCCAAAGGTTTCCTCGCGCGCCACGGCCATCTCGGCGGTGACGCCGGTGAGAACGGTGGGGGCAAAGAAGGTGCCTTCCAGCGCGGCGCCCCCCGTGACGACCTGCGCGCCCTTGGCGGTGGCATCGGCGACATGGGCCTGCACCTTGGCCAGCGCCGCGGGCGAGATCAGCGGGCCGATCTCCGCCCCCTCATCGCCGGGCCCGACGCGCAGCGCCGCCACCGCTTCGGCCAGACGCGCGGCGAAGGCATCGTGAATGCCCGCCTGCGCATAAATCCGGTTGGTGCAGACACAGGTTTGCCCGGCATTGCGGAATTTCGAGGCGATGCAGCCCTGCACCGCCGCCTCCAGATCGGCATCATCGAAGACGATGAAGGGGGCATTGCCGCCCAGCTCCAGCGACAGTTTCTTGATCTGCGCCGCACCCTGCCGCATCAGGATACGGCCCACATTGGTGGAACCGGTAAAGCTGATCTTCGACACGGCCGGGTTTTCGCAGAACTCCAAGCCCAGCCCCACGGCGTCGGTGGAGGGCAGGATCGACAGCACCCCCTTGGGTAGCCCCGCCCGCTCGGCCAGCACGGCAAGCGCCAGCGCCGAAAGCGGGGTTTCGGCGGCGGGTTTGGCCACGATGGTGCAGCCGGCGGCCAGCGCAGGTGCCAGCTTGCGCGCGATCATCGCATTGGGGAAATTCCACGGCGTGATCGCCGCCACCACGCCAACCGGCTGGCGGATCACCAGCAGGCGCTTGTCGCGCTGATGGCCGGGGATGGTTTCGCCGTAAATCCGCTTCGCCTCCTCGGCGAACCATTCGATATAGCTGGCGCCATACAGAATTTCGCCCTTGGCCTCGGCCAGCGGTTTGCCCATCTCGGCGGTGAGGATCGCCGCCAGATCCTCGGCATGGGCCAGCACGAGGTCATGCCAGCGCCGCAGGATCGCCGCGCGTTCCTTGCCCGTCAGTGCCGCCCAGCCGGGTTGCGCGGCCTTGGCGGCCTTGATCGCCGCCGCCGCATCCGCCCGGCTGCAGTCGGCCACCTCGGCCAGAATAGTCCCGCGCGCGGGGTCATGCACCGCCAATCGGGCGGAGGTTTCCACCCATTCCCCCGCCAGACAGGCGCGGGTTTCCAGGAGGCTCGGATCGCTCAACCGCATGGCTTATCCCTTCACGAAAGCATGGGCCGCCTCGGGCGCCCAGCGGATATGCAGCCGGTCCCCGCGCGCGATACGCCCCGCCAAAGGGTGCCCGAAATTCAGCCGCACAGTCAGCGCCGCGCCCCAGCCGGTGCGGGCCGACACGGTGGTATTATTGCCCAGAAAGGTCAGGTCTTCCACAGTGACCGGCAGGCTTGCGCCCTCTGGCCCGGCCTCGGGGGTCAACTCGATCCGCTCGGGGCGCAGCATCAGCTCTGCGGCCTGTCCCGCCACGCCCAGCCCATGCAGCGGCACGGCGGCGACGGTCGATCCATCGGCAAAGCGCAAGCCCGCGCGGCCCTGCCCCACCCCTGCCAGCTCGCCCGCCAGAAACGCACTATCCCCGATGAAATCGGCCACGAAATGCGTGGCGGGGTTGGCGTAAAGCTCTGGCCCGGTGCCGACCTGTTCAATCTTGCCCTTGTTGAAAATGGCGATCCGGTCGGACAGGCGCAGCGCCTCCTCCTGATCATGGGTCACATAAAGGATCGTGACCCCGGTTTCCTGATGGATGCGGCGGATTTCAAACTGGATCTCCTCGCGCAGCTTCTTGTCCAGCGCCGACAGCGGCTCATCCATCAGCAGCACCGGCGGATCATAGACGAGCGCGCGGGCAAGCGCGACGCGCTGTTGCTGGCCGCCCGACATCTTGGCGGGCATCCGGTCCTCGAAGCCATCCAGCCGCACCAAGGACAGCGCGCGCTTCACCTTCTGCGCGATCTCGTCCTGCCCCATCCGCCGCACCCGCAGCGGAAAGGCCACATTCTCGCCTACGCTCAGATGCGGGAACAGCGTGTAGCGCTGAAACACCATGCCGATATTGCGCTTGTGCGACGGCGTTTGCAGGATCGACTGACCGCGCAGTTTGATGTCGCCCGCCGTCGGGTCTTGAAACCCTGCCAAGATATACAGCGTGGTGGATTTGCCCGAACCAGAGGGGCCAAGGAAGGTCATGAACTCGCCTTCCGCGATGGAAAGCTCCACATGGTCGGTGGCGACCACCGTTCCATAGGTCTTGCGGATGCCGTTGATATGCAGGAATGGGGTCATTCGGATTTACCTTTGCGAAGGACGGCGGCGGCGATCATCAGCAGCACCGTCAGTGCGACAAGCAGGGTGGAGGCGGCAGCAATCACCGGCGTCAGGTCTTGGCGGAGTGTCGTCCAGACCTTGACCGGCAGGGTTTGCAGGCTGGGCGAGGCCATGAAGATTGCCAGCACCACCTCATCCCAGGAGATAAGGAAGGAAAAGATCGCGGCCGAGAACAGGCCGTGGCGGATGCCCGGCAGGGTGACGCGCAGCCGCGCCTCCCAGGGCGAGGCCCCGCAGAGGATGGCGGCATCCTCGATGGCCGGGTCGAAGGTCTCCAGCGCGCCGGTGATGGTGATGATGGCGAAGGGCAGTGCCACGATGACATGGGCGATGACAAAGCCCAGCAGCGTGCCATTCAGCCCCAGCCGCAGGAACGCGGCATAAAGCGCCACGGCCACAATCACCACCGGCAGCACCATGGGCGTGAGGAAGAAGGCCCGCAGCACCTCGCGCCCCTTGAAAGTGCCGCGCACCAGCGCCAGCGAGGCCAGAAGCCCAAGCGCGACAGAGATCACCATGACGATGACCCCGATCTTGGCCGAGGTCAGCGCCGCCCCCATCCAGCGCGGATCGGCGAACAGCTCCTCATACCATTTCAGCGTCCAGCCCGGCGGCGGAAAGATCAGCCAGCGGGAATTGCCGAAAGACAGCGCCACGATGAACAGGATCGGCAGCAGCAGAAACAGGCTCATCACCGCGCAGATGGCCGAAAGCGCCCATTTCCACGCGCCCAGCTTGTTGAAATCCAAAAGCATCAGGCGGCCTCCTTCCGGTCCAGAAACCGCAACTGCACGGCATAAAGCCCCAGCGTGACCAGCAGCAGCAGAAAGGCCGCCGCCCCGCCCATGCCCCAGTTCACAAGGCTTTGCACCTGTTGGGCGATCAGTTCGGCCAGCATCATATTGGCGGTGCCGCCCAGCAGCGAGGGCGTGACGAAATAGCCCAGCGACATCACAAACACCATCAGCGCCCCCGAGGCGATGCCGGGCGTGGCCAAGGGCACCAGCACGCGGGTCAGCGCCTGCCATCTGGTTGCACCACACAGGGCCGCAGCTTGCAGGATCGCCGGGTCGATTTTCTTGATCACGCCCATCAAGGGCAGGATCATGAAAGGCAGCATGATATAGACCATGCCAATGGTCACACCGACCAGATTGTTGGTCAGTTGCAGCGGCTGATCAATGAGGCCCACGGCCTTCAGCATCCGGTTGATGAGGCCGGTCTGTTGCAGCAGCACCATCCAGGCATAGGTGCGCGCCAGAAGGTTGGTCCACATCGACAGAAGGATGATGGCAAACACCACCGCCGACCAGCGCGCGGGCATGATGGCCAGCGCCCAGGCCACCGGAAAGGCAATCAGCACCGTGACCAGCGTGACCACACCCGCCACGAAGAAGGTGTTGAAAAACACCTTGGCATAGGTGGAGCTGCCCACCAGCGTGGCATAGTTTTGCAGGCCCAACTGTGGCTCGGTCACCGAACGCGTCAGCAGGAATACCACGGGAATGACGAAAAACGCGGCCAGCAGCAGGATCGCGGGCATGGCAAAACCAAGCCCCGACCCGCGCCGGGGGGCGGCGGCGGAAAACATGTCCGATCCTCCTCTGTCGGGTGGCCCCCCGGCGCCGGGCCGGGGGGAGGTGGCGCTTATTGCGCCTGCCAAGCATACCAGCGGTTGCCGATCTCATCGCGGTGTTCGGCCCAATAGGCCATATCGGCATTCACCTGCACCGCGGTTTGCGCATCGGGCAGGGTGGCGCGGATCGCCGGGTCCATCAGATCAGCCGAGCCGAGGTTCACCGGCGCATAGCCGGTGGCAGCGGCAAAGGCGGCCTGCCCTTCGGCGCTGGTCGCCTCGGCGATGAATTTCATCGCGGCCTCCTTGTTCTTGGCGCCCTTGGGCACCACCAGCGCATCGGCGGCGGTGATGTTCTGATCCCAGCTGATGCCAACGTCCATGCCATCGGCTTGCAGCGCCGACAGGCGGCCATTCCAGAAGAAGCCGATCGGCGCCTCGCCCGAGGCCAGAAGTTGCTGCGATTGCGCGCCGCCTTCCCACCAGATGATGTCCGCCTTGATCGTATCCAGCTTCTTGAACGCGCGGTCGAGATCGAGCGGATACAGCGCCTCGGGTGCCACGCCATCGGCCAGCAGCGCGGCCTCGATCACGCCGGGCGCCGACCATTTGTAGAAGGTGCGCGTGCCGGGGAACTTGGCGGTGTCGAACAGATCGGCCAGCGTGGCGGGCTTGGCATCGGAGAAATTCGCCGGGTTCCAGCCCAGAACGAAGGAATAGTAGAAAGACCCCACCGCGAAATCCGACACAAAGCGCGGATCAAGCTTCGCCTTGTCGATCACCGTGAAATCAAGCGGTTCCAGCAGCCCGGCCTTGCCCGCTTGCAGCGCCCAGTCATATTCCACATCGACCACATCCCAGGTCACGGCGCCGGCCTCGACCATGGCTTTGATCTTGCCGTAATCGGTCGGGCCATCCTGCACCACGGCGGGGCCGCCCTTTTCGGTAAAGGGCGCGGCCCAATGTGCGGCCTGTGCATCCTGCGTGGTGCCGCCCCAGCTGGTGAACACCATGTCTTGCGCATGGGCAGCCGAGGTCAGGGCGCTGGCGAAGGCCAGCGCGATCATGGTCTTTTTCATCTGTTTTCTTCCCTGTTAAGGCCGGTCAGCGCATCACGAACGGGTCCGGGATCGGATCGTCCGAGGTGCGCAACCAGACCGTTTTCACCGTCGTATAGTCCAAAGCCGCGGCAAGGCCTCCCTCCCTGCCGTGACCAGAAAGCCCGTGCCCGCCGAATGGCGCGATGGGGGAAACGGCACGGTAGGTATTCACCCAGACGATCCCGGCACGGATGCCCCGGATCATGCGATGGGCGCGGGTCAGGCTTTGGGTGAACACGCCCGAAGCCAGCCCGAAAGCGGTATCATTGGCCTTTTCAAGCGCCTCTGCCTCGGTGCTGAAGGTGACGACCGACAGCACCGGACCAAAGAATTCTTCCGTCAGGCAAGGCGCGTCTGGCGCGTGCGAGCAATCCAGAATGGTGGGCGGGAAATAGAAGCCCGGCCCCTCCGGCACCACGCCCCCCGTCACCAGCCGCGCGCCTGCCGCCAGCGAGCGCGCGATCAGATCCACGATCCGGTCGCGCTGGCGCTGCGTGCAAAGCGGGCCGACCTCGGTGGCCATATCGCCCGGCGCGCCGATGGTCACGGCTTCGGCCTTGGCCGTCAGCCGCGCCAGAAACGCGTCCTTCACACTGGCCTGCACCAAGAGGCGCGAGCCCGCGACGCAGCTTTGCCCGGTGGCGGCAAAGATGCCCGAGACCTGCGCATTCGCTGCGCTGCCCAGATCGGCATCTTCAAACACGATGAAGGGCGATTTGCCGCCCAGCTCCAGCGAGGTTTTGGCAAGGTTCTCGGCACTGGCCCGCACGATATGGCGCGCGGTCTCCGGCCCGCCGGTAACGGCGATATGCGCGACCTGCGGGTGCGTGGTCAGCGCCCGCCCGGCCTCTGGCCCGCCGGTCAGGATATTCACCACACCGGGCGGAAAGCCCGCCTGTTCGACCAGCCGCGCAAATTCCAGCAGCGGTGCCGGCCCATCCTCCGAGGCCTTCACCACCAAGGTGCAACCCGCCGCCAAGGCCGGGCCGATCTTCACCGCCGAGAGGAACAGCTGGCTGTTCCATGGCACGATCGCCGCCACCACGCCCACGGGCTCGCGGCGCAGCCAGACCTCCATATCCGGCTTGTCGATGGGCAGATGCGCGCCCTCGATCTTGTCAGCGAGCCCCGCATAATAGCGGTAATATTCCGCCACATAGGCGATTTGCGCCGAGGTTTCGCGGATGATCTTGCCGGTATCGCGGGTTTCCAAGGCGGCCAGACGCGGCGCCGCCGCCTGCACCAGATCGGCCAGCTTGTGCAAAAGCTTGCCCCGCGCGGTGGCCGTCATCGCGGGCCAAGCGCCCGAGGTGAACGCCCGATGCGCCGCCGCGACCGCCCGGTCCACATCGGCGGCACTCGCCATCGGCATCACCGCCCAAGGCGCGCCCGTCGCCGGGTCAAGGCTGTCAAAGCTGGCCGCGCCATCCTCGAAAGCCCCGTCGATATAGTGCTGAAAACGGTCCATCGGGCGTTCCTGTATTTAGGCGAAAGCGGGCATCACGTCGCGGATCAACCGCTCCAGCGAGGCCTTTTTCCGCTCAAAGCTCATGCCAGTGTCGATCCAGAAGCTGAACTCATCATAGCCCAAAGCCTCATAGCCCTTGATCCGTTCGATGACCTCCGGCGCTTCGCCGATGATCTGGTTCTTGCGCATGGCCTCTGCCGAATAGAACGGATGCGCGGCGATTTCGGCCTCCGTCAGTTCCTGAATGAGACCCTGCGAGATCGGCCGTTCATTCTTGAACCAGGCGCCGAAATAGCAATAGAACCTGTTGATCTCCTGCGCGGCCAGCTGCGCGTCGGCCTCGCTTTCGGCCACATAGGCATGGCGCAGCACCATGATTTTCGGGCGCGGCACGGTGGGGTTGGCGGCACAGGCGGCGTTGAAACGCTCCATCAGGCTGACCACCTCCTCATCGCCCAGATGCAGCGGCGTGACCTGCACGTTGCAGCCCTGCGACACGGCAAATTCATGGCTGTTGGGGTCGCGCGCCGCCACCCAGATCGGCGGCCCGTCGGATTGCAGCGGCTTGGGCGAGGCAGTGGTCTTCGGGAATTGCCAATATTCGCCCGCATGTTCGTAATCGCCCGCCCACAGCGCCTTCACCGCCGGGATCAGCTCGCGCAGGCGCCCGCCCGCGCCCCAGGCATCCAGACCCGGCATCAGGCGTTCGTATTCAAAGCTGTAGGCGCCGCGCGCAATGCCCAGATCCAGCCGCCCATCCATGATGATGTCGGCCATCGCCGCCTCACCCGCCAGCCGGATCGGGTGCCAGAAGGGGGCGATCACCGTGCCGGTGCCAAGGCGCACATTCTTGGTGCGCCGCGCCAGATCCACCAGATTGAGCAAGGGGTTCGGCGCGATGGTGAAGTTCATGCCGTGATGCTCGCCCGTCCAGATGGCATGCATGCCACCCTCATCGGCGATGCGGCACAGCTCGATCATCTCGTCATAAAGGCGCTTCTGGTCGTCTTCCGCCGACACACGCTCCATATGGATGAAAAGCGAGAATTTCATCAGTTCTGTCCTTCCGCGATACGTTGCACGCGTCCCTGTTCATGTGTGCCGAAATAGGTGCCGTAATTGCCCATGCGGGTTTCCTCGGCCAGACGCTGCAACATGCTGCGCAGCGCCGGGTCGGTGACATCGGCCATGCCTTCCGGCGAAAGTTCGACAAAGGCGCCCGTGGCGGGGCTGCCTGCCTGCGCCGGGCAGCGCAGGGCGAGGTGCTGGGTGCCCAACTTGGCATCCTCATAAACGGCGTAGACCGAGCCTGCCTCGGCCTGAAGGTTCAGGCTGGCGAACAGGGCAGAAAGCGCCGCCTGCACACCGTCGCGGCCCACGCGGGTCATCGGCACCGAAAGCCCGCCGCGCCCGTCATCCACCAGCAGCACCTTTCCCTCGGCCTGAAGGATGGCCGAAAGCACCACATCCGGCCCAGCGGGCAGTTGCGTGGCGGTGGCGGCCGGCGTGACATAGGCGCCGCGATAATAGCCAAGGCCGGGATGGGCATTGGCCTCAAACGCGCCGATCCGGCCCAGCAGGATCGTATGATCCCCCGCCGGGATCGCCTGTTCCATGGTGCAATCGAACCAGGCCGAGACTTCGGCAATCAGCGGCGATCCCACCGGCCCGTGCCGCCAATAGACGCTGGCGAACCGATCTTCCGACGGGCGGGCGAAGGTGGCCGAGACATCCTTTTGTCCCTCGGCCAGAATGTTCACGGCAAAGCCCTTGGCCTTGCTGAATTGCGCCAGATTGGCCGAACGATTGGCGATCGACACCAGCAAAAGCGGCGGGTCCAGCGAGACCGAGGAGAAGGAATTGGCAGTAAAGCCCAGGGGCTTGCCCTGCTCGTCCAGCGCGGTGACCACGGTAACCCCGGTCATGAAACAGCCGAAAGCATCACGCAAGGCGCGCGGATCAAGGGGGGCACGCGGGTCGATGGGGTCGCTCATGCCAAAGTCTCCTCGGTTTCCAGCCAGCGCTGCAATTCTGCGGTGACCGCCTCGGGGGCGGTCAGGTTCACCATATGGCGGTGCCCCTCGATCACCACGGCCCGGCCATGGGGCGCCATGGCCGCCATGGCGCGGGTCATCTCGGGCGTCGAATTCGCATCGCCATCGCCGGTCAGCACCAGCAGCGGGCAACGCACCGCACCCAAGCGATCAGCATAAACGCCATCGCCCTCGGCAAAGGCGCGATAGGCGGCGGCATAGCCCGCAGGCGAAACGCCGCGCAGCCAGCCCGCGACCTGATCGCGCAAAGCGCTCTGGCTGTCGTCGAACCACCGCGCCAAGGGGGCCTCGATCCCGCCACCCCCGGCGGCAATCTCTGCCGCCCGCGCCAGAACGGCGGCCCGCGCGGTTTCGCTGCGCCGATGCACCCCATTGAGCAGCGCCGCGCGCGCCACCAGATCGGGGCGCTCCACCGCCAGCCCGCCCGCGATCAGCGAGCCCATGGAATGCCCGGCCACCGAGACCGAACCCAAGCCCAAGGCCTCGATCACCCGCGCCGCCCAGGCGACGTAATCGGGCAGGCGCGGGTCACCCGGCAGCGGGTCGCTTTCACCATGGCCTGGCATATCCACCGCGATCACGCGGTGGTCTGCCGCCAACGCCGCGATCTGAGGCCCCCAGGCCTCGGCCCGCATGCCAACGCCATGGATCAGCAGCAGCGGCGCGCCCGCCCCCGCCTCAATGATCCGTGCGGCCGCGCCGTCAGACAGAGGCAGGGTTCGCGACATCATGGCCCAGATCCTTGAGGTCTTGGTAACGGTCGCCAATCCGGTGATGCGGCCGCCCGCCCGTGGCCGCGCCAAGTGCCACCACGATCTCATCGGCGCCCGGCGCATCGGGGATCGAAAAGTGCCCGGTCTGGTAATGCGAGCGGCGGCCCTCGTCATGCTTGTCCATCAGCGGGATCATGATCGGCGTATTGGCCGGGCCGCGCACATTGGTGAAAGCCAGATAGGTCTTGGCGCCAAGCGCCTGCCGGTAATGGTTGCCAAAGCGCAGCGTGTGGATCAGCGCATTGGCATGTTCCAGCTCGCCATTCAGCCCCACCACGGCGGCCTTGCCATAGGCCTCCACCTTGTCGGCCCCGCCCGCAGCCTCCAGAATCATCGCCGTCAGCAGCGCGCCGATTTCCGGGGCGACGGCGTGGATCTCGGGCTTCAGGTCTTCCACGAACCCGCGCCCCGCCCAGGGGTTTTGCAGCACAACCGCCGCCGAGATCAGCTTCAGGGGTTGCGGCGCCGCGCGCCCGCCCTCGATCAGCGTCGTCTCGATATTGAGATAGGTCTTGCGAATCTGTGCCGCCATCGGAGCCTCCTGCTTTGCGGCTGTATGTTGGTATACCATAAGACGGCATGTCAAGAACAACTTGATTTGCCCCAAGCCAGCGCCTATCCTGCCGCCATGGACCAGACACATGACGCCGATCTGCGCATTGCGCATTCGCCCACCACGCTCCGCGAACTGGCGGTAGACCGGCTGCGACAGGCGATCATCTCGGGGCGGTTCTCGGGCGGCGACCGGCTGGTGGAACGCACGCTCTGCGATCAGCTGGGCGTTTCGCGTTCCGTGGTGCGCGAGGCGATCCGCTATCTGGAGGCCGAGGGACTGGTAGAGACCCAAGGGCGCAGCGGCCCGACGGTGGCGCGGCTGGATTGGGATCAGGCGCGCCAGGTCTATGCCATCCGCCGCCTGCTGGAATCCGACGCCGCCGCCGCCTGTGCCCGTGCCGCCGATGCCGGGGTGAAGGCCCGGCTGCAAGCGGCGCTGGTGCGGCTGGATGCCGCCTTCGCCGAGGCAACGCCCGCGCAGCTTTATGATGCCACGACAGGGTTTTATCAGGTGATCTTCACCGCCGCCGGGCATGGTGTGGCATGGGAGATCGTGCAGCGCCTGAACAGCCGGATTTCCCGCCTGCGCGCGCTGACGCTGGCCACCACCGACCGCCGGATTTCCGGCCCCGCCCATATGGCACGCATCTGCGCCGCGATCTGTGCCGGCGATGCCGAGGCCGCCGCGCAGGCGGTGCGCGAACATCTGGACGATGCCGCCGCCATCGCCCGCACCCTGCTGGAGACCCGGAAATGAGCGCCTATTGGCTGGCCCATGTCACCGTCACCGACCCCGAGGCCTATAAGCAATATCAAGCCCTTGCCCCCGCTGCCTTTGCGCCCTTCGGCGGCCGCTTTCTGGCCCGCGGTGGTGCGTCCGAGGT
This sequence comes from Gemmobacter sp., assembly GCF_016792925.1. Taxonomy (GTDB): domain Bacteria; phylum Pseudomonadota; class Alphaproteobacteria; order Rhodobacterales; family Rhodobacteraceae; genus Gemmobacter. The sequence continues at coordinate 22,803 of NZ_JAEULU010000051.1, forward strand.
CATGGAGGGGCCAGAGCTGGCCCGCCATGTGGTGATCGAATTTCCCTCGCTGGAGGCCGCGCGCGCCTGTTACGCCTCGGAGGCCTATCAGGCCGCCCGCCGCGCCCGCGCCGGGGCGGCAGAGGTGCATCTGGTGATCGTCGAGGGCCTGCCCGAAGCCTGACCGCGTTACAGCGGCAGGCCGGAATCGGCCTTGGGCTGATCCATCACGATCTGGCTTTGCACCCGCGCCACCGCCGGATGCGGCAACAGCCGGTGATGGATCAGCGCATTCAGCCCCGGCAGATCGGTGACCCAGACCCGCAGCAGATAATCCGCCTCGCCGGTCAGGGTCCAGCAGCCCACCACCTCGGGCAGGGTCTGCACCAGCCGCACGAAACTTGCGGCATTGTCGGCATTATGCGCCGCCATCTGCACCTGCACGAAAGCCTGCACCGTCAGGCCCAGCTTGCGCGGCTCCAGCCGGGCGCGATAGCCCGCGATCACGCCCTCGGCCTCCAGCCGCGCGCGCCGCCGCGCCGCCTGACTGGGCGAGAGGTTCAGCACCGCCCCCAGCTCTTGCGCCGTGATGTCGGCGCGGCGCTGCACCTCGGCCAGCAGGCGGGTATCCAGCGAATCCATCATGCGCATTCCTCGCATTCATGCGGTCACCGGCAAAGTTTACGCGCATATCAAGCCGCGATAAAGCGCAAGATTGCGCACCATCACCGCCGGTTCCGGGCAATCCTGATCAGGACAGGATTTCACAGGGAGGCCAGCATGGGCCCGTTTCCGCATGACGCCCCGCGCGCCAGCATCACCCCGCAAAACCCGGCGGGCACCGATGGGTTCGAGTTCGTCGAATTCGCCCATCCCCAGCCCGAGGAAGCCCGCGCACTGTTCACCCGCATGGGCTTTACCCTCGCCGCCCGTCATCGCGCCAAGGCGGTGGAGCTGTGGCAGCAGGGCGACATCACCTATATCCTGACCGATGAGCCCGGCAGTCATGCCCGCCGCTTTGCCGAAGATCACGGCCCCTGCGCCCCGGCAATGGGCTGGCGCGTGGTGGATGCCCAGATGGCTTTCGCCCATGCCGTGCAGAACGGCGCCACCCCCTATGAGGGCGCGGACAAGACGCTGGACTGGCCCGCCATCATCGGCATCGGCGGATCATTGATCTATTTCACCGACCGTTACGGCGCGGGCATCAACCCCTATGCGCCGGATTTCGAGTTCCTCACCGCGCCCAAACCGGCGGGGGTGGGCTTTCATTACCTCGACCACCTCACCCATAATGTCTTCAAGGGCAATATGGACACCTGGTTCGATTTCTACAGCCGGTTGTTCAACTTCCGCCAGATCCGCTTCTTTGACATCGAGGGCAAGTTCACCGGGCTTTACAGCCGCGCGCTCACCTCGCCCTGCGGGCGCATCCGCATCCCGATCAACGAGGATCGCGGCGAGACCGGGCAGATCGTGGAATATCTGAAACGCTACAAGGGCGAGGGCATCCAGCATATCGCCGTCGGCAGCGAGGATATTTACAGCAGCACCGAGGCGATTGCCGCGCGCGGGCTGAAATTCATGCCCAAGCCGCCCATGGCCTATTACGAGCTGTCCAAGGCCCGCGTGCAGGGCCATGAGGAGCCGCTGGAAGCCATGGCCCGCCATGGCATCCTGATCGACGGCGAGGGCGTGGTGGAGGGCGGCGAAACCCGTATCCTGTTGCAGATCTTCTCGAAAACCGTGATCGGCCCGATCTTTTTCGAGTTCATCCAGCGCAAGGGCGATGACGGTTTCGGCGAGGGCAATTTCCGCGCCCTGTTTGAAAGCATCGAGCAGGATCAGATCGAACGCGGCGTGCTGAAGGCAAGCTGACACGCCGCTTTACCCGCTGCGCAGAGCCGGGCAGAATGGCCGCAGATGCGCAGAACAGAGCAAATGTCGCTGACCCTTGCCACAATCCTGACGCCGGTTCCGGCAGAATTGGCCCCGCTTGACCGGCGCGGCTTTCTGCGGGAATGGGCGCTGGCCATGGCCCTGAGCTTCGGCCTGCCCTTGGCGCTGCTGATTGGTGCGGGCGGGTTGGCGCTTGGCATGGCCCCTTGGGCGGTGGCGATTTTCATCTGGGGCGGTGGCGGCTTGGTCGGCGTTGTGATGCAGATATATGCCATGCTGCGGCTGAACGCGGCCACCCTTGCCCATGAAATTGCCCTGGCAAAGGGGGCCGCGCTCCCTCTTGCGCCAACCCTGCGAGGCCGGTTCAGGAAGGGCTTCATGCCCATTGGCACCGCGAGATCGCATGTGGTTTCTCAGATGCCTTTGACATTCAGCTGGGGGCTGGTGTTTGCAGGTGTTGCGCAATGGCTTGTCGTGCCCCTGGCTGCCTTGCTGATCTGGCAGGCTATAGCGCTGATCAAGCTGTTGCGCTGACGCTCAGCCGCGCGGCAAATCGGCGGCGATGCGGCGCAGCAGGGCGTCCAGCAGAGCCATATCGGGGCCAAGCCTTGCGCGCAGCGCGGCATCATGGGCGATGGCGCGCTGGCCCAGATCGGCAAAGACCGCCCGCCCGGCCTCGGTCAGGCAGAGCAATTCGGCCCGGCGGTCAGCCTCGCTGGGGCTGCGGCGTAACCAGCCCTCGGCCTCCAGCGCCGCCACCGCGCGGCTGACCTTGGTTTTCTCCACATGGCTGCGGGCGCAGATGTCGCGCGCCGTCAAGGCACCGAATTTCCCCAGATGGGCCAGCACCCGCCATTGCGTACGGGTCAAGCCGTGGCTGGCCTTGTAGCTGGCTTGAAACGCCGCCGCGCTGGCCTCGGCGGCCTGATTGAGCAGATAGGGCAGGAAGGTTTCCAGATCGAAATCTGCCATGGTCGGGCCTGTGATTGGAGCGGCAGGGCCGACCCTGCCACAGCACCGCCGCGCTGTCACGGGGCGGGATCGGGCCGCAGCGCTTCGGCATGGGCCTGGGCAAAGGCGGGCAGCGCAGCGCAACGCGCCTCGATGGCCAGCAGACGGGGAAAGGCGGTCAGATCCACGCCCCAACGGCGGGCATTGTAAAGCTGGGGCACAAGGCAGCATTCGGCAAGGCCCGGCGCCGCGCCGTGGCAAAACGCGCCCTCTGGCGGCAGCATCGCCTCGACCGCCGCCAGACCGGGGGCGATGAAATGCTGCATCCAGCCCTCCATCGTCGCCCCCAGACTGACGGCATGGCGGGCAACGCGCAGATTGCAGACCGGCTGCACATCCATCGCAATGGCATGGGCCAGCGCCCGCACCGCTGCCCGCGCCGCCGGAGCGGATGGCAGCAGCCCGGCCCCGCGCGTTTCCTCCAGATAATCGAGGATCGCCAGCGATTGCGTCAGCCGCAGCCCGTCAATCTCCAGCACCGGCACCAGCCCTTGCGGGTTCAGCGCCAGATGCGCCGCATCGCGCTGCGCCCCCGCCAGCAGATCGACCGGGTGGCGGCGATAGGCCACCCCGGCGAGGTTCAACCCGATCCGTACCCGCCAGGCCGAGGAGGACCGCCAGTAATCATGCAGGATCACGCCGGACATGCAGGGCCTTTCGCGTAAGGATGGCCAAAGTTACCTTGACTTGGTTGCATTTGCAACTAATATCACGGCATCCCCATCACCGGAGGCCCGCATGTCAGACCCCCATCCGCTGCCCGCAGGCCTGACCCGCGCAGCCTGCCTGCCCGGCCCTCATGCGGGCTACATGCCGGGCTTCGGCAATGATTTTGAAACCGAGGCGCTGCCGGGCGCGCTGCCGCAGGGGCAGAATTCCCCGCAGAAATGCGCCTATGGGCTTTATGCCGAGCAGCTTTCGGGCTCGGCCTTCACCAAGCCACAGCCGGAGCGGACCTGGTGTTACCGCATCCGCCCTTCGGTCAAGCATTGCACCCGGTTCGAGAAGATCGACCTGCCGCTGTGGAAATCGGCGCCGCATATCCTGCCCGAGGTCATCAGCCTTGGGCAATATCGCTGGGACCCGATCCCCCATGCGGCAGAAGACCAGACCTGGATCACCGGCATGCGCACGGTGACGACGGCGGGGGATGTGAACACCCAGACCGGCATGGCCGCGCATATCTATCTGGTCACGCAATCCATGCAGGATGAGTATTTCTATTCCGCCGATGGCGAATTGCTGGTGGTGCCGCAGGAAGGCCGGCTGCGTTTCTGCACCGAATTGGGCGTGATCGATCTGGAGCCGAAGGAAATCGCCCTGCTGCCACGCGGGCTTGTTTACCGCGTGGAGGTGCTGGAAGGCCCGGCGCGGGGCTTTGTCTGCGAGAATTACGGCGTGCCCTTCACCCTGCCCCATCGCGGGCCGATCGGCGCGAATTGCATGGCCAACCCGCGCGATTTCAAGACGCCGGTGGCCGCGTTCGAGGATCGCGAGGTGCCGTCCTCGGTGGTGCTGAAATGGTGCGGGCAGTTCCACCGCACGCCCATCGGCCATAGCCCGCTGGATGTGGTGGCCTGGCATGGCAATTACCCGCCGTGGAAATACGATTTGCGGACCTATTCGCCGGTGGGCGCCATTCTGTTCGACCACCCGGACCCGTCGATCTTCACCGTGCTGACCGCGCCGAGCGGCTTGGAAGGCACCGCGAATATTGATTTCGTTTTGTTCCGCGAACGCTGGCTGGTGGCGGAAAACTCGTTCCGCCCGCCATGGTACCACAAGAACGTGATGTCCGAGCTGATGGGCAATATTTACGGGATCTATGACGCCAAGCCCAAGGGCTTTGTCCCCGGCGGCATGAGCCTGCACAATTGCATGTTGCCGCATGGGCCGGACCGCAACGCCTTTGAGGGCGCCTCCAACAGCGCGCTGAAACCCGAGAAGCTGGAGGAGACCATGAGCTTCATGTTCGAGACCCGCTTCCCGCAGCATCTGACGGAATGGGCCGCCAAGGCCGCACCCTTGCAGGAGGATTACATCGCGTGCTGGGACAGCCTTGAGAAAAAGTTCGACGGCACGCCCGGCGTGAAGTGACGAAAAGCGGGGGGCCAGCCCCCGTCGCCTGTCGGGCTCGGACCGATGGCGCCCGACAGGCAACCCCCGCGGGATATTTTTGAACAGAAAATGAAGGAAGCCAGATGGGCCTGATCCGGTCTTGGGTGGAGAGCGCGAATGCGGCGGAGTGTTTGTTTCCGCTGAACAATCTGCCTTGCGGCGTGTTCTCGACGGGGGAAAGCGCGCCGCGCTGCGGGGTGGCGATTGGCGATTTCGTGCTGGATGTGGCGGGGCTGGAGGCGGCGGGCTTGCTGGAGCTTGACGGCGGGCCCTTGCTGGATGTGCCGTTCTGGAATGAGGTGATGGCGGCAGGCCCCTCGGTCTGGGCGGCGCTGCGGGCGCAGTTACAACTTATCCTTGGTGAAGACGCAGACGAACATGTCCGCGATGAATGTCGCTTCTTCATGTATGAGCTGGCGGATGTGGCGCTGCACATGCCGTTCCGCGTCAGCGAATACACCGATTTCTACGCGGGCCGGAACCATGCCTTCAATGTCGGCACCATGTTCCGGGGGCCGGAAAACGCGCTGCCGCCGAACTGGCTGCATATGCCCATCGGCTATAACGGGCGGGCCTCGTCGGTGGTGGTTTCCGGCTCTGATGTGCGCCGCCCCTGGGGGCAGGTGAAGGCGCCCGATCAGGCCCTGCCCGTCTTCCAGCCCTCGCGCCGCTTTGACATCGAGCTGGAGCTGGGGGCGGTGGTCGGCATGGCCTCGGAGGGGCCAGTGACGGTGGCCGAGGCCGAGGCGATGATCTTTGGCTATGTGCTGCTGAACGACTGGTCGGCGCGCGACATTCAGGCCTGGGAATATCAGCCGCTGGGGCCGTTTCAGGCCAAGGCCACCGCCACCACGATCAGCCCCTGGATCGTGATGACCGCGGCGCTGGAGCCGTTCCGCACCCCCACGCCCGCGCGCGAGCTGCCGCTGCTGCCCCATCTGCAAGAGCCGCGCCCGATGCTGTATGACATCGCGCTGGAGGTGGGCTTGGCACCGGAAGGCGGGCCGGAGACCATCATCGCCCGCACCAATGCTGCGGAACTGTATTACTCGGCCCCGCAGCAATTGGCGCATCACACCACCAGCGGATGCGCGATGAATACCGGCGATCTGCTGGGCTCGGGCACGATTTCCGGCCCGACGAAAGACAGCCGGGGCAGCCTGCTGGAGCTGAGCTGGGGCGGCAAGGAGCCTTTCGCCATCGCGGGCGGCAGCCGCAGTTTCATCGAGGATCACGACACGCTCACCCTGCGCGGCCAGTGCCAGGGCGCGGGCTATACCATCGGCTTTGGGGAATGCACGGGCAAGGTGCTGCCCGCGCTGGCCGATCCCTATGCCCGCTGACCGGGCCTAGCGCAGGTAATCGAGCCAGGGCGATTGCTCGGCGATCATGTGATCGACCAGCGCCGGAATGCCACGCGCGACGGCGACCACCGGATCGACCAGCAGCGCCTGAATGGCCAGATCGCGGCTGCCTTGCAGCACCGCCTCGGCGGTCAGGCTATGCACGCCGATCTGATTGGCCAGCAGCCCGCGCATACCCACCGGGATCTCCAGCTTGATGCCCTGCACGCCCTTGGCCGTCACCACGGCGGGCACCTCGACCGCCAGCCACTCCGGCAGATCGGCGATATAGCCCGCATTGGGGATATTCACCGCCGCCTCCTCATAGCCGGAATCGGTCAGGATGCCCTCCATCACCGGCACGACACGCTCGTGCAGATGGGTGCCGATCTGCGGCGCGGTGCGGCCCAGGAAATTGCGGTAATAGGTGTAGAAATCCAGAATGCCGCGATGGTCGCTGCATTCATGCGCCCATTGGATATATTCGCCAAAATGGCTGTCATAGGTGATCGGCAGCAGGCCGAACCGCTCCAGCACCTCGCGGAACAGCCAGCGATCCGACCAGGGCCGCACTTCGGTGATATGCGACAGGTCAATATCCATCCAGCCCTCGGTCTCGACCGCGCGGCCCGACTGGCGCGTGGCGGTCAGGATCTCCGAATAGCCGGGCTGGCGCCCGAAGTAGCCCTCGGCCCGCGCCCGCACATCCGGGTAGGCGTCGCGGCCCGTATCGACATAGCTGCATTCCGTCATCACCGAGAAATGGTTCAGACCCCCGGCCCGATAGCGGATATTCTCGCGCGGCTGGCCCAACATCGGCGGCAGGTGGCGCTCCAGCGAGGCGATCTCGTGGCACATGCCGATGAATTTGATCCCCGGATAGGCGCGATGCACCGTGGTCGTGATGCGGCTCATCGGGTTGGAATAGTTGAACACGGTGGCGCCCGGCGCGTGGTCCATCACCTTGCCGCAGATTTGCAGGATCGGCGGGAGGATGCGCAGGCTGTGGAACAGCCCCCCCGGCCCGCCATTCTCGCCGTAAACCTGTTGGATGCCGTATTGCTGCGGGATTTTCCAATCCATGTCCCACAGCGCGAAACGGTCGCCCACCTCGATCGAGATCACCACGAAATCGGCCCCCGGAAGGGCGCGCGCCAGATCGGGCTCGCAGCGGATGCGATGGGTCAGGCCCCGCGCCGCCATGGTCTCCTCCGCCAGCGCCTGCATGCGCTGCGCGGCGCCGGCATTGATGTCATTCAACACGATTTCGGCCCCGGCGAGGGTGGCCGACTGGAAAATATCGCCCAGCATCCCGGTGCCGAATTGCAGGCTGCCTGCACCGACAAGCACGATCTTGGTCATGAAAATCCCCTCTGGATGAGAATGGGCGGCAAGGCCACCTCTCCCGCCAAGGAGTAGCCGAGTGCGGGCGCATCGTCAAAGCGGTTTGAAGATCACTTCCTGTTGATATTGGCTGCATAGGTCGCGCTGCCTTGCCGCTTGCCCAAAGCGCTTTCAAACCATCCCCTGCGGCGCGCGAAATCTGCGCCATGTCGCAAAATCGCCCATCCGCTTCGCCGCCAAGGCGGTGCGCGCCCCGGCTTTGGCGATCCTTGGGGGCATCAGGTTTTCGCAAGGTGCAACCATGAACGACATTCCGGCCCGAACCGCCCGCGCGGGTGGCCGCGGCGCCCGCAGGGCCCTGCGCGCCGCCCCCGATTTTGCCATGCTGCCCAGCCTCAAACGCGGCCTGCCCGAATGCCTTGCCATGACGCAAGAGCAGGTGGAGCGGATCGACGCCGCCTCGATGGCGATCCTGGAGGAGGTGGGCGTGATCTTCCGCGACGCAATCGCGCTGGAGGATTGGCGCCGCGCCGGGGCCAAGGTGGTGGGCGAGCGGGTCTACCTTGACCGCCATCTGGTGCGCGCGCTGATCTCCACCATCCCCTCGGCCTGGGAATACCGCGCCCGCAACCCCGAACGCAGCCTGCCTTTCGGCGGCAAACACTCGATCTTCGTGCCGATGACCGGCGCGCCCTTCCTCCGCGATCTGGAGGATGTGCGGCGTTGGCCGACCATGGCCGACCTGAACATGTTTCACAAACTGGCCCATATGTCGCCGGCGCTCCATTCCACGGCACACCATATTGTAGAGCCGATGGACCTCAAGGTTTCGCATCGCCATCTGCACATCACCTATTCCTCGATCAAACATTCCGACAAGACCTTCATGGGCATGACGACCAGCGGCAAAAATGCCGAGGATGTGATGCAGATGTGCGAGATCCTGTTTGGCCGCGATGTGATGGAGGAAACCCCGGTCACCACCGGCAATTGCAACGGCAATTCGCCGCTGGTCTGGGATGAGACCATGCTGTCGGCCATGCGCGCCTTTGTGAAGCGCAAGCAGCCGGTGCTGTGTTCGCCCTTCGTGCTGGGCGGTGCCAATACACCCGCCTCGGTCGCGCCCGCCGTGGCGCAACTGAACGCCGAGGCGCTGTCGGCGCTGGCCTATACGCAGGTGATCCGCAAGGGCGCGCCCGCGATTTACGGCCATTACCTCTCGACCGTGTCGATGAAATCCGGCGCGCCGATGGCAGGCACCCCGGAGATCAGCCTGATGAACTTCATGATCGGCCAGATGGCGCGGTTCTACAACGTGCCGTGGCGGACCTCGAACCTGCTGGGCGGCGCGAAAACCTTTGACGCGCAGGCCGGGTATGAAAGCGCCATGACCATGAATGCGGTGCTGCATGCGGGCGCCAACTATATCTGGCATTCGGCGGGCTGGAATGAGGCCGGGATGCACTGTTCCGTCGCCAAGTTCATGGTCGATGCCGAGATGTGCGCCATGGGCTATCGCATGGCCGAAGGCCCGCGTTGGGATGACTTTGACGAGGCGATGGTGGCGGTGCGCGATGTCGGCCCCGGCGGGCATTATCTGGGCCATGCGCATACGCTGGAAAACTTTGAACGCGCGTTTTTCATGCCCAAGATGTTCGACAACAACTCGATCGAGCAATGGCAGGCCGAAGGCTCGGTTGAAATCACGCAGCGCGCGCTGGATCACGCCAAAAAGCTGCTCGGCGACTATGAGGAACCCGCGCTCGACCCCGGCATTGACGAGGCCTTGCGCGACTATATCGCCCGGCGCGAACGCGAAATTCCGGCGATGGACGAGCTGAACACCGAACACTGACCTCCCGACTGGCCGCCCTTTGCGGGCGGCCCCTTTTTTTCAGGGCTGCGCATGAAAATCACGGAAATCCACATCTTTACCCATGATCTGCCGGTGAAGAACGGGCCTTATCGCATGGCGAATGCGCTGGTCTGGTCGCTGCAAACGGTGATTGTGAAGCTGGTCACCGATAGCGGGCTGATCGGCTGGGGCGAAACCTGCCCGGTCGGGCCAACCTATCAGCCGCACCACACAGGCGGCGCAGTGGCCGCGTTGATCGAGATGGCGCCGGGGCTGATCGGCTGCGACCCGACGCAGCTTGGCCTGTTTCATCGCAAGATGGACAGCCTGCTGAACGGCCATGGCTATGCCAAGGCGGCACTAGATATTGCGGCGCATGATCTGACAGGCAAAGCATATGGTGTGCGCGTGGCCGATCTTCTGGGCGGCGCGGTGACGGAACGGGTGCCCAGCTATTATGCCAGCGGCGTGGGCGAACCCGATGAAATCGCCCGCATCGCCGCAGAAAAGCGCGCCGAGGGTTATCCCCGGATGCAGGTCAAGGTCGGCGGGCGCCCGGTGGAGGTGGACATCGCGGTGATCCGCAAGGTCTGGGAGGTGCTGCGCGGCAGCGGCATGCGGCTGGCGGTCGATGCCAACCGGGGCCTGCCCACCCGCGACGCCCTGCGCCTGTCGCGCGAATGCCCCGAAATCCCCTTCATCATGGAGCAGCCCTGCAACACCATCGAGGAGGTCGCCGCCATTCGCGGGCAACTGCATCACGGCATCTATCTTGATGAAAACGCGACAGATATTTCCACCGTGCTGCGCGCGGTGGGGACCGGGCTGTGCGATGGCTTCGGCATGAAGGTCACGCGGATCGGCGGCTTGCGCCCGATGGCGACCTTCCGCGACATTTGCGAGGCGCGCAGCCTGCCGCATACCTGCGACGATGCCTGGGGAGGTGACATCATCGCCGCCGCCTGCACCCAAATCGGCGCCACGGTGCAGCCGCGCCTGAACGAGGGCGTCTGGCTGGCCGCGCCCTATATCGAGGGGCATTACGACGCCGAAAACGGCGTGAAAATCGAGGGCGGCCATATCGCGCTGCCCCAGGGCCCCGGCCTGGGCATCACCCCCGACGAGACACGTTTCGGCGCGCCTGTCGCATCTTTTTCATGAGGAACAAATGACTGATCTTAAAGGAAAATGCGCGCTGGTGACCGGCGCTGCGGGCGGCATTGGGGCGACAGTTGTGGCGGCGCTGCGGGCGCGGGGCGCGCGCGTGGCGGTGGCGGATCGGGATGTGTCCGCCATCCCGGCCGAAGCGCATTTGCCGGGCAATCTGCTGGAGGCTGCCTATGCCGATGGGCTGCCCGCAGCGGCGCAGGCGGCGCTTGGGGGTCTTGATATTGTGGTGAACAACGCGGGTGTGATCACACGCGGCACGGTGACCGAAAGCAGCGATTCCGATTGGGATTTGTCGCTGGGCGTGAACGTGCAGGCGCCCTTCCGCATCTGCCGCGCGGCGATTCCCTTGCTGGCGGCGGCGGGCGGCGGCGCGATTGTGAATGTGGCGTCCTGCTGGGGTCTGCGCCCCGGCCCGAACCATGCGGTCTATTGCATGACCAAGGCCGCCATCGCCTCGCTGACGCAGTGCATGGGGATGGATCACGCCCATCAGGGCATTAGAATCAACGCCGTAGCCCCCAATGAGGTGAACACGCCGATGCTGCGCACCGGGTTCCTCCGCCGGGGCTTTGACCCCGATACGGCGGTGGCGGAACTGGGCAAGACGGTGCCTTTGGGCCGCATCGCCGAGCCGGAGGACATTGCGGACGTTATCCTTTTCCTCGCCTCCGACGCGGCGCGCTATCTGTGCGGCACGGTGGTTGAGGTGAATGGCGGAAAGGCGGTGGGCTGATGCGCTATCAGGGGAAAGTGGCGCTGGTGACGGGGGGGCGCAGCGGGATCGGGCAGGCGATTGCGCGGCGGTTGAGCGAGGAAGGCGCCTTTGTGATCACAGCGCAGCGCGGCAAAGACCCCGAGCGCGACTGTATCGAGGCAGATTTCACCGATCCCGGGAGCCCGGCAGAGGTGATTTCGGGGGTGATTTCCCGCGCCGGGCGGCTGGACGTGCTGGTGAACAATGCCGGGATGATGCAGGAATCATCCTGTGAAAACATGAGCTTGGAGGATTGGCAGCGCAATCTTGCAGTCAATCTGACCACGCCTTTTCTTTTGATCAAACACGCCATGCCGCATTTGCGAAAGACCCAAGGGGCGGTGGTCAATATCGGGTCGATCGAGGGGTTGGGGGCGAACCCGCATCATGCGGCCTATTGTGCCAGCAAGGCGGGGCTGCATGGGCTGACGCGGGCGGTGGCGGTGGATCACGGGGCCGAAGGGATCCGGTGCAACGCGGTGGCTCCGGGTTGGATCGACACTGACTTGAACCTTGATTTTATTGAGAAAATGCCTGATCCCGCAGCCTTCCGCCGCGAGATTGGCCGCATTCATCCGGTGGGCCGGACCGGCAAACCCGAGGAAGTGGCGGCGCTGGTGGCGTGGCTTGGCTCTGCCGAGGCGGGCTTTGTCACCGGGCAGGTCTGGACGGTGGATGGCGGCCGGATGGCCAAGCTGAGCCTGCCATAAGTGTAACGCGCCCTACAGTTTGGCCCGGTTTTTGGGCCAAACTGTAATGGCGTGTACGGTTTTGGGGGATGAGATGGCCGCGGCCATTGCCGAGGTCATGCGGTGCCGTTTCCAAGCGGGCCGTTGGCCCGAAGCCAACGGCCAGCGCCCGCCCTGCGGGGGGCGGGTGCTTCACACCCGCCGGGCGGGCGCTGGCCTGTCGGTCATGGGCTGACATGGTCTTGCGGTAAGATGTCCACACGGGCGGGGAAACGCGGTGCGTTTCCTGTTCCGCCCGATTTGCGCTCCATTAAGATTTTATTCCGCTGCCGCGCGCCACTCTTTCCAGCGTAAAAACGCATTGGCCCCAATCGTGGAGAAGGGCCGGGGCGGCAAGCGGGGGGGCTGGGCCTCGGCGCTGAAATGGCGGGTCAGGTCTGTGATCACACCCGAGGCCATCTCGGCGGCGGCGAGGCCGGTGAGGGTGCCGCGCGCGGTGCCGAGGCCGTTTTGCACGCAGGCCGCAAACAGGCCCGGCTCCAGCTCGCGCGCGACGGCCACGCCGTTGCGGGTGAGGCAGAGATGCCCGGCCCATGAGAACTGCATCGCCATGCCTTTCAATTGCGGAAAGCGCTGGTCGAACTTCTCGCGGTGGACGGCGGCGGTGCGGCGCAGGCTGGCTTCGGAGGCCTCCATGCCGGGTTCAAACGTGGCGCAGGTGCGGGTGATGATGCGGTTGCCCCCCTGCCCCGTGTCGATGCGGCGCATGGTGGTGCCCATGGGATCAGAGGGGGTGATGCCCCAGCGGGGCTGGCCGCCAAGCGCCTTGAGCGCGGCGCTGTCCAGCTCGGCACTCATGGACGCATAGAGAAAGACGTGCATCAAGCGGCCCTTGGCAAAGCCGAAGCTCTCCAACTGGCCGTTATTGGCGAAGATCACCTTGCCTGCGCTGACTCGGCCCTTCGGGGTGGTGACGAGCCAGCCAGCCCCTTGGCGGGTGACCGATTGCACCGGGGTGGCCTCGGCCAGGGTGACGCCCGCGCGGCGCAGGCCTTCGCCAAAGCCGCGCACATAACCCGCCGGTTGCAGCATCACCGTGCCGGGCGTGTAGAGGCCCGAGAGGTAATGGCGCGAGCCGGTGAGATCGAACATCGCCTGCGCGTCAAGGTGCTGGCTGGCCTCGCCCATGGCCGACAGATGCTCGGCATAGCTGGCATTCAGCCGGTCGGTCCCCTCGCTGGCGGCGCCGTTCACCTTGCCGGCGGGATCGAAGAAATTGGGGTCGATGCCATATTCCGCCACGGCCTCGCGGGCGAAACCGATGGCGTGGCGGTTGCGGGCGATCGAGGCGCGGTCATCGCCGCCGCCTGCGTAATCATCGGATTGAAGCTCGTGCGGCAGGTCGATCATGAAACCCGAATTGCGCCCCGAGGCACCTTCGGCCAGTCGCCCGGCCTCCAGCACCACGACGCGCGCGCCGGGGTTCAACTGGCCCAGGCGGCGCGCGGCGGATAGCCCCGCGAAACCTGCGCCAATCACCGCGAAATCGGCGGTCACATCGCCCGGCAGAATCTGCGGGGCGGCTTGCCCCGGCAGGATGGCCGACCATGCGGCGGGGCCGCGATGGGCAGGCAGGCGCCGGGCGATGTGGTTGGTCATGCGACAGCCTCGTCTGCATCATCGGAGAGATCGACCCAGATGGTCTTGATCTGGGTATATTGGTCATGGGCGTGGATGCCATTGTCACGCCCGCCAAAGCCCGACTGTTTATAGCCGCCAAAGGGGGTGGCAATATCGCCTTCGCCAAAGCTGTTCACCGTCACCGTGCCAGCACGCAATGCGCGGGCGCCGCGGATCGCCTTTTTCACATTGGCGGTATAGATCGAGGCGGCGAGGCCATATTCGGTATCATTCGCCAAAGCGATGGCCTCATCATAGCTTTCGACCGTCAAGACGGTGAGGATGGGGCCAAAGATTTCCTCGCGCACCTGAAGATCGCCCGGTTTGCAATCGAGGATCGTGGGCTCCACAAAACCATCCGCCGCCTTGCCGCCCAACAGCACTTTGGCGTCTTTGGTGATATAGCTGGCGACCTTTTCGTAATGCGATTTCGACACCAGCGCGCCCACGCGGTTCACCGGATCGAGCGGATCGCCCATCGGCCATTCGCGGGCATGGGCGAGGATGCGTTTCAGCAACTCCTCTTTCACGCCCTTTTGCACGATGAGCCGCGAGGAGGCCGAGCAATTCTCGCCCATGTTCCAGAAGGCGCCATTGGTGATATGGGCCGCCACGCGATCCAGGTTTTCGGCATCATCCAGCACGACGGCGGGGTTCTTGCCGCCCATCTCCAGCGTGACTTCCTTGAGGTTCGATTCCGAGGCGTAGGTGAGGAATTTGCGGCCCGTTTCGGTGGAGCCGGTGAAGGACACCATGTCGATATCCATATGGCGGCCAATGGGTTCGCCCACATCGGCGCCGCCACCGGGCAGCACGTTGAACACGCCCGCAGGCACGCCCGCCTCCATCGCCAGTTCCGCGATGCGCAGCGCGGTGAGCGAGGTTTCCTTGGCCGGTTTCACCACGATGGAACAGCCAGCCGCCAGCGCCGGGCTGATCTTCCACGCCAGCATCAGCAGCGGGAAGTTCCAGGGCAACACGAGGCCCACCACGCCCACGGGCTCGCGCACCACCAGCGCCAGATGGCCGTCAGACGAGGGCGCGACCTGATCGTAGATCTTGTCGATCAGCTCGGCATGCCAGGAGAGGCAATGCACGGTCTCCGGCACGTCGACCGTTTCACAGTCATAGATGGTCTTGCCGCTGTCGAGGCTTTCCATCACGGCCAGTTCCCGTGCATTGCGTTTGATCAGCTTGGAGAGCTTGATCAGAACCTCTTTGCGCTCTTTCGGGTGGAGGCGCGACCAGCGGCCATCCTCGAAGGCGTCGCGGGCTTTTGCGACCGCGAAATCCACATCTTCCGGGCCGCAGGCGGCGATTTTCGCCAGCACCTCGCCGGTGGCCGGGTTGGTGGTGGTGAAGGTCTTGCCCGAGATCGCCGGGCGGAAGCTGCCGTCGATGAAGGCCTGCGTCGGCAGGGTGAGGCTGGCGGCGATGGCCTTGTATTCTTCGGTGGTCAGAAGGGACATGGGGGCTTACTCCGCTTCGATCTGGGCAATGGTGGTTTTCAACACGCGCACAACCTGTTCCAGCTGGCGCTTGTCATCCTTGTTCAGGCCTTTCAGCGGCGGGCGCGGCGGGCCGGCATAGCCGCCAGCCATTTCGACGCCGTGCTTGATGCATTGGATGAACTTGCCGCCCTGCTCCAGCACGCGCATCAGCGGCATGAGAGCCGACATGATGCGGCGGCCCTTGGCGAAATTGCCCTCGACCGCGCAGGCGCGCCACAGCGCGAGGTGTTCGCCCGGCAGGAAGTTCGACCCGCCGCAGACCCAGCTTTGCGCGCCCCAGGCAAAGAATTCCAGCGCCTGATCGTCCATGCCGCAGGACATCTGGATATGCGGGTAATCGCGGCCCAAGAGGTGAACCCGGTTGATGTCGCCCGAGGATTCCTTGATGGCCTGAAAATTGCGGCTCCGGCCCACGCGGTCGAGGAATTCCTCGCCCATGTTGATGCCCATGCGGCCGGGGTAGTTATAGAGCATGATCGGCAGATCGGCGGCACGGTCGATGGCGAGGGCATTCAGCGCATTCTCGCGCTCGGTCGGCACCGAATAGGGCGGGCTGCCCACGAGGATCGAATCCGCGCCGATCCGGGCGGCATGTTCGGCCATGATCAGGCTGTCTTCCAGACGGATTGCCACCGTCCCCACCATCAGTTGCACCCGGCCCTTGGTGACCTCACGCGCGAGGGTCGCCAGCTCCAGGCGTTCCTCCATCGACTGCGCGTAATATTCGCCGGTAGAGCCGCCATTGATGATGCCATGCACCCCGGCGGCGATCAGCCGTTCCAGATGGGCGACAAAGGCATCGCGGTCGATGCTGCCATCCTCGCGATGCGGGGTGATGGCGGGGGTGTGGATCCCGTCGAATCTCATGAAGCTCCTCTCTGTTCCAAAGCGCCGGGCGCGCGGCCCAACGGGAACTGAATGCTGGCGGGGGTGACGAAACTTTCGATCTGGGCGCGCGACAGCTCCCAGTGGGACACCGCCAGATCGGCAGCGGCATCGGCATCGCCCGCCTCGATCAGCGCGATGAATTCATCATGCTGGTCGGCGGCGGTGGCCGAAATGCAGGCCATGTCGGTCTTGCGGGGGTCGTAGAAGGTCATGCCGATGCGGGTATGGTCGATCAGCAACCGCCGCAGGCTGGGCATGAGAAATTCGTTATCGGACATGTCGCCGATGATGGAGTGGAAGCGCTCGTTCTCCACCGCGCGTTCGGCGGCATTGCCGCGCGCGATGGCCTGACGGAAGGTGCGCTGGCAGTCCTTCAGCCGGTTCACCTGCGCGGGCGTGGCGTGCTGCGCGGCCAGCCGGGTGACGGCGGCATAGATCATCGGGGCGGCCACAAAGAAATTGCGCAGGGTCTTGTGCGTCATGGGCGAGACCTGCGCGCCGCGATTCTCGTGCAGCACCACGTAGCCCTCACCGGCGAGCTGCCGCAGCACCTCGCGCAGGGGTGGGCGGGAAATACCATAGGCCTCGGACAATTCGGTCTCGTCCAGATAGGCGCCCGGCTCCAGCTCCTGCGTGAGAACCTTGCGGCGCAAGTCCTCGACACAGATCACCTTTTTGCTGCGCGTCTCGATTTCCACTTGGGCCTCCTTGCCTGGTTTCACCTGTCGGTCAGGTGAATCAGGTAGCCTTCTTTCTGTCTAATATCCGAAATACATATTGTCTACAGTGAAGCACAGCGGGCGCGCAAAATAAAATACATATTGTCTACTGCAACATTTCATGCTTGTATTTCGGAAACAGGGGAGATTCTGCATGACCCAACCTCAAAGAGAGGAAGTCATCCGCTGCGAGGGGATCTGGAAGATCTTCGGCGACAAGTCGCGACAGGCGATGGACGCGATCCGCAGCGAGGGGCTTTCAAAGAAAGACATCCGCGAGAAATTCGACTGCGTGGTGGGTGTTCAGGATGCCAGTTTCAGCGTCGGCCGGGGCGAGATTTTCTGCATCATGGGCCTGTCGGGCTCGGGCAAATCGACGCTGATCCGCCATATCAACCGGCTGATCGAACCCACCGCCGGGTCGATCATCATCGAGGGGCAGAACGTCAATGCGATGAATGCCCGCGACCTGCGCGCCCTGCGGGCCGAGCGCATCGGCATGGTGTTTCAGTCGATGGCGCTGATGCCGCACCGCACGGTGCGCGAGAATGTCGGCTTTTCGCTGGAGGTGCGCGGCGTGGCCGAGGCCAATGCCGCCAAGATCGCCGCCGCAATTGATGCGGTGGACCTGACGGGGTGGGACAAGAAATACCCCGACGAGCTGTCGGGCGGGATGCAGCAGCGGGTCGGGCTGGCGCGGGCGATTGCCGCCGATCCGTCGATCCTGCTGATGGACGAGCCGTTCTCGGCACTGGACCCGCTGATCCGCAAGCAATTGCAGGGCACGTTCATGCAATTGTCGGCAGAGCTGCACAAGACCACCGTCTTCATCACGCATGATCTGGATGAGGCCATCCGGATCGGTGATCGCATTGCCATCATGAAGGACGGTGTTCTGGTGCAGATCGGCACGCCGGAGCAGATCGTGACGGAACCGGCGGATGATTATGTGGCCGAGTTCGTGGCCGGGATCAGCAAGCTGGATCTGGTGACGGCGGCGCGGATCATGCAGCCGCTGGCGCAGTATCAGGCGCAGCATGGCGCGCAGGATATGGCGCATTGGCCGGTGGCGCGCCCCGAGGACAAGCTGAATGCGCTGGTCGATCTGGCGGTGGGGGCCGACAGCCCGATCCGCATCGAAGCCGAGGGCCGCGTGGTCGGCATCGTCACACGCCGCGCCCTGTTGCGCGGCATTCAGGGCCGCGACGAGGCCATGACCGCGCAGGAGGCCGCGTAATGGACAAGGAATTCGATTGGCTGAACCCTTTCGCCTCGATTGATCTGGGCATTGGCAGCTGGGCCGATGGCATCAAGGGCTGGGCGATTTCCAACCGCGACCTGATCCAGCCGCTGAAGCATTTCTTTGAAGGCGTGATCATGCGGATCGAGGCCACGCTGCAAGCGGTGCCGCCGGTGATCATGCTGCTGATCCTGACGCTGATCGCCTGGCAGGCGGCGGGGCGGCGGGTGGCCATTCTGGTGGCCTGCTGTCTGGTGGCGCTTGGCCTCTTGCACCCGAATGCCTGGAGCCTGGCGATGACCACGCTCGCCATCGTGACGGCCAGCGTGCTGCTTTGCGTGCTGATCGGCCTGCCTTTGGGCATTCTGGCCGGGAAAAGCGACCGGTTTGAATCCTTCGTGCGCCCGGTGCTGGACACGATGCAGACCATTCCGGCCTTCGTCTATCTGGTGCCGGTGGTCATGCTGATCGGGATTGGAAATGTGTCGGGCGTGATCGTGACGATCATCTTCGCGCTGCCGCCGCTGGTGCGTCTGACCTCGCTGGGCATCCGCAACGTGAACCAAAGCGTCGTGGAGGCCGCCCGCGCCTTTGGCGCCACGCCGGGGCAGATCCTTTACAAGGTCGAGCTGCCGCTGGCCACGCCGACCATTCTGGCCGGGCTGAACCAGACCATCATGCTGTCGCTGTCAATGGTGGTGATTGCCTCGATGATTTCGGTGAAGGGTCTGGGCAATGAGGTCTTGCGCGCCATGGGCCGTCTGGATGCGGGCAAGGCCATCGTGGGCGGTTTGGGAATTGTGATGCTGGCCATCGTGCTGGACCGCATCACGCAGGGTTTGGGCCGCTCTGGCCGGGAACGCGGCCACCGCCATTGGTGGCAAAGCGGGCCGGTGGGCCTGATCACCGGGCTGTTTGCCCGCAACTGACACCAAAACAAAACCAACAGAGAGGAAGACCATGAAGCATTTCACCCTGACCACGGCACTTGCGCTGCTGCTGGCCAACCCGGTTTTCGCCAATGACAAGCCCGGCGAAGGCACCACGGTGCGCGTGATCATGCCGGCGCAGATCGAGGAGCATTTCCACCATTACGTCCTGCTGCGCGCGCTGCAAGACCTGGGCTATACCACCGCCGACCCGGCCGAGGCGGAATATCAGACCATCCACCTTGCCATCGGCTCGGGCGATGCGGATTTCACCGCGAACCACTGGCAGACCCTGCACAATGCGTTTTTCGAGGAATCGGGCGGCGCGGCGGTGATGAGCAAGGTGGGCGTGATCCTGCCCGGCGCGCTGCAAGGCTATATGGTGGACAAGGCCAGCTATGATGCGGGCATCACCGATCTGGGCATGTTGAAAGACCCGGAAGTGGCGAAGAAATTCGACGCCGATGGCGATGGCAAGGCCGATCTGGTGGGCTGCATGCCGGGCTGGGGCTGCGAGCGTGTGATCGAGCATCAGCTGACCGAATTCGGCCTGCGCGACACCGTGACCCACAATCAGGGCTCCTATCAGGCGATCATCGGCGATGCGATTGCCCGCCATGAAAACGGCGAGCCGATCATCTATTACAACTGGGTGCCCTATTGGGTCTCGGGTGTGCTGGTGCCGGGCAAGGATGTGGAATGGCTGAGCGTGCCCTACACCTCGCTGCCCGATGGCAATGACGCCAACACCACCTTCGAGGGCAAGAACCTTGGCTTCGCGGTGGACAATGTGAGCGTGCTGGCGCGCAATGACTTTCTGGAGGCCAACCCGGCGGCCAAGGCGCTGTTCGAGGCGGCGACGATCCCGGTGAATGACGTGTCGGTGGCGGCGCTGGAGATTTCCAAGGGTGCCGACAGCTCGGAAGAAATCTGGGCGTTGGCCGACAAGTGGATCGCCGATCACCGCGCCACCTATGACAGCTGGCTGGCCGCGGCGCGCGCGGTCAAGTGAGGATCGCCGCGTGATCAACAGGGGGGCGGTGCCATGCCGCCCCCCTCCCCTTTCGGGATGGCCCTCCGATGACCCGGACCACGCATTTCGCCTTTTTCCTGCTGCGCGATTTCTCGCATCTGGCGTTTTCCTGCGCGCTGGAGCCGTTGCGCATTGCCAATCTGGTGTCGGGCCAGCCGCTCTATCGCTGGACCCTGCTGTCGGAGGATGGCAAGACCGCCACCAGCTCCAACGGCTGTGTGACGCTGGTGGATGGCGGGATGGAGGGGCAGCGGCATCTGGACCGGCTGTTCCTGATCTCGGGCCTGCATGTGCAGGACCATTGCAGCGCGCCGGTTCTGGCCTGGCTGCGGCGCGAGCGGGTGAAGGGCACGCCCTTGGGGGCCATCTGTTCGGGCGCCTATGTGCTGGCGCGGGCCGGGTTTCTGGACGGGGTGGAGACCGCCGTGCATTGGGCCTATCATGACCTCTTCGAGGAAGAATTCCCCGAGGTGGCCTTGCTGCGCAATGTGTTCGCCGCGCGGGAAAAGATCATCACCGCCTCGGGCGGGACGGCGGCGGCGGATCTGATGCTGCATCTGATCGGGCGCGATCATGGCGCGGATCTGGCCACGGAAGTGGCGGATCAGATGGTGTATAATGCGGTGCGCGAGGGATCGGCGGCGCAGCGGGTGTCGCTGCAATCGCGCCACGGGATGCGCAATGCCCATCTGATGAAGGCGATCGCGCTGATGGAGCGGCAGATCGAGGAGCCGGTCTCGCCCAGCCTGATCGCCGAGGAGCTGGGGATTTCGACGCGGCAGTTGGAGCGGCTGTTCGGGCGCTATCTGAACTCCACGCCGAAGCATTATTTCATGGAGCTGCGGCTGCACCGGGCGCGCAACATGCTGCTGCAAACCGAACAATCGGTGACCGAGATCGCCATGGCCTGCGGCTTCCGCTCGCCCTCGCATTTCTCCAAGGTCTATCGCGGGTTCTATGGCAGCTCGCCCGTGGCGCAGAAGGCCAGGCTGGGGTGAGCGGGCCGGGCCTCGCGCGGATCAGGAAACGCACCGCGTTTCCCCGCCGGTGTGGGGACGTAAGGCAAGGCCGCTTCAGCATGTGACCGAGAGGCCACCTCACAGGGGGCGGAAAAAGAAACGCACCGCGTTTCGCCGCCCCAATGGGAACGGTTAAGCAAGACCGTTTCAGCGCATGACCGAGAGGCCTGCACCCGCCCGGCGGGGGCAAAGCACCCGCCGCCCGGAGGGCGGGTGCTGGCCGGTGGCTTTGGGCCACCGGCCCAAACTCGCAGGCGTTTCCGCATGACCTCGGCGATAGCCTCGGTCATTGGATTCGGGCGGATCAAGGAAACGCACTGCGTTTCCCCGGCCCTGTGGAAACGGTGAAGCAAGACCGCATCCACCTTATGACCGAGAGGCCAACGCCCCCCGGCGGGCGCTGGCCGTTGGCTTCGGGCTAACGGCCCGATGTGGATGCGTTTCCGCATGACCTTGGCGATGGCCTCGGCCAATTGGGGGGGAGGTCTCAGGCCTGCCGCATCCCCCGCGCCACCTCTTGCAGCGCTGTGAAGGCGGCGAAGCGGCGGTGGTGCAGCGCGGCCAGCGCGCCGCTGGCGGGCTGGAACAGCCGCGCCGGGCCAGACATCGCCGCCATGGCGCTGCCCGCATCGGCATGGGCTCCGCTGGCGATGGCGCCCAGCATGGCGGCGCCCAGCAAGACCGGCTCGGGCGCCTCGGGCAGGGCCACCGGCAGGCCAGTGCTGTCGGCCAGCATCTGACAGGCCAGCGCGCTTTGCGCCGCCCCGCCCGAGGCCACCAGCGTCTCAATCGCCATGCCCTGCGCGGCGAAGCGTTCCAGCAGTTGCCGCAAGCCATAGCCAATGCCCGACAGCCCGGCCAGATGCAGCGCCACCAGCGATGGCAACCCGCGATCCAGACCCAGGCCCGCGATCACCGCCCGCGCCTCGGGGTCGGCGAAGGGCGAGCGGTTGCCCAGAAACTCTGGCACCACGATCACCCCTTCGGCGGCGCGGATGCAGTCCGACAGGCCCCCCCCCTGCCCCGCCGCATGCTCTGCCACATGGGCGATCAAAGGCAGGCCGCGCACCGCGGCCTCGGCGGCAATCGCGGGCGCGTCGCGGTGCAGATGCACCAGATGATCCAGCGCCGCGCCCGCCGCCGATTGGCTGCCCTCGTTCAGCCACAGCCCTGGCAACATGGCGTTGCAATAGGGCCCCCAAACCCCCGGCACCGGCACGGCCTGCCGGGCCGAGGCCATGGAACAGGCCGAAGTGCCAAAGATATAGGCCAGCCGCGCCGTGGGATCGGCGCGCCCCGGCAGGGTGACGCCCAAAGTGCCCAACCCGCCCGCATGGGCATCAATCAGCGCCGCCGCAACGGTGACGCCCTCGGGCAGGCCCAGATCGGCGGCGGCCTGCGGCGTCAGAGGCCCAAGCGCCGTGCCGGGCGCCACAACCTCAGTGCCGATACGGGCAAAGCCCTCCTCAGCCAGCACGCCCAGACCGATGGCGCGGAAGTAATCGCCATCCAGCGGTTTTCATGGGCCAGATAGGTCCATTTGCAGGTCACCGTGCAGGACGACCGCGCAAGGCTGCCACTCGCCCGCCATGTGAGATAATCCGACAGATCGAAGAATTGCGCGGCCTGCGCAAAGGCCTCAGGCCGGTGGCGGGCCAGCCAAAGGAGTTTCGGCGTCTCCATCTCGGGCGAGATGCGGCCGCCGACATATTGCAGCACGGCATGACCGCCGGCATTGATCTCCTCGGCCTCGGCCTGCGCGCGGTGATCCATCCAGACCATGACATTGCGCGCCGGATCGCCAGAGGGGCCGACCGCCACCCCCTGCCCCGCCGCATCCACCACCACCAGCGAGCAGGTGGCGTCAACGCCGATGCCGGTGATCGCCTGCGCCGCCACACCGGCCTCGGCCATGGCGCCACGCACGGCATGGCACACGGCCTGCCAGATCTGCGCGCCCGATTGCTCCACGATCTCGCCGGGGTCCGTCCACATCGTGACCGGGTGCTTGCCGATCCCCAGCAAGCGCCCTGCCCCGTCAAACACCCCGGCGCGGGCCGACCCCGTGCCCACATCCACCCCGATCAGCATCACAGATCCACCGTATTGAGCAGGATCACCAGATCGCGCACCACCACGCCCTTGCGCAGGGTCAGCATGAAGATCACGGCCTCGGCCACCTCCACCGGCTGCATCAGGCTGCCATTGGCCAGAGCCTCCTCCATCTTGGCCTTGGGCCAATCATCCAGCAGGGCGGTCACCACCGGGCCGGGCAGCACGGCGCCCACGCGGATGCCCTGCGGCGCCAATTGGCGGCGGATGGTATGGGCAAAGGCCTGAATGGCGAATTTCGAGGCGGTATAGACCGGCTCCCACACCACCGGCACCACGCCCGCAATCGAAGAGGTGAGGATGATGTCGCCCGCCTGCCGTTCGATCAGATGCGGCAAGACCGCATGGACCGAGCGAAAGGCGGCATTCACGTTCAGGTTCAACACCTTGTCCCAGACCTCGGGGTTCCCCTCGGCCACCGGGCCACCAATATAGCCACCCGCATTGGCGTGGAAAATATCGAGCCCCCCGGCCAGCGCGAGGATGCGCGGCAGCATCCCCGAGACCTGCGGCCCGTCGAGCAGATCGACGACGAGGGGCAGCGCCTTCGGCCCCAGCTCGGCACAGAGCACGATCAGACGATCCTCGGCCCGGTCGATCAGCACCACCGTCGCACCTTGCGCAAGCATCGCCCGGGCGCATTCCAGCCCGATGCCCGAGGCCGCGCCTGTGATGGCCGCCACCTTTCCGTTCAAAACTTGCATATGGGTCTCCTTATCCCCGGCCATGGCTGACGCGCGATTGCCGGGCGAGGCTGTCAACGATCACCGCAATAGCGAGGACGCCGCCGGTGATCATGTAGCGCAGCGAGGACGACAGATTGAGCAGCGTCAGCCCGTTGGAAATCGCCTGAATGACGATGATGCCCAGCACGGCAGACCAGGCCGACCCGCGCCCGCCGAACAGGCTGGTGCCGCCGATCACCGCCGCCGCGATGGCGTTCAGGTTCACGTCGCCTGTCCCGGCCTGCTGGCGGGAGGAGGCAAGGCGCGCGGCCGACAGGATGCCGCCAAGCGCCGCCAGCGTCGAACAGAGCATGAAGGCCGAGAGGTAAATGCGCCGCACGTTGATACCCGAGCGCCGCGCGGCCTCGCGGTTGCCGCCCACGGCAAACATCGAGCGGCCCCATTGCGTGCGCGTCAAGGCATAGTTCAGCGCCACCGCCAGCGCGAACATCACCGGCACGCCACGGCCCAGATGCAGATACCACAGCGCAAACTCCAGCCCCACGGTCAGCGCCGCCGCCTTCAGCATCAGCCGCCCCAGGGGCTGCGCCCAAAAGGCCCGCCGCCCGGCGTTGCCGCATCACCGAAAGCCCGACCCAGATCATCACCGCACCGGGCAGCAGCCCCAGCACGCAAGACGCCTAGGCAGGCAAGATCCACAGCTGGCCAAAGCCCACCAGCGGCGAGGTGAAGGGCAAGTTGATCGAGCCGGTCGGCCCGAGGATATAAAGCTGCAAACCCAGAGTGGCGAGCAGGCCGGAGAGGGTGGAAACAAAGCTCGGCATCCCCAACCGATTGAAAAGAAACGCATAAAGCGCGCCGATCAGGGCCCCGGTCGCCAGCGCTGCCATGATGGCCAGCGGCAGCGACAGGCCCCATTCACCCAGAACACCCCGATCATGGCGCAATCGAACAGCACCAGATTGTTCGGCGCCAGAAACACCGGGTTCAGGATGGAAAACACCGTGGAGATCAGCACAAGGCCCACCACCAGCGCGCCGGGCGATAAACCATTTATTTACAGATGGTTACATGCCTTCATAGCTGCAAAGCCCCTGCCCCGTCAATCAGGCCTGATCCAAAGTTGACAGCTGTCAACTTCTTGCACCGGCGGGCGCATGGGACAGCAAGGCCATGATCATCGGCCCCGGCGAAAATGCCCCCGCCGCTGCCTTGGCGGTCAGGTGCCGCAGATAGGCGCCCGGGCGCTGGATCGCGGAAATGCGTTGCAGCATCGCCGCCAGCGTTACCGCCGCGCGCTCGGCCCCCATCACCCGACGCGCCTCGGCCCAGACATCCGCCGCCACGCCCATCATGGGCCGCAAGGTTTGCGCCGTCGCCAGCAGCTCGTGCCAGGAGCGGATGCCGCCCCCGGCATAGGGCAAGAGATCGGGGCAGGCCTTCACCACCAGCTCCAGCGGGAGGGAATCCGACGCGGCGGGTGGGGCCGCAATCTTCTCTGCGCAAGATTCAGATTCTTTAAGTTCTGGTTTTGAATCTTGAGAGTGCCGCTCAAAATGGCTGTCACAGCCGCTTGAATCCGCTGTTTGCAGCGCCGGTTCCAGCCGGGCCGACAGACCCGCGCGCAGGGTTTCGGCGGCCTCTGCCAGCCGCTCCATCTCGGCTAGATCCAGCTTGCGGCGCATCAGGCCACGCAGCGCGCCCAGCCGGGCCGCGAGCGCATCGCCCTGCGCCACCATCGCCTCGGCCTCGGCAAAGGCCAGCAGCTTGGCGCAATCGCGCAGGCAAAGGACCAGACGTTCCCGGGTCAGCCGCAGGGCCAGCGCGGTCTCGCGAGCCTCGGTGGCGGCGGCGATGATCTCGGGCGCGCGGATCAGCAGGGGCCGCAGCGAAAAGCCGAAGGCGCGCAGCACGGTGCCATGGGCGCGGGTGACATAGCGCTTGCCATTCGGGCTGTCATGCCGGGCCAGCAGACCCGCCGTGACCAGCGCCGCCAGATGGCGCCGCAGCGTGCTTTCGGGCATGCCATGCGCCCGGTCCGACAGGGTGGCGTTGGAGGGGAACACGATCAGCGCGCCGGCATCCTCCAGCAGCCGCCCCGGATGAAAGCTGAGCAGCGCGTTCAGCACCGCCAGATCGCGGTCGCTGACACCAAACCGCGCCCGCGCCTCGCGCAGGTCGGAAAACAGGTGCCATTTGTCGATGCTGGGCATAGGTGCAGGCGCGGCGGCCAGAGCCTGACTTGCCAGAAGGCAAGCCGAGACCGCCCGCCGCCCGAAGGGCGTCGTGGAAATGTGCTGCATCATCTTGTCACGAGGCAAAAGAAGAGCGCCCACCGAAAGACGGTGGTTGACAGTGAATCGATGGCCGGGCTATTCTCGAGGTGCTAGATCAAGAATGGGCCTCTCGGGATGTCATGTCCTGGGGGGCTTTTTCTTAGGCCGGGTCGTGCCTCCTGTTTGGGGTGGATCGGATCGTCATTCGCCCTTGCTCCATGCCTGATGAAGCTGCGGGATCTGGGCCAGAAGCCAGTCCTCGAAACCGGCCTCGATGTTTTTCTCCATGCGGATCACCAGACGCCCGCCGCGACGGGCCGCCTGGGCCAGGGGTTTGCCATCCAGCGCGCGCACCGCTGCCAGCGGGGCAGGGGGCGCGGCCGGTTTCGCGGGGCTGGGCGGGGCAGGGCGGCGGCTGGCATAGGCCAGCGCGGCCTCGAACCGCGCATCCGAGGCGGCGGCGCCGGAAAGGTTGATCATGGCGACCACATCTTGCGGCGCATGTTCGCCCTCGGTGAGGGCATCGGCCAGCGCCAGCCAGCGGTCGCGCCCGATGGAGGGCGCCGCGCCAATGGCCTGCACGATCTCGGGCGAGATGCGCTCTCCTACCGAAATCATGCGGGAAATCAGGGTCTTGTCCATCGAGAGCGTGTCGCCGATGATCTTGCGATCATAGCCCGCCTCCAGCATTTGCCGCGCGAAACTGGCCTTTTCGATGAAGGACAAGTCGCGCCGGGCGGTGTTTTCCTGCCCCTGCGCGATGATCAGGTCGCGGTCGTCCAGCTGGCGCACCAGCGCCTTGACCGGGCGGCCAAGCTCGCGCAGCGCCAGAACCCGGCGGCGGCCATAGACGATCTGGAACCGACCCTCATGTTCGGGATGGGGGCGCACCAGAACCGGCACCTGCTGGCCGTATTCGGCGATACTGTCGCGCAGTGCGGCATCCTCGGCGCTGTCGCTTTCCAGCCTGTCCTGCAAGCCACCGGCCTCGATCTGCATCGGGTCGATCTCGATCAGCGCGCGGGCCTGAAGATCGGCGACCGAGCGCGAAATCGCACCGATGGCGCCCTTGGCGTAACGCGGGCGGGTCGGATCGGGCGGCGCAGAGACGGTTTCGGCCCCGGCGCGGGGCGGCGGGGCGGCGGGGGAGGGGGCGGGCGCCGCCCCCATCAACCCTTCCAGAAGGTTCTTGCGTGCCATGATCAGCGCCCCCATGCTTTCTGAACCAGCGCCTCGATCTCGCCATTGACCGCGTTCAGGCTTTCCAGCGCACGGTCATAGGTCGAACGGGTGAAGGCGCTTTTCTCGACCTCATACAGCGTCTGCTTGGTGATGCCCGCATCGGAAACCGCCGTCGATTTCAAGGCGGTATGGTTCAGCACATGATCGCCGAACAGCGATCGCATGAAGCTGACCATCTGGTTTTGCGGCCCGTCGCCGGGCTCGTAGCGGGTGACGACATAGCGCAGCCAGTCGTAATTCATATTGCCCCCGGCATCGGCCACCACCCCCAGCAGGTTGGAGGTCATCAGCAGGAACTGGCACATCGACATCACGTCGAGCATCTGCGGATGCACGGTGACCAGCACCGCCGTCGCCGCCGAAAGGGCGGCCATGGTGAGGAAGCCCAGCTGCGGCGGGCAGTCGATGATGACCAGATCGTATTGCGCCTCGATCTCGGCCAGCTTGTCGGCAATCCGGGTAAAGAACAGGTTCCCGGCCCGCTCTGCCAGCAGGCGCGGGGTCTCGTGTTCAAATTCCATCAGATCCAGATTGCCGGGAATCAGATCGAGATTGGCGAAATAGGTCTTGCGGATGATCGAGGCCATCGGCGCCGGGTCTTCGTGGCGGATCGCATCGTAAAGCGTGCCGCCATCCAGCAGGTCAAACTCGGGCTGGAAGCCGTGCAGAGCCGAAAGCGAGGCCTGCGGGTCAAGGTCGATCGCCAGCACGCGATAGCCGTCAAGCGCGCATTTCTGTGCCAGATGGGCGGCGGTGGTGGTCTTGCCCGAGCCGCCCTTGAAGTTGATCACAGTGATCACTTGCAGATGGTCGCCCGCGCGCCGCCCCGGCAGATAGGTGCCGGGCACCTTGGCGCCGGCCTCCAGCAGGTGCCGCAGCGCCATGATGTCTTCGGGCGTGTAAAGGCGGCGCCCGCCCGGCCCGGTTTCGGGCTGCGGGCCGCGCCCCTCCAGGCTCAGTTTGCGCAGATAGGCGTCTTTCACGCCCAACAGCTCGGCCACCTCGCCGCTGGTGAATCGGCGCAACTGTTTGCTGGCATTGGGCGGGAAGAGTTGCGCCCGATGGGCCAGCAGACGCTCTGACAGAAGCGCTGCATGTTCGCCGACAAGCCGGTCGATGCGGGTTTGGTCTACCATATCTGCCCTCCGCCCAGCCATTTGTTACGGCTTTTGGCGATTTTATCACTGCTTAGCGTAAATGAATGCGCGATTTCAGGGATTCGGGCAAGAGGGTTTGCGCAAGAGTTTGTGGCAATGGCGCCGCAGACCGCAAGAATGGCTAGAAGAGCGGGGCGTATTTCCAGTTATCGGCATCGGGCGTGACCTCATCAAGGTCATAATCGGCGCCTTGCAGGCGGCGCGCGGTGGAGAGGCCCTGCGCGGCGGCGGCATCGACCATGCGGCGCCCCTCGGCCTCGTCCTGCACGGTGCCGCGCCCGCGGATCAGATCGAGCCCATAGTTGAACTGCCCGACCGGATCACCGGCATCTGCGGCGCGGCGGTCCCAGTCGGCGGCGGCATCGGGGTTTTCCGGCGCGCCAAGGCCGTTATTCTCCAGCTGCGACATCCAGGTCATCGCGCCGCTATAGCCCGCCTCGGCGCAGCGCTGGAACAGGGCGCGGGCCTCGGCATGGCGGCCGGATTTGGTGATGTAATAGCCCGCCGCGCAATTGGTCATGCTGGTGTCGCCACGCGCCACATCCTCCAGCACGCGGCCCAGCGTCAGCTCTTCGGGGTTCAAGGTGCCGCCCTCATCGGCGAAGGCCGGGGTTGCGCAGAGGGTCAGGATCAGGAGTGCTTTCATCTCAGCCACCTTTCAGGGTCTTGCCCTGCATGCCCCGCGCCGGATCATAGCCGCGCAGCGCCGCCGCCCCGAAGGCCAGCGTCGCCAGCAGCACCCAGCCCAGGGCGGGGAGAGCGGGCTGGAGGTGAAGCGAAAAGCGGATCAGCTCGACCGCATGGGTGAAGGGGTTCAGGCCGCAAAGCGTGGCCAGCACCGGGCTGCCCTCGCGCATCTTCCACAGCGGGTAAAGCGCGGAGGAGAGGAAGAACATCGGGAAGATCACGAAATTCATCACGCCCGCGAAATTCTCCAATTGCCGGATGATGGAGGAGAGCATGAGGCCAAGCGCCCCCAGCATCAGCCCGGTGAGCAGCAGCGCCGGCAGCACGGCCAGCACCCCCATCACCGGAAAGCGCACCCCCCAAACGGCGGCAATGCCCAGAAACACCAGGCATTGCAGCACGGAAACCAGCGTGCCCGCCAGCAACTTGCACAAAAGCAGCCACCAGCGGGGCAGGGGGGCCGTCAGCAGCAGCCGCATCGAGCCCATTTCGCGGTCATAGACCAGCGAGAGCGAGCTTTGCATGCCGTTGAACAGGCAGATCATGCCCAAGAGGCCGGGCAGGATATAGGTCTCGTAGGTGATATAGGTCTGGTAGGGCGGGGTGATGGAAAGGCCGAGGGCCGCGCGAAACCCGGCGGCAAAGACCACCAGCCAGACCAGAGGCCGCACCAGCGCGGCGACAAAGCGCCCGCGCTGGCCGGTGAAGCGCAGCGCCTCACGGTGCAGGATGGCGCGCAGCGCGATGAGCCAGGGGGTCATGCCGCGCCCTCCGTCAGCGAGAGGAAAGCGGATTGCAGGCTTTCGCCCCCGCGCAGGGCGGCGGCGGTGGTATCCGCGCGCAGGCGCCCGCGATGCAGCACCGCCACGCGGTCGGTATCGCGGATTTCATCGGTCAGATGGGTGGCCCACAGCACGGTGAGGCCTTGGGCAGCCAGATCATGCACATGATCGGTGATCGCCACGCGGGCGGCGGCATCAAGACCGACGGTCGGTTCATCCAGCAGCAGCACCGCCGGATCATGCAGCAGGGCGCGGGCAATCTCCATCCGGCGGCGATGGCCACCATTCAGCGCCCGCACGGGTTCGCGCGCGCGTTCGGCCATGCCGAGACGGTCGAGCGCCGCCGCCACGCGGGCCTCCGCCGCGCGCCCGGCCAAGCCATGCAGCGCGGCGAAATACATCAGGTTGCGCCGCACCGTCAGATCGAGGTCGAGGGTCGGTTGCTGGAACACCACGCCCAAGCGCGCCAAGGCGGCGCGGGGGCTGCGGGCCAGATCCTGCCCGGCCAGCAGGATGCGGCCCTGAGGGGCCACGAACAGCCGGGTGAGCAGCGCAAACAGCGTCGATTTTCCGGCACCATTCGGCCCCAGCAGCGCGCAGAACTGCCCCGGCGCGACCTGCAAATGCAGGTCGTCCAGCGCGCGTTTGGCGCCGTAGCTGTAGCTCAGCCCGGTGATCTCGATGCCATTCACATGCTTGGTCACTCGATCACGATCTCCACCCGCTGACTGTCGCCGGTGCTGCCGGG
The DNA here is from genome assembly GCF_016792925.1 of Gemmobacter sp. GTDB lineage: Bacteria > Pseudomonadota > Alphaproteobacteria > Rhodobacterales > Rhodobacteraceae > Gemmobacter. The sequence goes on from NZ_JAEULU010000051.1 coordinate 53,674, forward strand.
CACGCTGAGGCTGTAGGCGCCGGGCTTGATGGCGATGAAGGACAGCTCGATCTTGCCCTCGTCGTCAAATTCAAAGGAATCGAGGCCAAGGGGGCGAATTTCGATGTCATTGATGACCACCTCATTCACCCAGATGGCGCGGAAGAACCCGGCACCTTCCAGGGCCAGCTCGGCGCTGCCATCTGATTCAATTTCCAGAATGTAATAGGTGCCGGATTTCAGCGCCATGGGCGCGGTGGCGACCGGCTCGCCCGACATGAGCTTCAGCCCCGGCAGCTCCACCCGGTTGGCGCGCTCCAACAGGCCCGCGGTCTGGGCCGAAGCGGCCAGAGGGGCCAGCAGCAGGGCGGCGGTGAGAAACAGGTTTTTCATGGGAATTTCCTTAAGTTAAGGCCGCATCGCCGCGCCCCAGGGGAAGCGGCCGACCTTGATGGATTTCACGGGTTCAAGGCTCGCGACATCAATCACCGTCACATCGCCCGAAACGCCATTGGTGGTGAACAGCCGGGTCTTGTCGGGCGAATATTCCATGTGCCAGACCCGGCGCCCGACCAGAATGTATTTCTCCACCTCATAGGTGGCGGTGTTCACCACCGCGACATGATTGGCGGGGCCAAGCGCCACGAAGGCCCTGGTGCCATCGGGCGAGAAGCGAAAGCCGACCGGCTGGATCAGATCCTGATTGACGCCCGGAATGGCGAAACGCACCTTGCCGGTCTCGGTCTGGCCCTTGGTTTCAAAGACGGTGATGGTGCCGCCGATCTCGGAGCTGACCCAAAGCGCCGCGCCATCGGCGGTGAACTCGGCATGGCGGGGGCGGGCATCGACCAGCGTATTGGCGAACAGGCTTTGCGTCGAGGTGTCGATCCAATGCGCCATATTGGTGGTCTCGGAGGTGGTGATCGCCACCTTGCCATCGGGCGAGACGGCCATGCCTTCGGGTTCGATGCCGACATTGATCTGCGCCACCACCGTGCGGCTTTGGGTATCGACGACGGTGGTCACCGCGTCATCCTCATTGGCGATGTAGAGATGGCGGTCATCGGGGGCCAAGACGAACTGCTCCGGGTCTTCACCCGAGGGCAGATCATGCAAGATCTCGCCGGTGTTCGGATCCATCACCTGCACGGTGTTGCTGTCGCTGGCGCAGATATAGACCCGGCTGAAATCCTTGGAGAAGGTGATTCCGCGCGGGCGTTCGCCGGTGGGGTAGGTTTTCACCACCTCCAGCGTTTCCACGTCGATCACGCTGACGGTGTCGTCTTTCTCATTGGTGACCCAGATTTCCCCGGCCATAGCGGGCAGGGCGGCAGAGGTCATGAGGGCGGCAAGCAAAAGGCGCATCGGTTACTCCTTGAAGGCGGTGCAGCGGCTTTCGGGCGCGTCCAGCCCGAGGCTGTCGGTCTCGTTGCGCTGATGCAGAAAGCCGGGCAGCGGGGCGAGGGTGACCAGCGCGCGGTCATTCACCACGGCGATGGGTTGGCGCATCTGGCCGTTCCATGTGCGGAAGGTGAGGGCGCGGCCCTTGAAGCCATCGAGCTGGAAGGCATCCGACAGCATATAGGCGCGCAAAATGGCCGGATCGGCGCTGCTGGTGCGGGTGACGGCCTCGCCAATGGCGCGGATGGCGGCCCATGCGGCGTAATCTTCGCTGCGCATCGGGCGGCCTGTTGCGGCCTCGAAGCGGTTTTGCAATTGCACGGCGCCCCAGGCCTCGATCACGCTGGCCCAAGCCTCGCCATGCAGGCCATGGCTGCCTGCCACCGGGCGCGGCAGCCAAGTGTTATGCAGCACATAGCGGCCGAAATCATCGGTCGGGTCGGCCACCAGCAGCACGTCATGATCGGGCAGCGATTGGGTGAAGCGCGGCACCTCATCCATGGTCGAATCGCGCAAATCGGTATCGAAGGTCCATGGGGTTTCACCCGCGAGGGTCAGGCCGAATTTGGCGGCAGAGCGGCGCAGGTGATCGGCATAAACGCTATCCCTTGCGGTTGGCCCCACGATCATCGCAAGATCGGCCCATTGCCGCGCCACCAGCACCTGCATCAGCGCATCGGTGCGGGCGGCGGTTTCGGGGATGGTGTGCAGAAGATTGGCCCGGCAACCCTCCGACCGCAGCGCCTCATCCCCGGAGGAGGTGTTGAACAAGAGCGCGCCCTTGGCCTCTGGCAGATCGGCGACAGTCAGCAGATCTTCGGCCTCGCCCTCCAGCAATACAAGCTGCGCCTCGGCCAAAGCCGTGCGGGCGGCTTGCGTCAAGTCGCCCTCGGGGGGCACCTCGATCACGGTCAGGCTGAATTCCTGCCCCATGAAGGCGCCGGTGGTCTGATTGTCCTTCAGCGCGATCTGGGCCCCCGCGAACCCCAGATCGGCGGGGATCGGGTCAAGGTTCGACAGCACCGGCGGCTGCGGCACCTGCTGGCGCAGATAGACCATCGGCACCGCCAGCGCGGGCTTTTGCTGCGCCATGGCGGGCGCGGCGACGCAAAGCACCAGCGCGGCGCAAAGGCCGGCGGCGCGGTTGTAACGGTTCATGGCAGTCTCCCTGCGGTGAAGGCTGCCCTCTGCCCGGGATCGCGGCAATGCGACCAAGGTCTAACACGCGGATGGCGCTGCGCTGCGGCGTTCAAGACCAAAGTCGAATGGAGCGGCTTTGCCCCTCTGCCCTAAGGTTTGCGGCAGGAATTGGGAGGAAACCGCCTATGAAACCCTTGCTTCGCCATTCGGCGGCCCTGTTGGGCATTGCCGTGATCGCCACTGCCGCTTTCGGCCATGGGGATGTGGCCCCCCAGCCGGTGAATACCGATGCCCTGCCCGAGGTGGGCGAGGAATGGCTGATCGAAAACCCCTATCGCGCCGACAAGGTCGGCGATGAGACCTGGGCCAAGGCGGTGGAGATCGGCTCCAGCGGCTTCAACCAGAATTGCGCGCGTTGCCATGGGCTTGGCGCGGTGTCGGGTGGTTTGGCCCCCGATCTGCGCTTTCTGGAGGCGGCGGAGTATGGCGATGAATGGTATGTGGAGCGTTTCCAGCACGGCTATACCCAGGACGGCACCACCAAGATGCCCGCCTTCGGCGAGGTTCTGGGCCAGAAGGCCGGTTGGGCGATCCGCACCTATATCGAGACCCGCCCCGAGGATGGCGCGCTGGACAGCCATGCCGCGCGGCTGACCGAGATCCGCGACACGCTGGCCAAGGGCGGCGCCGATGAGGCGGCGCTGAAGGCCGAGCTGGAGGCGATTGCGGCAGAGGTGAAGACCGCCTCGGGCGCGCCGGTGGCCGACAGCGCGGCGCGGCAGGCGGCGCTGCATCTGAACGGCACGCCGGAGGGCGAGAAACACGCCGCCGATGCGCTGACCGTCGGGCTGTCTGCGGCGCATTGATCATGGCACGGCGGCGCCCGTTTCTGACGGCGCTGGCGGCGGGGGTGCTGGCCACCCTCGCCGCCTTGCCCGTTCATGCCCGTTGCGAGGGCATGGCCCCTGAACAGCGTCTGCAAAACACCCCGCGCGAATATGTGGGGCAGACGCTGGATGAGATTCTGGATCGCGGTCGCCTGACGATCGCGGTCTATGAGGATTTCCCGCCCTATAGCTGGCAGGAGGGCGAAACGCCGAAAGGCGTGGATGTGGAGCTGGGGCGCATTCTGGCGCAAGGGCTTGGGGTTGAACCGGAATTCCGCTTTGTGCAGGCGGGCGAGACGATCCAGACCGATCTGATGGCGAATGTCTGGCGCGGCGGGGTGCAGAAAGAGCCGGTGGCGAATGTCATGCTGCGGGTGCCCTATAACAGCGATCTGGCCTGCAAGATTGATCAGGTGGTGTTCACCGGCCAATATGCCGATGAGCAGATCGCCATTGCCTATCGCGCCGAGGCCTATCCGGAGGCGGTGGCGAACCCGGAGGGTGGGCGTGATGAGGGGGCGCCGGTGCCGGCTTTCTTCCGCTTTGACCCGGTGGCGGTGGAGAATGACTCGATTGCCGATTTCTATCTGACCTCGTTTCCCGGTGGCGATATTGGCCCGATGATCCGGCGGCATCGCACGATGGCCGAGGGGATGGCAGCGCTTGCGGCGGGCGAGACCATGGCGGCGATGGGGCCGCAGGCGCAGCTGGAATTTGGGGCTGTGCAAGGGGTTAGGGTGCATGAGCCGCCCTTGGCGGGCTTTGCTTTGGGGCGCTGGACGCTGGGGCTGGCGGTGCATACCAGCCACCGCGATCTGGCCTATGCGCTGGATGATGCGGTGGCGGCGGCCTTGGCCGATGGCCGGATCGCGGCGGCCTATGCCAAATATGGGCTGACGTTCTTGCCGCCGAAACGGTGACATTGGCCTTGGCCGAGGCCATTGCCGAGGTCATGCGGCACCGTTTCCGCGTTTGGGCCGGTGGCCCAAAGCCACCGGCCAGCGCCCGCCCTGCGGGGGGCGGGTGCTTCACACCCGCCGGGCGGGCGTTGGCCTCTGTTCGTGGGACGGAGGCGGTCTTGTTGTGCTGTTTCCACAGCGGGCGGGGAAAAGCGGTGCTTTTCCTGTTCCGCCCGCCATACAACCCGTTCAAATCACGCGCAAATCGCCTTGGTCGTCGATCAACGTCACCGGGCCAAGCCGGGGCAGTTTGTGCCGCAAGGCGGTGATCTGGGCCACATCCAGAAACACCAGCGCGGTCGAAAGGCCATCGGCCAGCGCGGCGCTGTCGGCCTCGACCGCGACGGTCGACCAGCGGGGCCCAAACCCTTGAGGATGCAAGATATGGGGCTGGCCGCCCACCAGCGTGGCGCGGGGCGAGGAGGCGGCGAGCGCCCGGCCAGACGCCAGATGGCGCTGGCCCAGCAGGCCGGCGACGGGATCGCTGATGCCGAGGGTGAAAGGCCCGCCCAAAGCGGCATATTCGCCCATCTGCACCAGCGCATGCCTGAAGCCCTGCGCCGCCAGCCAGTCGCGGACCAGATCGGCGGCGAAGCCCTGGGCCATGCCGTTCAGGGTGAGGGCCTGACCCGGTGACAGCTGGATTTTCGGGCCGAGCTGCACATGGCGCCACCCGACAAGGCTTTGCTTTGCAACAGGATTTTCGCCTTCGGAAAGGGCCTGCCACAAGGGCTGCACCGTGGGATCAAAGGCGCCTTGGGTCAGATTGTGCAGATCGTTACAAAGGCTGAGGGCCTGCGCCAGCCAAGGCGAGGGGCGGGCTTGGCCGGTGGTGTTCAGGGCGGTCAGCTCGGAGGGGCGATAAAGGCTGAACACGGCCTCGATCTGCGCCAGAAATGCGGGCAATTTCAACAGGGTAGCAGCGGCGCCCGGCCCCGAGAGCGTCAGCGCTACATCGGCCCCGAAAGCGCTTCCCCGCCATTCGGCGGCCTGGGCGGGCCGGGTGAAAAACCCTGCTGCGGCAATGACTTGCAGGAAGCGGCGCCGTTGAAACTTGGGCGGCATCATCGGGCCTCCTTGCGCAGGCCCTTGCCGCGCGCAGCGAGGATCAGCGGCACGCACAGTTTTGGGTCATCATGGATGGTCACACAGTCAAGGCATTGAAAACATTCGGAATATGCAATCTTTCCGCTGGGCTTGATGGCACCATAGGCGCAGCGGACCTTGCAGAGCTGGCAGGGGCTGCCGCATTCCTTGCGGCGCGCGATCCAGTCGCGGCCCCGCAACATCCCGCCAATCGCCATCAGCGCGCCCAAGGGGCAGACATAGCGACAAAAGCCCTTGAAGGTGAACAGGCCCAGCCCAAGCCAGCCCAAGGCATAGGCCACGAACACCCATTCGCGCTGGAAATGGGTGGTGATTGCGGTCTTGAAGGGCTCGACCTCGGCCACGGTGTCGATCTGGTCGGGGGCAAGGAACACCACGGCCACCAGCCCGGCCAGCAAGAAATACTTCAGCGATTTCAGGTGCTTGTCCGCAAACTCCGACGGCTCCCACCGGGGCAGGCGCAGCAAGCGGCCGAGGTGGTGGGCAAATTCCTGCAAGGCGCCGAAGGGGCAGAGCCAGCCGCAGAACAACCCGCGCCCCCAGAGGACAAACCCGACAATCGCCGCGATCCAGACCGCGAGCGAGAAGGGATCATAAAGCAGATAGGCGAGGCTGCCGCCCTCCAGCAGGGTGCGCAGCGTGGCCAAGGGCGTGACGATGGACAATTGCCCCTGCCCCCAGAAGCCGACAAAGCCAGCCATCACCGCCAGCACGGCCAAGCGTAACGGCGTATACAGATTGTCCCCCTTTGGCGGGGCAAAGGGTAATGACGTGGACAGTTTCAGCCCGGCAAGCCGGTTCATCCCCGGCCCGAGGGCGAAAAACAGCGCGACGAGACCGAGGGACAGCGCGATGAGGTCAGGCGCGCGGTTGCGCAGCGCCTCGGCCCAGGGGGGCAGGGGGGCGGAGGGGGCCTCGGGGCGGAGGAAGAATCGCTCGGGCGTGACATGGGTGAGGGGGAAGGCGTGGCTGCCGGTCTCGGGTTGAAACATGCCGTGGCGTCGCTCGGCGATGACGCGGAGCTGCCAGTCGCGCGCGGGGTCGAAGCCCAGGCGGCGGTCGGCGCGCAGGATCATGGCGGTGCCCTCGGGCACGCCGGGCAGGGTTTCAAACAGGAGGTCGGCATCGCGCAGCGCGACGGGCAGGCCGT
>NZ_JAEULU010000060.1 GCF_016792925.1 Gemmobacter sp.
CGGGATGCAGGCAAACCACCACCGCCTGCGGATGGCTGCGGGCGATCTCGATGGCGGCGGTGTGGATCAGCTGGTTCAGGGCCGCCTTGGCCGCGCGGTAGCTGTGCCAGCCGCCAAGCGCATTGTCGCCGATGGAGCCCACCCGCGCCGACAGCGCGGCAAAGCGGGCCGGGCGGTCGCGCGGCATCAGCCGCAGCGCGTGTTTCAGAACCAGCGCCGGGCCGATGGCATTCACCGCGAAATGCCGCGCCAGATTGGCAGGATCGAGCGCGCGGAGCGCCTTTTCGGGCGGCACCCCTTCGATCTCCAGCGCGCCGGTGGCCACGATAATGCGCTCAAAGGGCGGCTCCAGCCGGGCGAGACTGTCGCGGATGCTGGCCTCATCGGTCAGCTCCAGCCCCTCTGCGCGGCCCAGACCAACGGCCCCGCTGGCGGCACATAGCGCCGCGCCGATGCCGCCCGATGCCCCGATCACCAATGTGCGCATGCTGCTTTCTCCTTGCCGGTGGCGAAGATAGCGCGCCCGGCCGCGCCGGCCAGCCCCGCGCTTGCCGCAGGGGCGCGCGATCCTTCGTCGAAGGATCGAATCCCCCTTTTCTTTCCCGGATCGCCCGGTATAGTCCGGTGCCATGAACACGGGTTTCCATCTCATCACGCTGCGCAACCGCGCCGATGCCACCCGTGGCCTGCTTCTCCTTACCTGCCTCTGAGCGTGCCTTCGGGTGCGACCGCTCAGAGGTGACCAGCGCCCGGCACAGGTGAAGCACAATTCCAAGGAACACATGATGACCGAAGCCAAGGCACAAGACCGTGTCGTGATTTTTGATACCACCCTGCGGGATGGCGAACAGTCGCCGGGCGCGACCATGACCCATGACGAAAAGCTGGAGATCGCGGGCCTGCTGGACGAGATGGGCGTGGATGTGATCGAGGCGGGGTTCCCGATTGCCTCCGAGGGCGATTTCAACGCGGTGTCCGAAATCTCCAAACGGTCGAAAAATTCCCAGATCTGCGGGCTGAGCCGTGCCAATTTCAAGGATATTGACCGCTGCTGGGAGGCGGTGAAACACGCGGCCCGCCCGCGCATCCATACGTTCATCGGCACCTCGCCCTTGCACCGCGCCATTCCGAACCTGACCATGGACGAGATGGCCGAGCGCATTCATGACACCGTGACCCATGCCCGCAACCTGTGCGACAATGTGCAATGGTCGGCCATGGATGCCACCCGGACCGAGCATGATTACCTCTGCCGCGTGGTGGAGATCGCCATCAAGGCCGGGGCCACCACCATCAACATCCCCGATACCGTGGGCTATACCGCGCCGCGCGAAAGCGCCGATCTGATCCGCATGTTGCTGGAGCGGGTGCCGGGCGCGGATGAGGTGATCTTCTCCACCCATTGCCACAATGATCTGGGCATGGCGACGGCGAACAGCCTCGCAGCCGTTGAGGCGGGCGCGCGCCAGATTGAATGCACGATCAATGGCTTGGGCGAGCGTGCGGGCAATGCGGCGCTGGAAGAAGTGGTGATGGCGCTGAAGGTCAGGAATGACATCATGCCGTTTCAGACCGGCATCGACACCACCAAGATCATGCATCTGTCGCGCCGCGTCTCCACCGTTTCGGGCTTTGCGGTGCAGTTCAACAAGGCCATCGTCGGCAAGAACGCCTTCCTGCACGAATCCGGCATCCATCAGGATGGCGTGCTGAAAAACGTCGAGACCTTCGAGATCATGCGCCCGGAATCCATCGGCCTCTCGGCGGCGAATATCGCCATGGGCAAGCATTCGGGCCGCGCCGCGCTGCGCGCCAAGATGAAGGAGCTGGGGGTGGAGCTGGCCGACAACCAGCTGAACGACCTGTTCGTGCGCTTCAAGGCCTTGGCCGACCGCAAGAAAGAGGTCTATGACGACGATCTGCTGGCGCTGGTCAAGGATAGCGACACCCATGAGGCGCATGACACCTTGCAGGTGAAGCGGTTGCGGGTGATCTGCGGCACCGATGGCCCGCAGGAGGCCGAGCTGACGCTGGTGATTGATGGCGCCGAGCAGAGCATTGATGCCACCGGCGACGGGCCGGTGGACGCGGCCTTCAACTGTGTGAAGATGCTCTATCCGCACAAGGCGCGGCTGCAACTCTATCAGGTGGCGGCGGTGACCGAGGGGACCGATGCGCAGGCCACGGTCT
>NZ_JAEULU010000068.1 GCF_016792925.1 Gemmobacter sp.
ATGCTCAACAGCGCCGTCACATTGTGAATTTTCACCTGCGCGATCAGCGACTGGTAAAACGCATCATAGGCCCGCGCATTGCGCACCCGCACTTTCAGGATATAGTCAATGTCGCCCGCCAGACGATGCGCCTCCAGCACCTCGGGGCGCTCGCGCAGGGTTTGCAGGAATTTCCGCTGCCAGTCGGCATCATGCTCGCTGGTGCGGATCAGCACGAAGAAACAGGCCTCCAGCCCAAGCGCCTCCGGGTCCAGCACGGCGGTCTGGCGAGTGATCACCCCGGTCTCGCGCATCCGCTTGATGCGATTCCACACCGGCGTCTTCGACGACCCCACCTTGCGGGCGATTTCATCCAGCGATTGCCCTGCATCCTCCTGCAATTCGGCAAGGATTTTCCGGTCCATCTCGTCCAGCCGGGCTGTCATTCTGTTTATCCCCTGATCCGTGGAACCCGGTTCCATTTGCGCCCAACAATGCAGCGGTTTTCCTTATCTGCAAGAGGTATCTGGCGCAAAACCGGGAAAATATCCTATATAGAGGCCTGATTTTCCGACGATGGAGGCTCCGATGGCCCGCTTTACCCCCAAGGTTGTGACCGCGAATGCGCTGATCGAGGGCGACGTGGTCTATCTGACCGCCGATGACCGCTGGTCGCGCCGCCATGAGGAGGCCGAGCTGATCGAGGATGAGGCGCATGGACAATTGCGCCTGCTGCATGCGATGGGGCAAGGCAATCTGGTGGTTGGCGCCTATCTGGCCGATGCGAAAGCAGGCCCCAACGGCCCCGAGCCCACCCATTTCCGCGAGGTGTTCCGCACCCGCGGTCCCTCGAACTACTTCCTTGGCAAACAAGCCGAACTGATCTGACGCGAACCGAAGAGCCACGCATGTACAGCTATTCCGACTTTGACGAAGCCTTCGTTCGCAGCCGCGTTGCCCAGTTCAGCCAGCAGGTCGAGCGCCGCCTTGAGGGCGCGCTGACCGAGGACGAGTTCCGCCCGCTGCGCCTGATGAACGGGCTTTATCTGCAATTGCACGCCTATATGCTGCGCGTGGCCATTCCCTATGGCACGCTGAACAGCCGCCAGATGCGCCAATTGGCCCATATCGCCCAGACCTGGGACAAGGGCTATGGCCATTTCACCACCCGCCAGAACATCCAGTTCAACTGGCCGAAACTGCCGGACGTGCCCGCCATCCTCTCGGCGCTGGCCGATGTGGAGATGCACGCCATCCAGACCTCGGGCAATTGCGTGCGCAACGTGACCTCGGATCACTTTGCAGGCGCCGCCGCCGATGAAATCGAAGACCCCCGGCCCTACGCGGAGCTGCTGCGCCAATGGTCCACCGACCACCCGGAATTCCAGTTCCTGCCGCGCAAGTTCAAGATCGCCGTCACCGGCGCCCCGAATGACCGCGCCGTCATCAAGGCCCATGACATCGGGCTGCGCGTGCTGAAGAATGACAAGGGCGAGACCGGGTTCGAGGTCATCGTGGGCGGTGGCCTAGGCCGCACCCCGATGATCGGCCTCACCGTGCGCGACTTCCTGCCCGTGGCCGACCTGCTGCCCTATATCGAGGCGATCCTGAGCGTTTACAACACCTTGGGCCGCCGCGATAACAAGTATAAGGCCCGCATCAAGATCACCTTGCACGAAACCGGCAAGGATGAGATCACCCGCATGGTCGAAGAGCGCTTTGCCGAGCTGCGCCCGCTGTTTGGCGGCCATGATCAGGCCCTGCTGGCCGAGATCAAGGCAGCCTTCGCGCCGCCCGCCTATCGCAATGCGCCGGTGGAGGCCTATGAGGATTTCCGCAAGGCCGATCCGGTGTTCCGCGCCTGGGCCGATACCAACCTCGCGCCGCATCGCAATGACCAATATGCCATCGTGACGATCAGCACGAAGGCCCATGGCAAGACGCCGGGCGATGCCACCGCCGAGCAGATGCGCGTGATGGCCGATCTGGCCGAGCGCTACGGTCATGACGAGCTGCGCATCAGCCACGAACAGAATGTGGTGCTGCCGCATGTCCATAAATCCGACCTGCCCGCCATCCATGCGGTGCTGTCGCAGCATGGGCTGGCCACCGCGAATGTCGGGCTGATTTCCGACATCATCGCCTGCCCCGGCATGGATTACTGCGCGCTGGCAACCGCCCGCGCCATTCCGGTGGCCGAACAGATCGCCCTGCGCTTTCAGGAACTGGATCTGGAGCATGAGATCGGCCCGCTGAAGATCAAGATCTCGGGCTGCATCAATGCGTGCGGCCATCACCATGTCGGCCATATCGGCATTCTGGGGCTCGACCGCGCAGGCGTCGAGAATTACCAGATCACGCTGGGCGGCGACGGGTCTGAAACGGCTGTGATCGGCGAACGCGCAGGCCCCGGCTTTGCCTATGACGACATCGTGCCCGCCATCGAGCGCATCGTGCAGGCCTATCTGGCCCATCGCGACGGCCCGGCGGAAACCTTCCTGCAAGCCTATCGCCGGCTTGGCCTTGCCCCGTTCAAGGCCGCGCTTTACCCCTCTGAAGGGACACAGGATGCCGCGTGATACTTCGCATGGCCCGCTTGGCAGCGTTGCCGAACGGGTCACGGCGCTGAATGCCCGCTATCGCCACCACGGGGCGACGGCGGTGCTGGAACATGCGCTGAAAGACCCCGATCTGGGCAAGGTGGCGCTGGTGTCGTCTTTCGGGGCGGAATCGGTGGTGCTGCTGCATCTGGTCTCGGTGATCGCGCCGGAAACCCCGGTGCTGTTCGTCGATACCCGGATGCTGTTTCGCGAAACGCTGGATTACCAGCGCGAGCTGGCCGAGAAGCTGGCGCTGTGCGATATTCGCACCATCCGCGCCCATCCGAAAAAGGTGGAGTTTGAAGACCCCGATGGCACGCTGCATCAGTTCAACACCGATGCCTGCTGCGCCGTGCGCCAGGTCGAGCCGCTGGAGCGCGCGCTGAAGGGCTTTGACGGCTGGATCACCGGGCGCAAGCGCTTTCAGGGCGCCACCCGGCAGGAGGTCGATTTCTTCGAGGCCGAGGGCGAGACCCGCATCAAGGTGAACCCCTTGGCGCATTGGGGCCGCGAGGATCTCGAGGATTACATCGTGAACAACCGCCTGCCCCGGCATCCGCTGGTTGCGAAGGGCTATCCCTCCATCGGTTGCGCGCCCTGCACCAGCCCGGTGAAACCCGGCGAAGACCCGCGCGCGGGCCGCTGGCGCGGCAGCCAGAAAACCGAATGCGGCATCCATTTCATCAACGGCAAGCCGGTGCGCGGCGGCCAAAGCTCTGGGGAGAACGCAGCATGAGCGTGATCGTCACCGATAAAGGTTTCTCGCCTGTGGCCGATACCGTGAACCCCGGTCTGGCCGATCTGGGCGCCGGCACGGCGGTGGACATCGCCCATACCGAAGATCCCACCGCACTGGAGCCGGTGCTGGGCCAGCTTGCGCTGATCCGCATCACCTTTCCGTCGTTCAGCGACGGGCGCGGCTTCACCATTGCCCGCCGGTTGCGGATGCTGGGCTATACCGGCGAGCTGCGTGCCTTTGGCCCGGTGATCGCCGAGCAATATGCCATGGCCCGCCGTGTCGGCTTTGACGCCGTGGAAATCCCCGACGCCCTCGCCGCCCGCCAGCCCGAAAGCCAGTGGCAGTTCCGTGCCGACTGGAAGGCCCATGACTATCAGGCGCGCCTGCGCGCCTGAATTCCGGCTTTCCCCATTTCCGGCTTTCCTCGCGCCCTCACCTGACATATTCAGGATTTGATATTCCATGACCGAGCAAAAACCCGTGTCCGAAACCGCTGCCGCCAAAGTCACCCTGCCTGATGCGCAGACCGTCACCTCGGTCAAGCATTGGGCCGACAACCTGTTCTCGTTCCGCGTGACGCGCCCGCAATCGCTGCGCTTCCGCTCGGGCGAGTTCGTGATGATCGGCCTCTTGGGCGATAATGGCAAACCCTTGCTGCGCGCCTATTCCATCGCCTCGCCCGCCTGGGATGAGGAGCTGGAGTTCTATTCGATCAAGGTGCCGGATGGCCCGCTGACCTCGAAGCTCCAGCACATCCAGCCCGGCGAGCAGATCATCCTGCGCCCCAAACCCGTGGGCACGCTGGTGCATGACGCGCTGCTGCCCGGCAAGCGCGTGTGGTTCCTGGCCACCGGCACCGGCATTGCGCCCTTCGCCTCGCTGATGCGCGAGCCGGAAACCTATGAAAAATATGATGAAGTCATCATGATGCATACCTGCCGCACGGTGGCAGAGCTGGAATATGGCCGTCAACTGGTCGAAAGCCTCAAGGATGATCCGCTGATCGGCGAGCTGGTGGGAGACAAGCTGAAATACTACCCCACCACCACGCGCGAAGAGTTCCATCACAAGGGCCGCATCACCGACAACCTGACTTCGGGCAAGGTGTTTGCCGATCTTGGCCTCGCGCCGATGGACCCGGCGACCGACCGCGCGATGGTCTGCGGCAGCCTGGCCTTCAACAAGGATGTGATGGCGGTGCTGGAGGGCTTTGGCCTGCGCGAGGGCGCCAATTCCGAGCCGCGCGAATTCGTGGTGGAAAAGGCCTTCGTCGGCGACGGCGTGTAACCCGCACCCACCCGGCATGACCAAAGCCGCGAGCCGTGCTCGCGGCTTTTTGCTTGCCGCCTGCCAGAGGCGCGGGCAGGTTGGGCCAACCCATCCTGGAGGCCCTGCCATGAAAGCCCTGTTGTCCGCGCTTGCCCTGTGCGCCCTGCCCGCCTGCACCCCGACCGCCACCGATGCCAGCGACGAGCGGGTGCAGATCGAGGTCGAGAACCAGACGGCGCAGGTCTTGACCGCCTTCAGCGTCTATCCGCTGCGCGCGGATGGCGAGATCGTCGATGACAATCTGGGCGGTGCCTATGACCCGCTTGCCCCCGGCGCGCAGGCGCGGCAGGCCATCTCGCTGGTGGCCTGTGGCAAGGTGATGGTGATTGCCACCCTGGCCGACGGGGCCGAAAAGCGCGTGCCGGGCGATCTGTGCCAAAGCCCGCGGGTGACCATTCTGCCCTGAAAATCAAAAGGCCGCCCCGGTTGCCCGGGGCGGCCCGCGTTGACCTTTCAGGCCAGATTACATGCCAAGCGCCGATTTCACCTGTTTCAGCGCGGCATCGACCAGAGCCGGGTTCTTGGCGGCGCCATCGACAGCGGCTTTCAGCGTCGATTTGGTGGCGTCATCCAGCGGTGCGGCGTCGATCATGCCATTCAGCTTGGCCGCATCGAAATTGGCCGGGTTGAAGGCGTCAACGGCGGTGGCAACGGCACCGGCAGCGGCTTCGGTTGCGTTGGTGGCAGCCTCGGTCGCAGCCGTGGCGGCCTCGGTGGCGGCTTCCGTGGCGGTGGCAGCAGCGGTATTGGCCGCATCCGTGGCCGCAGCAGCGGCGGTGGTGGCAGCCTCAGCCGCCTGACCGGCCGCAGCGGTGGCAGCATCGGCGGCCGTGTTGGCTGCTTCGGTCGCGGTGGTCGCTGCCGCGCCAGCCGCTTCGGTGGCGGCCTCGGTGGCCTGTGCGGCAGCTTCGCCCGCAGCCTCGGTCGCGGTGGCGGCTGCGTTGGCGGCCTCGGTCGCGGCCTGCGTCGCGGCGGCGCCAGCCCCCTGCGCGGCATCTGCCGCCGCTTCGGTCGCGGTGGCTGCGGCGGTGGTCGCCTCGGTCGCGGCGGTGGTGGCGGCGCCCGCAGCCTCGGTCGCGGTGGCCGCGGCCTCATCTGCCACCTTGGCGGCATCCTGCCCGAAGAAATAGTAACCCGCAGCAGCAGCCACGATCACCGCGCCGCCAATGAGAACCTTGCTGTTCATCCTGTCTCTCCTTCGTTCCGTGGAACCGCCACGGTTGCGTGCCACAGATGGCACTTCACAAGCCTGTTGAAAAGAGTGGCATTTGCCGAAACGGCGGGGAAATTTCGCGCAGATGCAGCCAGAAGCCCGGCCTGTCGCAGGAATGGACGTGGGAATGCGGGGGCGGGCAGGCGGAATCCGGTTGAAGTGCCACGCGCGAAGCCCTATTTTGCGCGCGATATTCATGGCCAGAAGGATCACAGCCATAGCCCGCAGACCCCACAACGCCCCGCCGCAACGCGAAACGGGCCCCCGTGTGAACGAACGTATCCGCGCGCCGGAAATCCGGCTGATCGGCGCCGATGGCGAGAATGTTGGCGTGGTCACCCCCGCCCGCGCCATGGCCATGGCCGAGGAGGCCGGTCTCGATCTGGTCGAGATCTCGCCCAATGCGGAACCGCCGGTCTGCAAGATCATGGACTTCGGCAAGTTCAAATACGAGACGCAAAAGCGCGAGGCCGAGGCTCGTAAAAAGCAGAAGATCATCGAGATCAAGGAAATCAAGTTCCGTCCCGGCACGGATGACCATGATTATGATGTGAAGATGCGCGCCGTGCTGAAGTTCCTGGGCGAAGGCGACAAGGTGAAGGTCACCCTGCGCTTCCGGGGCCGCGAAATGGCGCACCAGGATCTCGGGCTTCAATTGCTCAACCGTGTTGCGGCGGATGTCGCCGATGCGGGCAAGATCGAATCCATGCCCAAGCTTGAGGGCAAGCAGATGGTCATGATGATCGGGCCGAAATAAGCCTGCCATCTTTGGATCGCGCGGGGGCCTTCGGGCCCCCGTTTGCATTTCGGCTCAGGCCACGGGCAGCGTGACCGTAAAGGTGCTGCCCTGCCCGCGCGTGCTGTCGATGGTCAGGCGCCCGCGATGGCGGCTGACGATATGCTTGACGATGGCCAGCCCCAGCCCGGTGCCGCCCTTCTCGCGCGAGCGGTGGGTATCGACCCGGTAGAACCGTTCAGTCAGGCGCGGCAGATGCTGGGCGTCGATGCCATCGCCCTGATCCTCCACCGAGACCGCCACCCCGCCGCCCTGCCCGCCCGGCATCTGGTCGAGCGCTTGCAGGCGCACCGTGACGCGCTTGCCATTGCCACCATATTTCACGGCATTTTCCACAAGGTTGTGAAACACCTGAGTCAGCTGATCGCCATCCCCCCGGATCATGCGGGCGATGCCCACCCCCTCCAGCGTCAGGCTCACCCCGGCCTCGATCGCCATGGGGCGCAGCGTGGCGGCGACGCCGGACAGCAGCCCCGCCAGATCGACCTGGGTTTCAGGGCGCTGGCGCTCCTGCGCCTCCACCCGGCTCAGCGACAAAAGATCGCGCACGAGCCGCGCCATGCGCCCGGCCTCGCGCGCCATGATGCCCAGAAAGCGCTCGCGCGCGGCGACATCATCGCGCGCCGGGCCTTGCAATGTCTCGATGAAGCCCATCAATGCCGTCAGCGGCGTGCGCAATTCATGGCTGACATTGGCAACGAAATCGCGGCGGAACTGGGTGACCTGTTCCAGCTCGGTCATATCCTGCAAGGTGATCAGCGCGCCGTTCTTGGGGCCGGGTGCGACGGTCACGTCAAACACGAGGTCATGCCCGTCGCGCATGATGGTCACGCGCAGGCGGCGCATCGCACCCCCCGCCAGTGCGGCCTCAATCGCCCCGACCAGCGCAGGCTGCCGGAAGGTCAGCCCGAAATGCCGGCCAAGCGCCACGGCACCGCAAAACTCAGTGCCCGCCGCATTGGCTGCCGTGATCCGCTGATCGGCAGCGATATGCAGCATGGGCAGCGGCACCGCTGCCATGGCCAGTTCCAGTTCCTGCATCGCACGCCCTCCACTCCGTCAGCCTGTTCTGCCAAGGCCTGCGGGGCGGCGCAACCATTCAGGCGTCGCGGGCGATCACGCTTTCCACTTCCGGCGCAGGCTGGAAGCGCCAGGCCCGGCGCGGCCCGGCCATGACATTCAGATAATACAGCTCAAACCCATGCGGCGCCCCGCAAGGATGATGGCCGCGCGGCACCAGCACCACCTCGCCATCCTTCACCGCCATGGTTTCATCCAGAGTGCCATCATCGGTATATACGCGCTGAATGGCCCAACCCTCGGCAGGGTTAACCCGATGGTAATAGGTTTCCTCCAGATAGGTGATGCGGGGGAAATCATCCTCGTCATGGCGATGCGACGGGTAGGAGGACCAATTGCCCGCAGGCGTGAACACTTCCGTCACCAACAGGCTGTCGGCCACATCCTCGGCCTCCATGGCGATATTGTTGATCCAGCGGGTGTTCGGCCCCTTGCCACGCTGCGTCAGCGTGATGCCCTCCGGCCCCAGCCTGCGCGCCGCGTGGCCGCCCTGGCCCGGCGCGGCGCAGACCGCGATGGTGCAATCTGTGGTGGCTTCCGCCCGCCACTCCTGCGCATTGGGAACATAAAGACAATGCGGCGGCGTCTTCTCGAACACATTCATGCGCTCGCCCAGCACGCCCCAATCCTGCCCTGCGGCAGTGATCGCGGCCTTCCCCTCGACCATGACCAGGATCACCTCTTGGGCACCGGTGGCCTCGGCCACCGTCTCCCCGGCGCGCAGCCGGTAAAGCGAGAACCCGACGTAACGCCAGCCCGCCGATTGCGGCGTGATCTCATGCACCTTGCCATGAGTGCCAAAGGGCTTGCGCAAAAGCTGGCTCATCGGCCTACCTTTCATCTGTTCAAAAATATCCCACGGGGGTGCGGGGGTGTGAAACCCCCGCCTCCGCCCGTCTCACACGAGACCAGCCTCACGCGCCAGGCGCTTCAGCGTCGCCAGGCCAAGGGTCTGATACAGCAGGGGATTGCGCTCGTCCGGGTTCTGCTCGGCCTCGATCACGATCCAGCCGTCATAGCTGTGATCGGCCAGAATCTTCAACAGCGGCGCGAAATCGACCCCGCCCTCCTGATCGCCCGGCACGGTAAAGGCCCCGCCGACAACCCCTTGCAGGAAGCTCCAGCCCTCGGCCCGCACCTTCGCGGTGATCGCCGGGCGGATGTTCTTGGCATGGAAATGGCGCACCCGGGCGGCGTGTTTGGTCAGCACCGCCACCGGATCGCCACCGCCAAAAGTGCAATGGCCGGCATCGAACAGCAGATGCGTATGCGGCCCGGTCGCCGCCATCAGCGCGTCGATCTCCTCGGGGCTTTCCACGATGGTGCCCATGTGGTGATGGTAAACCAGCGTGACACCCTCGCCCGCCAGATAGGCGGCAAAGGCCTCAAGCTTGGCGCCAAAAGCCACCATTTCCGCCGAGGAAAGAACCGGGCGGTCATTCACCGGCTTTTTCGCGTCGCCATGAATGGCATTGGAGGTTTCGCAGACGATGCAAACCTTGCAGCCATTATGCTTCAGCTTGGCCAGATGGCCCTGCACCGCCGCGATCTCGTCCTCGACCGAGCGCAGCAGCAATTCGGTCGAATACCAGCCCGAGATGAACTTGAGGCCGTATTCGGCCAGCAAAGCGCGCAGCGCCTCCGGCTCGTTCGGCCAACGATGGCCGTTCTCGATGCCGTCAAAGCCGATCTGGCGACCGGCCTCGTCCAGAATGCGGGCGGTGGGGATATGGGCGCCGATGGTCTGGTCGTCGTCATTGGCCCAGGCGATGGGGTTGGTTCCGAATTGGATCATGGTCTTGCTCTCAGTTGCCCAGCCATTGGCGGGCGGTGTTCGTCACATAATTTTCGCGCGCGGCATTCACCTGCGGGCGAACCGAGACTTCCGGCACGGCCACATCCCACCAGGTGCCACCCGCCCCGGTGCCGGGGCCCGCATCGGTCTCGATCAGGATCACGGTGGGCAGGCTGGCCCCCTTGGCCTCCGCCATGGCGGCTTCCAGCTCGGCCACGCTGGCTACCTTGCGGGTGATCGCCCCCATGGAGCCCGCATGGGCGATGAAGTCGATATGGGCCGCGTTCACGTGATAGCTGTCATCCAGCATATTGTTGAACGGCGCGCCGCCGCAGCCCTGTTGCAGCCGGTTGATGCAGCCATAGCCCCGGTTGTCGGTCAGCACCACGGTAAACGGCACGGCCATCATCACCGCTGTCGCCAGCTCGCTATTGGCCATCATATAGGAGCCATCGCCGACCATGCAGACCACATGTTTTTCCGGCGCGGCCATCTTGATGCCCATGGCGCCAGCGACCTCATAGCCCATGCAGCTGAAGCCATATTCCATATGGTAGCCGCCTGCCGCCGCGCGCCACAACACATGCAGCGCGCCCGGCATGGTGCCTGCCGCCGACATGATGACCGAATCCTTGCCAGTCGCCCGCGTCACCGCGCCGATGATCTGGGCATCGGTCGGCAGCGCATTGCCTTCCGGCGGCGCGAACAGCCCGTCAGTGGTGGCGAACCAATCCTTGCGGGCGGCGAAATCCGGGTCCGCAAAGCGAGTATCGCCCAAAGCAGCCGTCAGCTTGGCCAGCGCGACCTTGGCATCGGCGACCAGCGGCTGCGAGCCGCGTTTTTGCCCGTCATAGCCATGGATGTTGATCGACAGGATCTTGCGCCCCGGCGCCGAGAACACCGTCCAGGACCCCGTGGTGAAATCCTGGAACCTTGTGCCGACGCCAATGACCAGATCAGCCTCCGCCGCCAGCTTGTTGCCGCAAGCGGTGCCGGTCACACCGGGCGAGCCGAAATGGAGGTCATTCTCCCAGTCGATCGCGCCCTTGCCGGCCTGGGTTTCCACGAAGGGGATGTTGTGCTTTTGCGCAAAAGCCAGCAGATCGACCTCGGCCTGCGCATAGATCACGCCGCCACCCGCCACGATCAGCGGCTTTTTCGCTGCCTTGATCGCCGCCACCGCCGCCTCCAGCTCGCGCTGATCCGGCTCGGGGCGGCGGATGAACCAGACCTTCGGTTCAAAGAAATCAGCCGGATAATCATAGGCTTCGGCCTGCGTATCCTGACAGAAGGCAAGGCAAACCGGGCCGCAATTCGCCGGGTCCGTCATCACCCGCAGCGCACGCGGCAGCGCCGTCAGCAGATGTTCGGGGCGCGAGATGCGGTCGAAATAGCGCGAGACCGGGCGGAAGCAATCATTGGCCGATACGGTGCCGTCGTCGAAATCCTCGATCTGTTGCAAGACCGGATCGGGGGCGCGATTGGCGAACACATCGCCGGGCACGAACAGCACCGGCAGGCGGTTCACATGGGCCAGCGCGGCGGCGGTCACCATATTGGTCGCCCCCGGCCCGATGCTGGAGGTGACCGCCATCGCCCGCCGCCGCTTGTGAGTCTTGGCAAAGGCAATCGCGGCATGGGCCATGGTCTGTTCGTTATGGCCGCGCCAGGTGGGGAAGCTGTCCTTGGCGTGATACAGCGCCTCGCCGATCCCGGCCACGTTGCCATGGCCAAAGATCGCCCAGATGCCCTCGATGAACCGCTCGCCCTCTTCGGTCATCTGCACCGAGAGCCATTTCACCATGGCCTGTGCGGCGGTCAAGCGGATCGTCGTCATGCTGCCAGTTCCTTTTTGGCGCGTGCCGTGTCCCAGACCCGGCAGAGGTTTTCGTATTTGGCCACCATATCAGCCACGGCCTCGGCGTCAGAGATGCTGCCCGCCAGCCATTGCCGCGCCGCCTCGGCAAAGATGGTGCGCCCGACGGCGAACCCCTTCACCAGATCGTGCCGCGCCGCCAGGGCGAAGCTGGCCGCCAGTTGTTCAGAAGGCGCATCAAGACCCAGAACCACGATGCCGCGGGTATGCGGATCATTGCGGGTGATGGCCTCGCACGCCTTGGCCCAGGCCGCATCGGTGGTAAAGGGCTCCAGCTTCCACCAATCAGGGTAAATGCCGATGTCATAAAACCGCTGAATGATGGTGGCCGAAGTGTCATCATCCACCGGCCCGACCTTGGACGGAATGATTTCCAGCAGCATTTCCAAGCGGTTGCGGCGGCAAGCCTGAAACAGACGCTGCACCACGGCCTCTTGCTCGGCCTTCATTTCGGCGCTGTCCTCGGGGTGATAGAAGCACAACACCTTACAGACGTTTTCCAACGCCCATTCCTGCAAACCGCCGAAATCGGCGCCCAGCTCGGGTTCCAGCGTCAGCGGGCGCGAGCCCGGCCACTCCACGGGGCGCCCGATCCACAGGCCCGAACCCGAGGCCGCATGCAGCGCGTGGCGCCCCAGCCTGTTATCGCACAAGATGCCGTAACCGGAACGGCCATCTTGAACCCGCAGCGCAGCTTCAAGGCACAACTCCTTGAAAGCGCCGATCTTTTTCGGGGTGGCCCCCTCCATCGCCTCCAGTTGCATGCGGTGATCAAAGGCAAAGACCCGCATCGTCGACCAATCCTTGTGACGGTTGGTCGCCCAATGCACCTGCTCCAGCGCGGCATCCTTGCGCAGCGCAGGCTCGATCACGCCGCGGTTCAGGAAGAATTGCAGTTCGGTCCAGCTGGGATAGGCCGGGGTGCAGCCGTGACGGCTGACCGCGAAAGCGCCGCAGGCATTGGCATATTTCAGCGCGACCGGCCAGGCTTCGCCATCGAGCCAGCCCTTGAGCAGCCCCGACATGAAGCCGTCGCCCGCGCCCAGCACGTTGAAGACTTCGATCGGGAAGCCGGGGCCGGTTTCGCCGTCATCCAGACTGTCGGGGATGGCGCCGGTGAAAGCCACCGCCCCGGCAGCACCGCGTTTGCACACCAGCGTCGCGCGGGAAACGGCGCGCACCGCCCGCAGTGCCGCGACCGTATCGGTGCTGCCGCCCGCGATGTGAAACTCTTCCTCGGTGCCGACGATCAGATCGAACAGATGCAGCGTCGATTGCAGCTTGGCCGTGACGGCGGCGCTTTCGATAAAGCGGCTTTCGCCATCGCCATGCCCGGCCAGCCCCCAAAGATTGGGGCGGTAGTCAATGTCCAGCGCGGTTTGCGCCCCGGTCTCGCGGGCCAGACGCAGCGCTTTCAGCGTGGCGGCCTCGGTTTTCGGGTTGGAAAGATGGGTGCCGGTCGCCACCACCGCGCGGCTGTCGCCGATCAGCGCGGGGTCGATGTCATCCTCGCACAGCGCCATATCGGCGCAGTTTTCGCGGTAAAAGATCAGCGGGAATTGCTCTTCATCACGGATGCCCAGCAGCACCAGCGCGGTCAGCCGCTCCGTGTCGGTGGTCACGCCGCGCACATCGACGCCTTCGCGCGCCAGTTCCTCGCGGATGAAACGGCCCATATGCTCGTTGCCGACACGGGTGATCAGCGCCGATTTCAGGCCAAGCCGCGCGGTTCCGGCTGCAATGTTGCAGGGGCTGCCGCCAATATATTTCTGGAATGACCCCATGTCTTCCAGCCGCCCACCGATCTGCGCGCCGTAAAGATCGACCGACGCGCGGCCGATGGTGATGACGTCGAGCGTCTTCATCTCAAGCCTCCCCCCTCCGACAACCAGATTCGGATTGTCGCCTTTTGGAATTTTTATTCCATTTTATTGCAGGGGGGAAGCGGGAATTTGCAGCCGGGCGGGCCAGCCCACCTTTCAGCCCGCCGTCTCGGTGCGGCGCGAGCCCACGGCAACGGCCAGCGTCAATGCCAAGGCGATGGTCGCGGAAAGCGAGCGGAAGGCGCCGAAATCCACCTCTGGCACCGTCAGCACGGCACCTGCATGGCGCGCCAAGGGGCTGCCATGGTGATCGGTCAGGCCCACCACCGGCATGCCCCGCGCTGCCGCATCGGCGGCAAGGTTCAGGGTTTCCTCGCTGTAAGGGGCGAAGGTGATGGCCAGAATGGCATCGCCCGCCCGCAGCGCGTGGCGGTGGTCCAGCTTGCCGACGCCATCATGCAGCATTGCAGGAACCGACATTTTTTCAAACACATAAGCCAGATAGCTGGCCACCGGAAAGGCGCGCCGAAACCCCACGACATGCACGGTTTCCGCCTGGGCCAGCACCTCGACCGCCTGCATCAGCGCGGCCTCGTCGGCGGTTTTCGCCAGCGCCTCGAGGCTGGCGCGCCCGGCCTCCACGAACTCGGCCAAAAGCGCCGCAGGGCTGCCGCTGCCATTGTCTTTCAGGTTGTTCAACCGCGTCGCATAATCCGGCCAGCCGGGGGCAAAGGCGTCGCGGAACAGCTTTTGCATCTCGGAAAACCCCGAGAATCCCATGATCTGACAAAAGCGCATCAGCGCCGAGGGCGGCACATCGGCCCCGGCGGCCAGCTCGGCCACGGTGGAGACGGCGATCCGTTCGGTATGGGCGGCGATGTGATCGGCGCATTGCCGCAAACGCTTTGGCAGGCCCGGCGCGATGTTCGCGAGCCTGGAGCGGAAGGCTTCGATGCTGCGAGGCGGCTCTGGCATCACCGGATCGTCGGTCTGCATGATCTCATCCTTGACAATCGGCGCCCAGCCTAGCACCCATGGAACAAATATTCCAATAGCAAAGCAGGAGGAGGCCGCGATGGCGTTGGGAATTGGCGTAATCGGCACGGGCTTCATGGGCAAGACCCATGCGCTGGCATGGCGCAACGTGAAGGCGGTTCTGGGGGGCGTGAATGGCGCGGTGGAGACGCCCGAATTGCGCCTGCTGTGCGAAACCCCTCTGGCCCGGGCCGAGGTGATGGCCGATCAGTTCGGCTTTGCGGGTGCCACCGATGACTGGCAGGCGCTTGTCAACGATCCGGCCATCGACGTGGTGTCGATCACCACGCCGAACGGGCTGCATCACCCGATGGCCATGGCCGCCATTGCCGCCGGAAAGCATGTCTGGTGTGAAAAGCCGATGGCGCTGACACTGGCGCAGGCCGAGGAGATGGCGGCCGCGGCCCGCGCCAGGGGTGTGACCACGATGCTGGGCTATAACTACATCTCCAACCCCGCCTTCACACATGCGCAGCGTCTGGCGCAATCGGGGGCGATCGGGCGGCTGGTGCAGTTTCGCGGCTGGGTCGACGAGGATTATCAGGCCGATCCCGACCTGCCCTGGTCCTGGCGCGCCAAGCTGGAAGATGCGGGCCTCGGCGCGCTTGGCGACATTGGCACCCATCTGGTCAGCATGGCGCATGGCCTCATGGGGCCGGTCGCCAGCCTGATTGCCGATATGCAGACCATACATGAGACCCGCCCCCTGCCCGATGGCACCGGGCGCGGCGTGGTGGAAAACGAGGATGCGGCAAGCGTGATCCTGCGCTTCGCCAATGGCGCGCAAGGCTCGATGG
Organism: Gemmobacter sp.; assembly: GCF_016792925.1. Lineage (GTDB taxonomy): Bacteria > Pseudomonadota > Alphaproteobacteria > Rhodobacterales > Rhodobacteraceae > Gemmobacter. The sequence continues at coordinate 15,063 of NZ_JAEULU010000068.1, forward strand.
TGATCTCGCGCTCGGCCTGGGGGCGCAAATCGCGGCTGGGTTTCGAGCTGCATGGCACCAAGGGCATGATCGTGTTCGATCAGGAGCGGATGAACGAGCTTCAGCTTTATCAAAACGAAGGCCCCAAGGCCGAACAGGGCTTCAAGACCATCCTGACCGGCCCGGCCCATGCGCCCTATGGCGAATTCTGCCCGGCGCCGGGGCATCAGCTGGGGTTCAATGACCTCAAGGTGATCGAATGCGCCCGTCTGTTGCGCGGCATTGCCGGGCTGGAACAGGCGCAGCCCGATTTCGAGGCCGGGCTGCGGATCGAGCGGGTGATTCACGCGATTGCCGCCTCGGCCCGCGCGGGCGGCACCCGCATGACGCTGTGAGCGGTTGACCTCCGCCCGGCCTTGCGGCAAGGCGGGGGCATCATGCTGCGCATCAATGACATCACCTATAATATCGAAGGCCGGCCCCTGTTCGAGGGGGCCTCGGCCACCATTCCCACCGGCCACAAGGTTGGCCTTGTCGGGCGCAATGGCGCGGGCAAGACCACGCTGTTCCGCCTGATCCGGGGAGAGCTGGCGCTGGAGGGGGGCGAGATCTCGATCCCCGCCCGCGCCCGCATCGGCGGCGTCGCGCAGGAGGTTCCCTCGTCGGCCACCTCGCTGATCGACACGGTGTTGCAGGCCGATACCGAGCGCACGGCGCTGCTGGCCGAGGCCGAGACCGCCACCGATCCGCACCGGATTGCCGATATTCAAACCCGTCTGGCCGATATTGACGCCTGGAGCGCCGAGGGCCGCGCCTCTGCCATCCTGCGCGGGCTTGGCTTTGATGCCGAGGCCCAGCTGCGCCCCTGTTCCGATTTTTCGGGCGGCTGGCGCATGCGGGTGGCGCTGGCGGGGGTGTTGTTTGCGCAGCCCGATTACCTGCTGCTGGACGAGCCGACCAACTATCTTGATCTGGAAGGCGCGCTGTGGCTGGAAAGCTACCTGCAAAAATATCCCCATACCGTGCTGATCATCAGCCATGATCGCGGCCTGCTAAACCGCGCCGTGCAGGGTATCCTGCATCTGGACAATCGCAAACTGACCTATTGGCAGGGCGGGTACGACCAGTGCGCCCGCCAGATGGCCGAACGCCGCGCCGTGCAGGTGGCCGAGGCCAAGAAGGTCGAGGCGCGCCGCGCCCATCTGCAAAGTTTCGTGGATCGCTTCAAGGCCAAGGCCTCCAAGGCCGTGCAGGCGCAAAGCCGGGTGAAGATGCTGGAGAAGCTGACCCCCATCACCGCGCCCGAGGAGGCGCGCAAGATGGTCTTCACCTTCCCCGCGCCCGAGGCCCTGTCGCCCCCCATCATCAATATGGAGCAGGCCAGCACCGGCTATGGCGATACCGTGATCCTGCGCCATCTCTCCTTGCGGATTGATCAGGATGACCGCATCGCGCTGCTGGGGCGCAATGGCGAGGGAAAATCCACGCTTTCCAAGCTGTTGGCCGAGAAACTT
>NZ_JAEULU010000105.1 GCF_016792925.1 Gemmobacter sp.
GCGGGCAGTTGCACCGCCATTCCAAGCTGCGCATCGGCTTTTTCGCCCAGCATCAGGTCGAGGAGCTGCATCTGGACGAGACGCCCTTGCAGCATGTGCAGCGCCTGCGCCCCGAGGAAGGCCAGCCCCGACTGCGGGCGCGTCTGGCGGGCTTTGGCCTGATGGCCGATCAGGCCGAAACCGTGGTCGGGCGGCTGTCGGGCGGCCAGAAGGCGCGGCTTTCGCTGCTGCTTGCCACCATCGACGCGCCGCATCTGCTGATCCTGGACGAACCGACCAACCACCTCGACATCGAAAGCCGCGAGGCACTGGTCGAGGCGCTGACCGAATATTCCGGCGCGGTGATTCTGGTCAGCCATGACATGCACCTGCTGGGGCTGGTGGCGGATCGGCTGTGGCTGGTGAAGGGCGGCGCTGTCACGCCCTATGAGAAGGATCTGGAAACCTACCGGGCCGAGCTTTTGGCGGGTGACGAGCCTGCCAAACCCGCCAAGCCGGTGGAAAAGCCCAAGAAAGCCAGCCGTGACGAGGTTCTGGCCCTGCGCGCCGAGGTGCGCAAATGCGAGGAGCGATTGGGCAAGATCAATGACATGCGCGACAAACTGGCCGCCAAGCTGGCCGACCCGGAGCTGTATGAGGACAGCCGCAAGGGCGATCTTGCGGTCTGGAACAAGAAATACGCCGAGGTGATGGAGGCGCTGGACCGGGCCGAGGCCATGTGGCTCGATGCCCAGGAAAAGCTGGAGGCGGCGGGGTAAGTCTCGCACAGCTGCCGTGCGGAAATGCACATTCTCAAGGGATTGCGGGATTTTCTGCGCGGCAGCATATCGGAGGGGAACCATTCAGAAGGGCTTCCCGCCATGACCAATGCCACCCTCGCCACCCTGCAAAAGCGCCGCACCCAATATGCCTTGGGCCGCAATACCGCGCTGTCCAATGACCAGATCGAGGCGCTGATCAAGGAGGCGATCCGGCTGTCGCCCTCCTCCTTCAACTCGCAATCCTCGCGCGCGGTCATCCTGTTCGGCGCCGCGTCCGAGCAGTTCTGGCAACTGACCGAAGACGCCCTGCGCGCCATCGTGCCCGCCGAGGCCTTCGCGCCGACCGAAGCCAAGATGAAAGCCTTTGCCGCCGGTCTGGGCACCGTGCTGTTCTATGAGGATCAGGCGACCGTGAAGGGCCTGCAAGAGAACTTCCCGCTCTATGCCGATGCCTTCCCGACCTTCTCGGAACATTCGGCGGGCATGGCACAGATTGCCGTCTGGAATGCGCTGGCCGATGCCGGTCTGGGCGCCTCGTTGCAGCATTACAGCCCGATCGCGGACGAGCCCGCCGCCAAGGCTTTCAACGTGCCGGCCAGCTGGAAACTGCGGGCGCAGATGCCCTTTGGCTCGCATGAGGCAGGTTTCGCCGAGAAGACCTTCATCGCCGATGAAGGCCGCTTCCTGACCTTCGCGTAAGTCAAGGTCTGCGAGGGCGGCGGGCCTATCCTGCCGCCCCTTGCACCGCCCCGCGATCCGCGCCACCATGGCACGATGATCGACAGCGCTTTCCTCATCACCGCCTTTGCCACGCTGTTCGTGGTAATCGACCCGCCGGGCCTTGTGCCCTTGTTCATCGCGCTGACGCGCGGCATGAGCGTGGAGCGGCGCCGCTCGCTGGCAACGCGCGCCTGCATCATCGCGATTCTCATCCTGGCCGCCTTCGCAATGGCGGGCGAGGCGCTGTTGGGCTTCATCGGCATCACCATGCCCGCCTTCCGCATCGCCGGGGGCATCCTGCTGTTCCTCACCGCGCTGGACATGCTGTTTGAACGCCGCACCCAACGGCGCGAGGGCCAACATGCCGAGCCGGACCATGACCCCTCGGTCTTCCCCCTCGCCACGCCGCTGATCGCCGGATCGGGGGCGATTGCGACGATGATCCTGCTGGTCAGTCAGGCGGGCGGCGGTGTACAGGGCATTACCGCTGCCATGGGGGTGATGCTGGCCGTGATGGCTTGCACCTTTGCCTTCCTGCTGGCCGCCCCGCCGCTGGAGCGGATGCTGGGCCGCACCGGCACCATCGTCATTACCCGCCTGTTGGGCATGTTGCTGGCGGCGCTTTCGGTGCAATTCGTGATCGACGGCATTCGCGGCACAGGTCTGGTGTGATGGAGGGCGATACCGTCGCGCGCGGGGTCTATCTGGCGATCCTGCTGGTGGTTCTGGGCGGTTGGGCGCTGGTGGAATATCGCGGGCGCATGGGGTTTGCCCTGCGCGCGGCCTCCGCATGGTTGCTAATCTTTGTCGGCGGGCTGGCGGCCTGGGGCATGTGGCACGACATCCGCCCGCGCTTCGCCCCGGCGCAACAGACCGAAGGCGCGGCGATGATTGCCCATCGCGCCCCCGATGGGCACTTTTATCTGGTTCTGAACATCGCCGGACAAGACATTGAATTCATGGTGGATACTGGCGCATCCAATGTCGTGCTGGGCAGCCGTGATGCCGCCCGGCTGGGCATTGTGACCGAGGGCCTCGCCTATCTCGGCTCGGCCCAGACCGCCAATGGCACGGTGCGCACCGCCCGCGTCAGCCTGTCGGACGTGCGGCTGGGGAACTGGCAGGATGCCAGCCTCCCCGCCTATGTCACCGATGGCGAGATGGAGGGATCGCTGCTGGGAATGGATTACCTCCACCTCTACCGGCTGGAGATCGACGGCGCGCAGATGCGCCTGATCCGGCGCGATTAAGCGCCCGACGCACCACCCGAAGCGGTCTTCATCACCCAACGCCCGGTTTCCTCGGACCAATATTGCGCGGGCAGGTTTTCGGCAACCACTGCCTTCCACAACCCCCGCGCCTCATTGACCGCCGCCTCGTTCTGCCCGTCAAACAGTACCCAGACCCGCTCCAGCGCCGCCGCCTCGCCGGGCAGCGGTTCGGCCCCGTCAATCAGCATCAAGCCCTTGGCATCATTGACAATCGGCCCGGTGCCCAGCAGCACCGGCTGGTCAGCATCCTGTGGACCACCCGCGAGGGCATGCGGCAAGAACCCGTCCTCCGGGTTCAGCCACAGCCATTGGTCCAGCCAGTCCAGCCGCGCGAGGTCTCCCCCGCGCAGCATCACCCGCCAGCCCGCCCCAAGCGCCTTTTCCAAAAGCGTGCGGGCCGTCACCTCGACCGAGCTTTGGGTGATATGGTAGAACAGAACCGGCATCAGCCCTCGTACCGGTCGCGGATCAGCCGGTTCAGCGCCATGACGCCCCAGCCGGTCGCGCCCTTGGGGGCCAGCGCGCTATCGGCCTTCAACAGCGCGGTGCCGGCAATATCGAGGTGAATCCACGGCGTTTCCGGCTTCACAAAGCGTTGCAGGAATTGCGCCGCCGTGATCGCCCCGCCATCGCGCGAGCCCACATTCATCATATCGGCAATGCGCGATTTCAGCTTGGCGTCATAGGCCTCGCCCATCGGCATGCGCCAGGCGCCTTCGCCTTCGGCCTTGGCGGCGCGCAGAAACTGGTCGCAAAGCGCATCATTATTGGAGAAAACGCCTGCGTTTTCATGGCCAAGCGCCACGATGATGGCGCCGGTCAGCGTGGCCAGATCAATCATGCCCACCGGCTTGAAGCGGTCTTGCGCATACCACATCACATCGGCCAGCACCAAACGCCCTTCGGCATCAGTGTTGATCACCTCGATCGTGTCGCCCTTCATGGAGCGGACCACATCGCCGGGCCGTTGCGCGCGCCCGTCGGGCATGTTCTCCACCAGCCCCACAAGGCCCACCACATTGGCCTTGGCCTTGCGCAGCGCCAAGGCCCGCATCACGCCCGATACGGTGGCGGCGCCGCCCATATCCATGGTCATATCTTCCATGCCCGCCGCCGGTTTCAGCGAGATGCCGCCGGTGTCGAACACCACGCCCTTGCCGATCAGCGCCAGCGGGGCTTCGCCCTCCTTGCCGCCCTTCCACTGCATCACCACCACTTTCGAGGGCGATTCAGAGCCTTGGCCCACCCCCAGCAGCGCGCCCATGCCAAGGCGGGCCAGCTCGGCCTCCTCCAGAATCTCGACCTCCAGCCCCAGCTCGTGCATGGCGGCCAGACGGGCGGCGAAATCATCGGTGGTCAGGATATTCGCGGGCTCGTTCACCAGATCGCGGGTGAAGAACACGCCCTCGGCCAGCGCGGCCATGGGGGCGGCCTCGGCGGCCACCTTTTCCGGCTCGCTCACCATCAAGGTCACCGGGCCGGGCTGCGGATGCTCGCCCGTTTTGTGGGCGGTGAAGCCATAGGCCCGCAGCGCCAGCCCAAAGGACAGCTCTGCCGCCTGCTTGACGCCCTCGGCCAGCACCAGCGTGCCCGTCTTGGACAGCGCGCGCCCGATGGCGCCCCCGGCCTTGCGTGCGGCCCCGGCCTCGGCCTCGGCCGTGCGATCCAGCTTCACCACCTGCAAGGCCTCGGCTTGAAGGCCCGAGGGCCAGGCCAGATCGGCGCTCTCGCCCGATTTCAGACCGGCGAATGCCTCGGAGGCCAGATAGCGCGCCAGCGCCCCGCGCGTCAGCTTGTCCAGCTTGCGCCCCGCCGCGCCCAGCTTGCCGCCCTCATCCACCACCAGCGCAAGGCGCCCCGAAGCCGCGGCCAGCGCCTCGGCATCGACGGGTTGAAACTGGATCGGCACGGGATGCGACATCGGAAAATCCTCGGTTCTGGCGTTTGCGCCGGAGGCTAGCGCCGCGCGCAGCACTTGACCAGAGGCCTTCCATCCGCCGTCCGAAAGGCTTAGGTGAATGGGACGCATTTCCGCCGGGGGCCTTATGTCGTTCTTCAAAAAACTGAAAGACCGGATGTTCCGGTCCTCCGACAAGATCGCGGGCTCTCTGGAGGCGCTGGTGGATGAGGCGCCGGAGGCGACCGAGAAGCCCGGTCTGGTGGGGCGGCTGTTCGGTGCCGGCGACGAGCCAAAGCGCGTCATGGATGACGCCATGCTGGAAAGCCTGGAGGAAACGCTGATCGAGGCCGATATGGGCGTCGATACCGCGATGCGTGTCGCCGCCAATCTGGCCGAGGGGCGGATGGGCCGCCGCGTCGGCGCGACCGAGCTGAAATCCGCACTGGCCGCCGAAGTGGCCCGCATCATGGAACCGGTCGCCCGCCCGATGCCGCTATACCCCAAGCGCCCGCAAGTGGTGCTGGTGGTGGGGGTCAATGGCTCGGGAAAGACCACGACCATCGGCAAGCTGGCCTCGCAGTTCAAGGCGGCGGGCAAATCGGTGGTGATCGCGGCGGGCGATACATTCCGCGCGGCGGCCGTTGAACAATTGCAGGTCTGGGGCCAGCGCGCCGGTGTGCCGGTGCTGACCGCGCCCGAAGGCTCCGACCCG
>NZ_JAEULU010000120.1 GCF_016792925.1 Gemmobacter sp.
AGTGCCTGCCCCGGCGGGGGCGAAGCGCCCGCCGATGGCGGGGCGGGCGCTGGCCGTGGGCTTCGGGCCCACGGCCCGATGTGGAAACGGAGCCGCGTGACCTCGGCGATGGCCTCGGCCAAATGGGGCCGGAGTAGAAAACGCACCGCGTTTTCGCGGCCCTGTGGGAACGGCTGCCGCAAGACCTGTTCAGCCTGTAAGTGGCCGCCCGGTGGGCGCGAATGCGCCGTTCGGCAGGCTCACGCGGCCCCATCTGGGGCCACGGTCCTGCCTCACCCCGGCAGGGCGGGCCCAAACGCGGAGACGGTGCCGCGTGACCGAGGCGATGGCCTCGGTCATTGGAGCGGGGGTAGCTCACCGCCTTAGATGTGACCCACGTTTCAACATGGCCTCGGCCAATTGGGGCGGTTTAGCGCTCGATCACCGTCACACCATCGGTCGTCACGGCTTGCCAGTCGCTTGCCGTGCCGTCGGGCCACAGCACGCGGGCTTCGGCCTTGGTGGCGGGGCCGAGGCCGAAATGCAGCGGGCCGAAGCTCGCGCCGACATGGCCGCCGCCCACGCTGACGGGCTGGCGTTGCACCAACGCGCCCGTGCGCAGCTCGACCCAGGCGCCGATGGCGTCGCGGTTGGGGCCGGATTGGCGGGGCTGGATGGCGGCCCAGTGGTTTTGCGCGCCCTCAACCCCGGCATTGCGCCAGACCTCGGCGGGACCATTGCGGTTCACCACCACGATGTCCAGCCAGCCATCGGCGTTCAGATCGACCACCGCCGCCCCGCGCCCTTGCAGGGTGGAGGCCACGCCCGCGCGGTCTCCGGCCTCGGTGAACACGCCCTCCGCCCCCTGCAACAGCAGGTTGTTTGGGTCTTCTTCCGCGAAATCGGGCATGGCCCAGACATTGCCCTTGGCCACGAACAAATCCTGCCGCCCGTCATTGTTCACATCGGCAAAGGCCGGGTGCCACGCCGTCGAGGGGCGCGGATCACCGCCGGTATAGGGGCGATGCGCGGTCACGCCGCGCTTCCAGGCCTGATCGTCATATTGCGGCAGCTCATGCGGCGGTTTCAGCACCTGCAACTTGTTGTCGGCCATCGAGGTGAGGAAATATTCCGGCAGGCCGTCGGCATCCAGATCGGCCTCGGCAATGCCCATGCCCCAGATGCGCAACCGCTTCCAGCCCTCGGCCTCGGTGTAAAGGCGCGGCGGTTGGCCCGGCTCCAGATGCCACATCTGCTCCTGCCCGCCCTTGTAATATTCGCGGTCATTCGAGACGCGCAACGCGGGCCGACCCGAGCGGTTCCAATCGGTGAACAGCATGGAAAGCGCGCAGAAACTGGGGGTGAGCGGGATGGGCGGGCCGAAGCGGCGGGCGTCCGGGCCGCCCGCCGCATCTGGGCGGAACAGCTGGTTATCGGTGCAACTGCCCCAGGGGAAGGCCTCCTCGCGGCGGTCGATGTAATCGCCAAAGGCAAGCGTCGGCCATGCGGCGCCCGGCTCCCATGTGGCAGCGAAGGCGGTGGTCCAGCCATCACCGCCTTGCAGGCCCCAGGCCTCATTGGCCCGCTCGAACCGGCAATCGCCCAGGCCGCGATAGAGGATATTCTCGCCCACCCGCAGCAAGGCCAGATCGGTGATCCCGTCGGCATCGACATCCAGCGCATAGGCGCCGGTGGCCTGGGTTTGCTCGATCCCGGCCTTGCGCGGGGTGAAGCGCAGGGCCTCGGACGTGCTTTCGTTCAGGAAAAGCTGCGCGGGCGCGGTGCCGCCCGCCATCACCAGCTCGGGCTTGCCATCGCCCGAGCAATCAAAGCTGGCGACGCCGCCGCCCACCATGAACTCCCATTCGCCGGTGAAGCTGTGGGTGAGCGCCGAGGGCTCGGCCAGAAAGCGCGGCACTTGCGGGCCGGTTTCGGCCAGGGCGGGGCTGGCGCAAAGGGCAAGGGCAAGGTATTTCATAGTGTTTTCAACCGGATGGCAGAGGAAGCCACGCATTCGCCCTGCGCCAGCCCCTGTTCGATGGCGGCGCGGAAGTGGATACCGCCGTAAAGCCGCGACAGCGCGGCCTCCTGTGCGGCGGCGGCGAAATCGGCAAAGTGGCGGGGGGGCAGGCCGTCATCCTCATGCGTCGCGTCATCAAAGGCGAAGCCCGCGCCGAAGATCGCGGTCAGCACGGCGGCGGAAGCGCCCGACAGGGTGGAATGGCCCGAAGGGTATTCCGGGAAGGGCGGCGTGATCAGCAGCGGCTCCCATGTCTTGTCGATATGCTTGCGGATATAGCTGACCGGGCGGATGAGATTATAGGTGAACTTGGCCTGCCAGCAGGCGATGAAGGCATCCATCTGCGCCACGCCCAGCCGGGCCAGCGCATCGGCCAGACGCGGCAGCGGCAGGGCATCGCGCGCGGCAATGCCCAGCAGAATGGAAATCCAGTGGCCGGGCGGCGTGGGCGACAGCATCGGGTCATCGGACCAGAAACGCGCGATGGCCTTCTGCTCGGGCGTGAGGGATTTGACGGTGGTATAGACCTCCATCGCCTGCGCGTGGAAGGCAGAGCCCGGCTCGGTGCTGAAATCGGGCGGCGGCGGGAGGGTGCAGGCCGCGCCATGCGCCATGGCCATCGGGCGCACCTGCCCCCAATCGGGCAAGAGCGGCGCCTGTTGCAGGCGGATGGGCGAGGTGGGCGCCCAGGCGCCGGGCTGGGTCGACGGGTCATAGGCATCGGGAAAGCCGAGGTTTTTCACCTGCGCGCCCCCATCGGTGGCGGCCCAGTCGAGGATATGGGCGGCCACGGCCCTGCCCTTTTCCAGATCGCTGGGGCTGGCCTTCACCAGCGCATCAAGGCGCTTTTCCATCGCATCCATGGCGCGCTGGCCGGTGGGGCCGGTATTGCCGAACAGCTTGCGCACGCCCAGCGTCATGGCGCCATGCAGCACCGCCGCCGGGTCGCGCAGCATGCGGTCTTGCGGCAGGGGTTTCAGGCCGTTGAGCTGCCCGCCCAGCGGGGTGAAGCCGCTGGCATGGGCCTGCGCCTCCCAGACGATCACGCCCAGATAGCCGAAGGCGCGCGCGGCCACCGGGGGCGAATAGGTGGCCGTGTGGCGCACCAGTTCCAGAACCAGCCGATACCAGTCGAGGACCACCTTGCAGGCCGGGTCGGCCGACGCCCGCGCAGGCAAGGCGGGCGCCGACAGCGCGGCGGCGGCAAGGGTGAGGAAATGTCGCCGCCGCAGGTCCATCAGAGAAACCGGTTCCAGAGGTTCTCCAGCCGTTCCTGACGGCCGGATTTCGGTTCCGGTTCAAGCCCTTCGGCGGTGACGCGGGCGGCGGCGGCCTCGAGGTTGCCCGAGAGCATGGCCTGCGCGGCGGGGCTTTGCCAGCCCGCATAGCGCGCCTCCCGTGCGGCCTCCAGCGCGCCGTTTTCCAGCAGGCTGGCCGCGCATTTCAGCGCGCGGGCGCAGGTATCCATGCCGCCGACATGGGCGAGGATCAGATCCTCGGGATCAAGGCTTTGACGGCGCACCTTGGCATCGAAATTGGTGCCGCCGGTGGTATAGCCGCCCGCGCGCAGGATTTCGTAGAAGGCGAGCGCCTTTTCGGCGTGGTTGTTCGGGAACTGGTCGGTATCCCAGCCCGACTGGTAATCGTTGCGGTTCATGTCGATGGAGCCGAAGATGCCCAGGGCCGAGGCCAGCGCGATCTCGTGTTCAAACGAGTGCCCGGCCAGAATGGCGTGGCCCTGCTCGATATTCACCTGCACCTCTTTCTCCAGCCCGTATTGCACGAGGAAGCCATAGACCGTGGCCACATCGTAATCATACTGGTGCTTGGAGGGCTCTTGCGGCTTCGGCTCGATCAGGATGGCGCCCTTGAAGCCGATCTTGTGCTTGTATTCCACCACCTGTTGCAGGAAGCGGCCGGCATGGGCGCGCTCGGCCTTCAGATCGGTGTTCAGAAGGGTCTCATAGCCCTCGCGCCCGCCCCAGAGGACATAATTCTGCCCGCCAAGTTTCAGGGTGGCATCCATGTTCGCCTTCACGTTCGCCGCCGCATAGGCGTAAACATCCGGGTCGGGGTTGGTGGCCGCGCCCGACATCCAGCGCTTGTGGCTGAACATATTGGCGGTGCCCCAGAGCAGCTGGGTCTTGTGCGTGGCCTGCTTTTCACCGAGGTAATCGACGATTTCCTCAAGGTTCCGAAGGGTTTCCGCGAAGGTGGCGCCTTCGGGGCGGGCATCGGCATCGTGGAAGCAGTAGAAGGGCGCGCCGAGGATGTCGAACATCTCAAACGCCACATCGGCCTTCAGCCTGGCCAGCGCCATGCTGTCACCGAACCACGGGCGGTCGAAGGTCTGGCCGCCGAACGGGTCGCCGCCCGGCCAGGCAAAGCTGTGCCAATAGGCCATGGCGAAACGGAGGTGATCCTCCATCCGCTTGCCCAGAATGATCTCGTCGGGGTTGTAATGGCGGAACGCAAATTCGTTCTGGCTGCCCTCGCCCTCATAGCGGATTTGCGGGATGCCCTTGAAGAAGTCGGTCATGGTCGGTCTTTCTGGATCGGGAAGAGATGGGCTGATCGGAAAAAAGGGGGCGCCTTGCGGCACCCCCCGGTTGTCTCAATAGGCCTGCGGGGGCTTTTTCCCCATGATGATCATGCCGAGGATGTCATCATCGGTGACCTCGTTCACGTTCACCGTGCCAACCCTCTGGCCGTTTTTCATCACCACGGCGCGGTCGCACAGCTCCATCACGGCATGGATGTCATGCTCGATCAGGAAGATGCCGAGGCCCTGTTTCTTCAGCTCCTGGATCAGCTCGGCCACCATCTGCGTCTCATGGGGGCCAAGGGCTGCGGTGGGTTCATCCATGATCAGGATCTTGGCGTTAAAATAGACCGCCCGGGCAATCGCCACCGATTGCCGCTGCCCGCCCGACAGCGCCGAAACCGGCACGTTGAACTTGCGGAAGTTCGGGTTCAGGCGGCCCATGATCTTGCGGGTCTCGGCCTCCATCGCGGCATCGTCGAGGAAGCCGCCCGGCCCCACCAGCTCGCGCCCCAGAAACAGGTTCGAGGCGGCGTCGAGATTGTCGGCCAGCGCAAGCGTCTGGTAGATCGTCTCGATATTATAGTGGCGGGCGTCGCGCGGGTTGCTGATCTCGGCCTTTTCGCCATTGATCAGGATTTCACCGCTATCGGCCTTGTAGGCGCCCGACAGGCATTTGATCAGCGTCGATTTGCCCGCGCCGTTATGGCCCAACAGGCCCACGACCTCGCCGGGGTGCAGATCGACCGAGACGTGATCCACCGCCTTGATGCCGCCAAAGGCGATCGAGATGTCGCGCAGCTCGACCAAGGGCGTGCCGGATGTCGCGGAATGGGGATTGCTCATGGGAATGGCTCCTTATTTCGCGCGCTTGCGGTAGAGAATGTCGACATAGACGGCCAGCACCAGCACGATGCCCACCACGATGTTCTGGATCGCGGCGTCAAAGCCGATCAGCACCATGCCGCTTTTCAGGCTTTGCATGACCAGCGCGCCCAGAATGGCGCCGTAGATCTTGCCCACGCCGCCGGCCAGCGAGGTGCCGCCGATCACGGCCGCGGCAATCACATAAAGCTCGTCCAACTGCCCCAGCGAGATGGTGGCCGAGGTCTGGCGGGCCGAGGCCACGATGGCGGAGAGCCCGGTGAGAAAGCCCATGAGGGCGAAAATCTTCACCGTCATCATGCGGGTGTTGATGCCCGAAAGCTCGGCCGCGTCGGGGTTGCCGCCAATGGCATAGACATAGCGGCCAAAGCGGGTGCGGCCCATCATCACGGTCATGCCGATGGCGACGGCCACCATGATCAGCAGCGGAATGGCAAAGCCATGGCTGATGAACAGGCCCTCGGGCGGGACGGTGAGGTTATTGGCGGCGGCATATTGGGTGACGATGCCCTTCGGCCAGGGATAGGCGTTCACCACCAGCGTGGCGCCGATGACAAGGCCGCAGGTCAGCGCGGTCATGGTCACCTCGGCCCAGAGGGGGCGCAGCGGGAAGCCATGCGCGCGGCGCGCCTTGCGGCTGGAGAGGTTCATCCACAGGATCGCAGCCACCGCGATGGCGCAGACGATCCAGCTGCCCATGGCGCCGACCGCGCCCAGCGGGCCGCCGCCCAGCAGGGCAAAGGTGCTGTCCACCGGCGAGATGGTCTCGCCCCCGGCCAGCAGATAGGCCGCGCCGCGCCAGATCAGCAGGCCGCCCAGCGTGACGATGAAGGCCGGGATGCCGCGATAGGCCACCAGCCAGCCGTGAAAGGCGCCGATCACCGTGCCCACCACCATGCCGACAAGGCAGGTGACAACCCAGATCAGCGGATGCCCCAGACCGAGGCTTTGCGGCAGGATCCAGACCTGCACGATGCCCATGATCATGGCGGTGAAGCCCAGAACCGAGCCGACCGACAGGTCGATATGGCGGGTGATGATGATCAGCACCATGCCGCAGGCCATGATGCCCACGCTGGCCGTCTGCACCGACAGGTTCCACAGGTTGCGCGGGGTGAGGAAGGCACCATTGCCATTCACCAGCGCGCCATACAGGTGGAAGCCCACCCAGATCGCAAGCAGCGCACCGACCATGCCCAGCATGCGGGTGTCGATCTCGGTGGCTTTCAGAAAACGGGCGACCGGGCCAAGGCCGGGGTCGGTGGAGGCGTGGGGTGTCTGGGTCATGTCCTCGTCCAACACGAAAAGGGGGCAGCGTCAGGCGGCTGCAAACGGACAGGCAGAGGGGCCAGCCCCGCCCTCGCCCGGCGCGTGTGGCGGGCGGTCCGAAAATGGAAAAACCGGCGTCGGGAAACCCCGACGCCGGGCAGGATCAGGCTTACTTGCAGGCGGCGACGTCGTCCGCCGCGCCCTCACAGGCCTGCTCTTTCGAGATATGGCCCGCGTCGATCACGAGGTTCAGCGTCTCTTTGGTGATCGGGGTCGGTTGCAGGAAGATGGCGCTCATCTCCACACCCTTCTCGCCACCCGACCATTTGGTCGCGCCCGACACGGCATCCAGCGCGGTGCCACCGGCCAGAGCGACCGCGATTTCCGCCGCGGCCTTGCCAAGCTGGCGGCTGTCTTTCCAGACCGAAACGGTCTGGGTGCCGCGCGCCACGCGGTTCAGCGCGGCCAGATCGCCGTCCTGACCGCCGACCGGCACATTCAGGCCCTGGGCTTGCAGCGCCGCGATGGCGCCACCGGCCATGCCGTCATTCTGGGCCAGAACCGCATCCACCGCATTGTTGTTGGCGGTCAGGATCTGCTCCATGTTGGCCTGGGCATTCTCGGGCTTCCAGCCTTCGGAGGAGGCCTCACCCACGACCTTGATCTTGCCGGCATCGACATCGGGCTTGATGACTTCCATCATGCCTTCCAGCAGGAAACCGGCATTCGGGTCACCGGGGTCGCCCTTGATGATGGCATAATTGCCCTCGGGCTTGGCGGCCTTGACCGACTCGGCGATGATCTTGCCCACACCCTTGTTGTCAAAGGTCAGGTAGAAGGCGCGCGGGTCTTCGATCAGGCGGTCATAGCCCACGACCGGAATGCCCTCGGCGGCGGCCTTGTCGACGGCCGGGCCGATCGCGTCCTTGTCCATCGCCAGGATGATCAGCGCATTGGCGCCCTGGGCGATCAGCGCCTCGACATCGGTGAGCTGCTTGGCGGCCGAAGCCTGGGCATCAGCGGACACATAGCTGGCACCGGCAGCTTCCAGCGCGGCCTTGATGGCGGCTTCGTCGGTTTTCCAGCGCTCTTCCTGGAAGTTCGACCAGCTGACGCCGACGGTCAGACCCTCGGCCAGCGCAGCCGACGAGAAACCGGCAGCGGCCACGACCGCAGCGAGCAGAATCTTGTGCATTTCATCCTCCCTAAAGATGGGGCCAGCACGCGGCCCGACCGGCAGATTCGCCAGTATGTCAAAAATCTGCACCGAATAATTTCAGTTGTCAAAATAAGAATCATGGGCGAAGCTGCCGATGTCTGAAATTTCACGCTTTTTTCTGCCGTATCGCAGCAATGCAGGTGCAGAAAAAACCGATTGGCGGGATTTTTTGTTAGGAGGCCGAATAAATGACACGGGGGAAGCCGGGACCGGCAGAGCCAGAGGCGCGCAAGGGCGTCGGGCCGATGATTCCGCCGCTGTCAGATGCGCAGCGGCCCCTGCGCCAGCAGGTGTTCGAGCGCGTGCGGGCGGCGGGGCTGATCCCGCGGGTGCAACTGGCCAAGGATCTGGCGGTCTCGCCGGCCTCGGTCACCACGATCACCGGCGAGCTGATCGAGGCCGGGCTGATCGAGGAGGTCGCGGCCCCGCGCGAGACGGAAGGACGCGGCCGCCCGGCGGTGGCGCTGGGCGTGCGGGCCGATGCGCATCGCATCGCCGGGATGAAGCTGTCGGACCGCGAACATACGGCGGTGATCGTGGATTTCGCGGGCAATCTGATCGCCGATGACGTGATTCCGCGCCGCCCCGGCCCGCTGACGCTGGACGAGCTGCTGGATGCGGTGGAGACGCTGCTGGACCGGGTTTGCACCAAGGCCGGGCTGACGCGGGCCGCGCTTTCGGCCATCGGCATCGGGGTGCCGGGCTTTGTGGATGTGGCGGACGGGGTGGCGCTGTGGTCCTCGGTGCTGATCGAACGCCATGTGCCGCTGGCCGCCGCCGCCTCGGCGCGGCTGGGCGTGCCGGTCAGCGTGGACAATGACGCCAATCTGGTGGCGCTGGCAGAACTCTGGTTCGGCGCGGGCCGGTCTTTGGGCGATTTCGCGGTTGTGACCATCGAACATGGCGTGGGCATGGGGGTGGTGATGAACCACCGCATCTATCGTGGCGCGCAGCGGGTGGGGATGGAGCTGGGCCATACCAAGGTGCAGCTGGATGGCGCGCTGTGCCGCTGCGGGCAGCGCGGCTGCCTGGAGGCCTATGTCGCCGATTACGCGCTGGCACGCGAGGCGGCGACGGCGCTGAACTGGGGCCATCGCGAGGGGCAGCCGATCCATGTGCTGCTGGAGACGCTCTATGATCAGGCCAAGGCGGGCGATGCCACCGCGCGGTCGATCTTCCGCCGCGCCGGGCGCTATCTGGCGGTGGGGCTGGCCAATGTGGTGAACCTGTTCGACCCGGCGCTGATCATCCTGTCGGGCGACCGGATGCGCTATGATTACCTCTATGCCACGGAAACGCTTGCAGAAATGGATACGCTGGTGATCCGCACCGGGCGGCCCCGGCTGCCGGTGGAGATCCATGCCTGGGGCGATTTGCTCTGGGCGCATGGCGCGGCGGCGCTGGCGCTTTCGGAAGTGACCGAGCGCATCCTGTCGCCGCAATCGCGCGAGGCGGCCACGGCGGCCTGAGGGCGCGGCCCGCGCGCCTGCGGCAAGGACAAGGCGCCGCCCGGCGCCCGCCCCTTCCTGATCGGGCGGCGCCTCATGCGCCAAGCGCGGCACTGCCGGGCGGCTGGATATTGTGCAGATGCACACAGCCGCGCCCGGCGCGCTTGGCACTGTACAGCGCCTGATCGGCATCGTTCAGCATGGTATCGGCATCGGGCCGCTCATAGGCGGTGGACCAGGTGACCCCGACCGAGGCGGCAATGCGGCAGAAGCTGGCCTCGAAAGGGATCGGCTCGCAAAGCCGGGCGATGATGCGCAGGGCGATCTGCTCCAGCCGGGTCGGGTCGATCAGGCCGGGCAGCAGGATCACGAATTCATCGCCGCCCACCCGCGCCACGGTGTCATTGCTGCGGGTTTCGGCCAGCAGCACATCGGCCACGCTGCGCAGCACATGATCGCCCGCCGCATGGCCCAGCGTGTCATTCACCGCCTTGAAGAAATCGAGATCGAGATGCATCAGCGCGAAGGGCCGCGGCCCCGCCACGGCCTGCGCCAGCGCGACATCCAGCGCCCGACGGTTGCGCAGACCGGTGAGCGTATCGGTCAGGGCCTGTTCCTCGGCGGCGGATTTGGCGCCTTGCAGCCGCAGGTTCAGATCGCGCAGCTCCTGCATGACGGCCGATTTCGCCTCGACCACATAGAGCAGCTCGACCGCGAGATCGGTGGCGGCGAAATCGGCATCCGTCAGCGCATGGTCGCGCACCGCATCCACCACGCCGATGCCGAAGGACAGATTGACCAACATGCCCCTGCCGCCCGCCAGCGGCACGGCCAGGCCGCGAAAGCCGGTGCCGGGCAAGGCCCGCGCATGGAGGTAGATCCGCCCCCCCGCCCGCGCCCGCAGCGCCGCCAGAGTGCCCAGGCCCGAGGGGCGCCGGATCTCGAACACATCGAAGAAATCAAAGCCGATCAGTGGCTTGCTTTCCATCAGCTTTTGCATGGAGGGGCCGCAGCCCAGCAGTTTGCCATCACTGCCCACCACCAGATGCAGCGGCATCAGAGCCCCGAGCGCCTCGGGGCCAAGCTGGAAGTCGGTTTGCGGCAGGCAGGCCAGGTTCATTCCGCCACCGCCTTCAGCGCCAGATCGAAGCGCCGGCCCGAGGTGAAATCGCTTTCGGCAAGGGTGATCATGATCGCCTCGCCGCCATTGCGCAGGCCGAGATGTTCGACCACCGAAAGCGCGCCATAATCATCGGCCATGGCGCGCAGGATGCCCACCACCACATGCCCCGCCCCCGCCAGCCCGGAGCGGCAGATCAGGGTGAAATCGGCGGCGCTGTGGTCGATCAGCTCCAGCTGCGGCAGGTCGATGTCGGGCAGCGCCAGCCGCGCGCGCCCCGGCAAATCCTCCAGCGAATGCAGGAAATCGGCGAAGGTCACACCGCCAAAGCGCAAGAGCCGCCGCAGCGCCTGCACATTGGGGTGGGAGACGAGGTAGATCCCCAGATCCTCCAGCACCGTATCGCGCGGGCGCCCGAGCAGCCGCGAGGCTGCCTCGATCACCGCATTGGTCTGGGCGATGTCATAGGTCAGCATGGTTTCAAAGCTGTCGAAACCCAGCTGCGCCTCCCGCGTGACGGCAGACCAGATCGCGGCGCCATAGGTGTCGCGCAGGAAGCATTGAATGGATCGGTTGATGAGTCCGTGCATCGGAATCCCTCTGATTCCAGAACAGACTAGGACCGATAGATTAACGATTTCCTTCCTGCGTCGGCAAAAGCAGCAATTTCAGCCGCCCGGCCGAAAGGGTTTGCAGCTGCGCCGGGGCCAGGATGGCGGCCCCCTCTTGCAGGTCGCGCATCACGGCATCTGCCTCTTGCTGCGAAAAGGCGGCGGGGCCAAACTGTTGAAAATCCAACCGGATCACCCGCCCCTCCACCACCGAAAAGGCCGAAAGCAGGATTCGGTTGGCCTCGTCTCGCCGCGCCAGAATCACCTCGGGGCCCGGCTGATCGGGGATCAGATCGGCGGCCACCATCGCGCAATCGGACAGGCCGTTGATGACAATGCCGCAGGCGTCGCGCAGCTCGGTCACCTCGATGGCGTCGAGCGCCTCCAGCACGGCATCGCGCAGCGGCGCGGCCTCGGCGGGGCGCAGCGGCAGCATGGCGGCGAGACCTTCGCGGCGCGGCGCGGCACGCGCGGGGGCAGCGGCATCCTCCAGCCGGGCCAGCGCGGCTTGCAGCGCGGGGTCATCGCGGCGCTGGCGCAGGCTGGCCAAAGCCTCGGCGCCGGGGCGGCCCCATTCGGCCAGCGCCGGAACATCGAGCCGCGCGGTGTCGATCTGCCCCGCCTCCAGCCGGGCCATCTGGCTGGCGGTGGCGATGCGTTCGGGGTTCAGCACCGGCGTGAGCAGCAGCGCCGAAAGGCCGATGGCCACCAGCGCCATGACCAGATTGGCCCGGCGTTGCCAGACCTGCCAGGCGGCTCCGCGCAGCACGGCATGCAGGTAAAGCAGCCCATACCCCAGCGCGAGCAGCGCGATGCAGAAGGCCAGCAGGCGGTCGGGCGTCCAGCCATATTGCGCCACGCGCTGCCAGATCGCCCAGAGCGCCAGCCCGGTGGGCAGTGGCAGCAGGGCGGCCAGGGCGCGCGCGGCCTGCGTGATGAGGGGGGAATGGGTCGCCTCGGAGGCAGAGCGTTCGACGGCGGCAGTGACCAGCGCCGTGATCATCACGGCGAGGCTGAGCAGCACGCTGGCCGCCGAAAGCGTGCGGAACAGCGTCTCGAAGCCGCGCAGCGGCAGGGCGATCAGGAAGATCAGCAAGACCCCCAGCAGCACCGGCGCCATCAGCCGCATCAGGCGGATGACGAGATCGGGCGCCACCAGCCCCGGCATATCCTGCGTGGCGGCGATGCCAAGGCCCAGCATGGCGCCGATGAACAGGGGAAAGAACAGCTCGAGGTCGGTCAGCCGCCGCAGCCAATTCAGCCCGACGAGATCAAAGAGTTCCTGTGAAAGCGAGAGGGTGAGCAGCGCCACGCCGACAAAAAGCCAGCCCGCCGCCTGTCGGATCACGCTGCCCCAGGCCTCGGCGAACAGCGTGGGGTAATGGCGCCAATCGCCGCGCGCCTGCGCGATCAGGAAGGGCAAGGGCAGCAGGGTCAGGGTCAGGGCGGACAGCACCGGGATGCCGCTGTGGAACAGGTCTGCGGCGCTGTCGAAACGCAGGCTGGCCAGCACCAGCAGGCCCGAAACCGCCAGCGCCAGCGGCGCGGCGGCCAGCATGGCGCGGCGCAGGCTGAGCGGCCCGGCCATGCCAAGCGTGGCGGTGAAGAACACCAGCGCGAAGGCGGCGAGGGCGAGGGCCAGCCGCTCGGGCAGCCAGTCTTGCGCCAGCGCTTCGGACAGAACGTGGAAGGCAAGGCCACCCGCCGCGCCCAGAAGGGCAAGTGGCAGATGCGGGCGGGCGGGGGCGGAATGCGGCGTCATCGGGGTCTCCTGTCTGGGTCGACCCTAGCGGGCGCGGCGGCAGACCGGAAGGGGGCGGTGCCGAGGATCGGCGCCAGAGCGGCGCGGGCAGGATCACCGATGCGAGAGCGGCGGGGGGCTGGAGGGGCGCAGGCGGGTTCGGCGGCGCCGGGACGGGAAAGAGGCCTCCCCGGATGGGCGGCCCCGGATTGGCGGCCCCGGATTGGCGGCCCCGGATCGGCGAAAATGGGATGGGCAGCAGGCGTCTGGACGGCCACGGCAGGCGCGGGCCGGATCAGCGGCGCCAGCCTTCGAGAAAGGCGCGGGTGCAGGTGACGATATGGGCGAAGCGGTCGCCGCCCAGATGCACGCCGCCATACCAGCGGGTGACGACGATGATGGTATCGGTGAGGCCCTCGCGCTCCAGCATGCGCAGGATGACCGCCCCGGCGCCGCTTTCGCCGTCATCATCCTTGACCGGGCCAGCATCGGATAACAGGCAGGCCCAGCTGTGATGAGTGGCCTTGGCGAATTTGCGCACCTTGCGCAGGTCGGCCACAAAGGCCGCGCAGCCGGCCCGCCCTGTCACCGCCCCGCCCGACACGGCATAGCGCGAGCCCCGGTCGCGCAACACATCCTCGATTTGCAGCATCCCCGCCCCCTTTGGCGCCAAGCGTGAGGGGGTTTAGCGCAAGACGGGCGGGCGGGATAGGGTGTGGGTTGAGGGATGCCCGGGCCTCTGGGCGGCCTATCTTTCAAGGATGCGCAACACGAGCCACAGCGTGCCCGTCAGGATCAGGACCGAAACCCCGCCTGCAAGCAGAATTTGCCCGGAACGGTGCCAGCGCGATGTCCCCATGTTCTGAAATGCGTCCGACCAGAACAAAGAAGCGCGCCTGAGACGTTCCGTGTAGGGCAGCGACAGGCTGTTCCACCAGGTGCCACCGAACAGGAAGCGGGAGAGGATCGGCAATATGACAAAGGCATAGCCGAGCCATAGCATCAGCAACCCCGCAAGAAAGGCTGCTTTGAGAAGGCTTTGGGCCATATCCCTCCTCCCCGGACATTCGGTTTCCCATGGTAGCAGAGAGGGGGGCCTCCGTGCCAGTTCCGCCGAAGGCAGCGTGAAAGGGCTGTCTGGGCGGATCAGCCTTACACCTCTTTGCCGAGATCTCCGAAACGCGCCTTGTTCTGGCAATAGTCCGGCACAATGTCGCCCTTGGGATGCGTGGCAAGCCATGCGGCGCAGGCCTCGACTTGGGCGCAGGCCTGGCAGCGGCTCACGCAGGCGGCGAGGTCGCTGCGGGTCAGGGTGCCTTCGCTGACGGCGCGGGGCAGGCTGAGGCCCTGGCTGCGGGCCATGGCGTTCACCCGGTCCCAGGCCTCTGAGGGTTGCACTCTGTCTGGCATATGGCGGCTCCTGTTCTCTGTCGCGTGGCGAGAGGATGCAGGGCCGAGAGGCCGCGGACCTTGACCAAGATCAAAGCCGCATGCCGGATATATCTTGCATTTGAGCGACCTTAGCTGCCGGCCTGCACCTGCGCGACGGCGGCGCGCACCGTGGCGCGGCGCTGGGCATTGGGCGGGTGGCTGCCCAGGAAGCGGTCGCCGGGATCGGGCAGCCGGTCAAAGAAGCCTGCCCCCAGCAGCGGGTCGAACCCCGCCGCATAGGCGATGCGGGCGCCAAGCGCATCGGCCTCCAGCTCGAACTCCTTGGAATATTGCCGGGCGCCAAGGGCAGCCCCCACGCGTTGCAGCTGTTCGATGGTGGCGGCATCGGCGCCGGTGATCTGGCCATAGACCGCCCCCAGCAGCGCGCCGCGCTCGGCCGTGGCCATGCGGCGGGGGATATGGCCTGCAATGTGATGGGCGACCTCATGCGACATGACAAAGGCCAGTTCGTCGGCATTGCGGGCCATCGCGATCAGCGAGGCGGTGAAGATCACCACCGGGCGCTGGCGGTCATCCAGCGTCTGAAAGGCATTGGGTGGCGCCTCGGGGTTGGGGTCAACGCCGATCTGGAAATCGCAGGAGGTGCCGAAGGGCGCGCTTTGGCGGCAATAGGCTTCGGCAAGGGGTTCGATCCGGTCGGCCACGGCGACAAAGGCCTGCGCGGCGGCTTGCGGCGTATCAAGGCGGACCGGGACGGCGGGGCGCGCTGGCGGGACAGGCAGCGCGCCGGGGCGCGGTGCGGTTGTGGTGGGGACGGTGCCGGGCACGCAACCGGCGAGGCTGATCAGAACCAGCGCCAGGGCGCCACAGCGGCGGAGGGTCGCGTTGATGATCCGGCCTGCCATGGTCGCCCCCTGCTCTCTGCCTGTTGCCCTCGTTCTAGGCGCTTCGGGCCGTGGCGGAAAGGCCCCCTGCCCCGGCGATGGCGATCACCTCTGCGTGTCGGGATCTGCGGCTGCGGGCTTGCGTTGCGCCGGGCGCCTGCTAGGCTTGGCCCATGTTTACCATCGAACACGACTTTGACGCCACGGTCATCACCCTTATCGACGAGGGGTCGGTGGCCTTGCAGGAAGACATCACCATCTCGGCCTTCGAGGATTGCGTGACGCTGGAACAGCTGCACCCGATCACGCAGGAGCCGATGCTGATCACGCTCTCCATGACGCAGCTGCGCGATCTGACGGCGGCGCTGGACCTGCCGGAGGGCAGCTATCGGCTGGAGCGCGGGAAGGGCTAGACCGCCTGCGCACAGCGCGCACCGATTCCGAAGGGCGCGATTTCGCCCCCGACACGCCCCCCCCGGCTGCACGATCTCGGGGCGGCGCTGGACTGGCGGAGGGCCGCGAGCTGCGCGGGACGGCTCAGGCCGCCAGCGGTCTAAAGAGCCTGCGCCACCAGCACCGCGCCAGAGAGCGCGAGCAGCGCCAGCACGGCGCGGCGGAACAGGGTGTCCGAGGCTCCGTGCCAGGCGCGCAAGCCGATCAGCGCGCCGAGGATCGACAGCGGCACGGTGAGCGCGGCCCAAAGCAGCACCTCGGGCGTCACCCTGCCGGCAAGGGTCATGGCCGCCAGCGACAGGCTGAGAATGGCGAAGTTGAAGGGCTGATAGCGGGCGCGGGCCTCGGGGCCGGTGAGGCCACGCAGTTGCAGCCAGACCAGCGGCGGCGGGCCGGAGACGCCACCAAAGCCGCCCAAAACCCCGCCGACAAAGCCCACCAGCCGGTCGGCCCAGCCATCGGCGCGCGGGGGCAGCCGCCACTTGGCGGCCCGGCTGCCTTGCGCCGCGACATAGGCCAGCAGCACCAGACCCATCACCAGCTTCAGCGCCTCGGGCCGGGCAGCGACCAGCGCGGCGGTGCCCAGAGGCACGCCCGGCACACCGCCCGAAACCAGCCATCGGCCCTTGCGCCAGTCGAGCTGGGCTTTCAGCCGGATCATGCCGACGATCTGCCCGGCCACGGCGGAAATCACCAGCAAGGGCGGCACCAGCGGCGCGGGCAGCACCAGAAACCAGAAGCCCGAGGCCACCAGCGCGGTGCCAAAGCCCGCAAAGCCATTGACGAAGCCCGCCACCAGCGCGCCAAGGACCACAAGGGAGAGTTGGGCGGGGTCAGCCATGGCGGCGGACGGGCGGACGGGGCACAGTGAGGCCGCCGGGCAAGGCGGGCGAGCGGCCCGAAACAGACCCGGCGCGCCGCCGGTGGGGCGTCACAGCAAGCGGCCCCGGCAGAACCGGAAACCGGTTGCCCGGGGCCAGCAGCGCGCCGCTTGCCACAGGCGCAATTGGCCAGGGATCAGCCATGGCGGCGGCGGGGCTGCCGGGGCGCGGGGACGCCGCCGCCCCGATGGGGCAGCGGCGCAAGCCCGCCGGGGGATGTTGGAGACAGGTCGGGGCGCCGCTTTTGCAGCGTCCCCCCGCGCAGCGTTACGCGTCGCAGCGTCCCACATCGCAGTGCGCCACCTCGCAGTGCCCCACGTCGCAGCGTCACACCTCGCAGCGTCACACCACGCGGCCCCAGAGGTCGTAATCGCTGGCCTCCTCGACCTCGACGGTGACGAAATCGCCGGGCTTCAGGCCCTCGAAACCCTCGTCGATGAACAGGTTGCCGTCGATCTCGGGCGCGTCGGCCTTGGTGCGGCAGGTGGCGCCCTCGTCATCCACCTCATCGACCAGAACCTGCATCACCTGACCCACCTTGGCTTGCAGCTTGGCCTCGGAAATGGCCTGCGCCTTTTCCATGAAGCGCTCCCACCGCTCTTGCTTCACCTCGGGCGCCACATGGTCGGGCAGGTCATTGCTGCGGGCACCGGCGACGTTCTCGTATTGGAAGCAGCCGACGCGATCCAGCTGCGCCTCGTCCAGCCAGTCCAGCAGGGTCTGGAACTCGGCCTCGGTCTCGCCGGGGTAACCGACGATGAAGGTGGAGCGCAGCGTGATCTCCGGGCAGGCGGCGCGCCAGGCGGCGATCTCGTCCAGCGTCCGCGCCGCCGCCGCAGGCCGGGCCATGCGCTTGAGCGTATCGGGATGGGCATGCTGGAACGGGATGTCGAGATAGGGCAGCACCAGCCCCTCGGCCATCAGCGGGATCAGGTCGCGCACATGCGGGTAAGGGTAGACGTAATGCAGGCGCACCCAGAGATCATCGCCCGCGCCCAAGCGCCCGAGCTCGCGCGCCAGATCGGTGATATGGGCGCGCACCTCGCCATCTTTCCACTTGGCCATGTCATGCTTGCGGTCGACGCCGTAAGCCGAGGTATCCTGCGAGATCACCAGCAGCTCGCGCACCCCCGCCTGCACCAGCTTTTCCGCCTCGCGCAGCACGGCATGGGCCGGGCGCGAGACCAGTTTGCCGCGCATATCCGGGATGATGCAGAATTTGCACTTGTGATTGCAGCCCTCGGAAATCTTGAGATAGCTGTAATGGCGCGGCGTCAGCTTCACACCGCTGGCGGGCAGCAGGTCGATGAAGGGATCGGGCTGCGGCGGCACGGCCTTGTGGACGGCATCCAGCACCGCCTCGTATTGATGCGGGCCGGTGACGGCCAGCACCTTGGGATGCGCCCCGGTGATATACTCGGGCTCGGCGCCCAGACAGCCGGTGACCAGCACCTTGCCATTCTCGCGCAGCGCCTCGCCGATGGCATCCAGGCTTTCGGCCTTGGCACTGTCGAGGAAACCGCAGGTGTTCACGATCACCGCATCGGCGCCCTTGTAATCGGGGCTGATCGCATAGCCTTCGGCGCGCAGCCGGGTGAGGATGCGCTCGCTGTCGACCAGCGCCTTGGGGCAGCCCAGGCTGACCATGCCGATGGTGGGTTGGCCCTCGCG
>NZ_JAEULU010000126.1 GCF_016792925.1 Gemmobacter sp.
CAACGGCTGGGGCGGCATGGTGATCCCGCGCATCGGCATGGAAGTGGTGGTGGAGTTTCTGGACGGCGACCCGGATCAACCGCTGGTCACGGGGTGCGTGTATAACGCCGCCAATATGCCGCCCTATGACCTGCCCGCCAACAAGACCAAATCGGTCTTCCGCAGCGATACCCATCAGGGCAATGGCTATAACGAACTGGCCTTCGAGGATGCGCAGGGGCAGGAGAACATCTCGATCCATGCCCAAAAGGACATGACGCTGAAGGTTCTCAACACGCGCTCCACCCGGATCGACGCGAACGAGATCGAAAGCATCGGCGCCAATCACTCGGTCGATATTGGCGGCAACCGGCAGGAAAAGATCGGCGGCTCGATGAATGTCTCGGTCGGCTCCAGCAGCGGCGGCGCGCTGTTTGCCGCGCTGGCCGGGCTGATCGGGCAGGCCGGCAGCAAGGCCGCCGAGGGCGCCGGTCTGGTGGGCAACCCCATCGTGTCGCAGATGGTCGCGGGCATGAGCGAGGCCGGTGTCGTCAGCGAGGCCGCCTCGCTGGGCGCCAGCGGCGCCTTCTCTGCCGTGGGCGGCTTCCGCGCCATGGCGGGGGCCGGGCAGATGGCCGCCGGGGCGGCGGTGGGGCAATTGCTCAGCTCGGTCATGCCGATCTCGGGCATGGTGAATTCGGTCATCGAAAAGGCCAAATCCGAAACCGTCGGACTGGCCCTGACCCAGCAGGTCGGGCTGTTCCACAACACCATGGTCGGCATGGTGCAGACCACCTATGTCGGCCAGAAAAAGATTGTCGATGTCGGCGAGGAGCTGGTGATCCAGGTCGGCCTGAGCAAACTGGTCATGAAGAAGGATGGCACCATCCGCCTGATCGGCAAGGATCTGAACATCGCCATGTCTGGCCCCGTCCAGATCAATGGCGAAACGATTGACCTGAACTGACCATGCAATACGTCTCCCATATCGCCCTGCCGGGATTTGCCTTCCAGCAATATAACCCGAAGATGGAGCTGACCGGCTGTGTCACCGTGTCGGCCCTGTTCGACATTGGCCGCGATGGCGCCTGCCATCCGGCGGCTGTGCAACCGGCAATCCGTCTGGCCGACGAGATGATCGGCCCCGAAACCGGTGCCCCGGAAACCCCGCCGCAGGAATTGCGCCATCAGGCCGATTTCCTGCCCTGCAAACCGGCCACCGATGTAACCGTGCTGGCCCGCGCCGTCAGCCCCTCCGGCGCGCCCGAGGCCGCGTGGCTTTGTGGTCTGCGCGGCGCCGGGCTGGAGGCGCTGTTGCGCGTGCATGGCCCGCGGCAGTGGCAACAGGCGCCGGATGGCCGCATGCGGCCCGGCCCCGCCCAGCCGGTGACCGACCTCGCGCTCAGCTGGCGTCACGCCTGGGGCGGTGCCGAGATCGACGCCGGGGGCCAGCCCACCGGCGAGGTCGATGCGCAGAACCCCTTGGGCGCGGGCTATGCCCGGGCCGGGGCCGAAGCGGCACTGACCGGGCGCCCCGCGCCGCAGATCGAGGCCGCCCAGACCCCGATCACCGATGCGGCGCAGACCGGCCTCGTGCCCGCCGGTCTTGCCCCGGTGGCGCCGGTCTCGGCCTGGCGCGCCGGGTTTGCGGGCCGCTACGATGCCGCCTGGCAGCAAACCCGCCACCCGTTCCTGCCGCAGGATTTCGACATCCGCTTTTACCATTGCGCGCCGCCTGCCCTGCGCACCGCCAGCTGGCTGCGCGGCGACGAAACCTTCGAGCTTTTGAACCTGCATCCGGCCGCCCGCCATCTGCGGCTGCGCCTGCCGGGCCGGGCCTTTGGCGCCGTGGCCAGCTATCGCTCGGGCGCCAGCCTGCGGCAGCCGCTGGCGCTGGATGGCGTGCATTTCGACCTGCTGGGCGCCACGCCGCAACTGCGGCTGACCTGGCGCACCAGCTTCCTGTGGCTTTCGGGCATCCGCCAGATCGACCTGGGCGATCTGCGCTTCGACAGCCTGCATGCGCCGCTGCCAGAGCCCGCCTATGCAGGATGAGCCGCTTGTCATCACCATCGACGGATCGGGCCTGACCGGCACCAAGATCAACCAGGCGGCGCATGATCTGGGGGTTTTCGCCCGCCATGGCCTTGATCCGCGCGGCGAAATCGTCGGCCTGCCGCCGAAATACTATGCCAATCAGCAAGATGTCACCGGCCAGCTGGTGAATGATCCGCAGCTGGATGCCCATCTGGCAAAGCTGCAACAAGAGGAGGAGGCGAAGGCCCGCTGGACCACCACCCCGCGCGAGATCATCCGCGAGGGCTCGGCGCCGCTCTTCACCTCCACCACGCCCGATGTCGCGCTCACGCCGCGCGGCTCGGCCACGCCGCCCATCCCCTACAGCACCACCGCCCGCCCGGTGAACCCGCAAAACTTCACCCCCAGCGTGAAGGCGACCGGGCAAAGCGTCATGGTGCTGCGCTCGCGCGAGATGGTGACCACCGGCGCCGAACAGGGCGTGGCCCTGGGCGTGGTCTCGGGCACGATCAACGGCCCGGTCGACCCGCTGAACCATTCCTCCACCGTCCGCGCCGAAGGCTCGTTCATCATCCGCGACAAGGACGTGGTCTGGATGAACAACCGCAACAATCTGGGCGTGGCGCAGCTTACCGGCAGTCAGGCCACCGTCACCCCCGCCACGGCCGAAGCCCCGCCCGAAGAGGAGCCGGGCTTTTTCGACCAGATGTGGGACGGCGCCAAGGATGCCTGGCAATCCACCAAGGACATGGCCGGCGAGGCGGCGCAGGCCGTGGCCGATTTCGACGCGGCGCATGGCCGGGTGCTGACGCGCGGCGTCGGGGTGGTGCAGGCGGTCGGCGGCGCGGCAGAGGCCGTGCTGGGGGCCGGGATGGTCGGCGTCGGCGGCGCGGCCACCCCCACCGGCGTCGGCACCGCACCGGGCCTTGGCGCCATTGCGGTCGGCGGCGCGCTTTGGGTCAATGGCTGGGACAATGCCTGGACCGGCCTGCAAACCGCCTGGCACGGCGAGTTTCAGCACAACCTTGCCTCGCAGGCCGCAGGCGGCATCGCCTCGGCCATGGGGGCCAGCCCGCAGACCGTGGAACAGGTGATGAATGCGGGTGATCTGGCCAGCGGCGCGCTCAGCATCGGCGGCGGCATCGCCGCAGGCACCCGCGCCACCGGCCGCGAGGCGCTGGAGGCCGCCAGCCGCTCGGTCGATGAGGTGGCCGAGGCCACCGCCGAACAGACCGGCCGCGTCACCCGCCCTGTGCCCAAACGCCTGCAATATCTGGGCAAGACCCCCGGCAAAAGCAGCAAGACCGGCCGCGAAGTGCGTGAGCGCATGCGCCGGGAAGGAGACCTGAAATATGATCCCGACCTTGGCGAAGACGTTTTCAAGGCGGAAGATGGCAACTGGTATCCGGTCGACCGGCCGAATGTTCACATGGGCCATCATCCTGTCGATGCCGTCGATTGGTGGAACAGCACAGGCCGCCAATATGGCGCTCGCTCTCCCGAAGTGCGACAATGGATGCTGGATTCGAACAATTACCGGTTTGAATACGGCCCGCTCAACTCCGCGCGCGGCGGTGCCACAACCTCGACTTACCTTGATCCAATCCCCTGATGCAGGAGCCGCAATGACCAACACCAAACCTGACATGCCCGCGAGCCTCGTGTCAGAGGTGGAGGGCCTGATGAAAAAGGCCGGAGAAGCCCGGCGCGCGGGTCAGGGGGCGGCGTCCCTCGCCTATTCCGAAGAGGCATGGTCGCTGATCCCCGATCCCAAGACCGAATGGAACTTTCATCCGCAGACCATCGCGCGTGGCGTGGTGGAAACCATCGTGGAGCGTCAGGGCTGCGGTGTTCTCGATCTGTGGCTGGACCGCATGTATCAAACCTATTTCGACCCCGACCGCCTGCACACCTTCACCAATATGGTGGCGGGCGAGGCGCTGCTGAAATGCGGGCGGCGCGACGAGGCGGTGGCGGCCTTCCGTCGCGTGTTGCAACAGGGCGGGCCGGGCTTCTTTTCCGGCGCCTATCGCCCCTATCTTGATCTGGCCGAGAAAGGCTGAGCCATGGAGCTGTCCGAAGAGACCGAAACCCGGATCGACCTGCTGGCCGAAGAGGGCAATGCCCTGCTGGATGGCATGGGCGACTGGCAAGGCGCCATCGCGGTCTGGCAGCGCGCGCTGGACCTGCTGCCTGCGCCGCAGTCGCAATGGGAGCAAACCGTCTGGCTTCAGGCCTCGATCGGCACCGCCTGGCGCATGGGCGGCGAGGAAACCCGCGCGCTGGAGGCCTTTGACGCCGCCTATCACGCGCCCGATGGCCATCTGAACCCGTTCATTCTGGTCAATCTGGGCGCGCTGCTGATCCCGCGCGACGCCGAGGCCGCCACGCAATTGCTGCTGCGCGCCTATATGCTGGAGGGCGAGGAGATTTTTGAAGACGAAGAACCGGCGCTGGCCTTCCTCGCCTCCCGGGTGGACCTCAGCAAGCCGCCCCGGCACTAGCCCATTCTTTCGGCCCCATTCTTTCGGCCCGCACCCCAAAACCGGCGCGGGCCGGGTCTCTCAAGTTCCTAGCGCCGCGCCGACAGATGGCTGATCGCGCGGATCTGCGCCAGATCCTCCTGCATCACCTGCGCGGGCGCCGGGCCGAACCATTCCAGCGATCCTTCCGCCAGGGCGGGCAGGCGCTTCAGGATCGCCGCATAATCCAGCGCGCCCCGGAACAGCGGGCAGATGCCGTCCCGGCTGCCCTGCGGATCATGGATATTGGCCGGGCTGAACACCGCCAGACCGGCGCGCGAAGTGACCGATTTCAGATGGAAATGCAGCACATGCGGCGCCAGCGCCTGAAAGGCCGCCAGTGGGTCGGCCCCGGCCTCCCAGACATGCAGCACGTCGAAATTCAGCCCAAGCGCCGGATGCGCCGCCTCGGCCAGCAAAGCATGGGTGGCGGCGGGCGTATCGGCCAGCGTGCCGGGATGAGTTTCCACCGCCACGCGCAAGCCGTGATCCTGCGCCAGCCCGGCACAGGCGCGCAGATCGGCGATGATCCGCGCCCGCAGCGCGGGGCTGGCCAGCGCCGATCCCGCCGTGCCCGCAAACAGCCGCAGCCGCCCGGCGCCCCAGCTTTGCGTCAGCGCGCACAGCGCCCGCGCCTCCTCCAGCCGGAAGCCATCCTCGCCCAAGGGCAGATAGCCCGCCAGCATCGGCACCCTTGGCCGCCATGGCAGCCGCGCCCAGTCGGCGGCCATGGCGCGCGCATGGGGCGCCCAGATTTCCAACCCGTCAAATCCCGCCTCGCGGGTATAGTCTGCCAGAAAACCGGCGGTGATGTTCATGTGGCGAAAGGCTACGGAACAGGCGTTGATCTTCATGATCTGTCCTTCCTTACTGGCCCTGCCGGGCCTCCCATCGGGTAAACCAATCGTGCAGCGTGGCCTTCACCCCGCGCTCCAGCGCCTCCAGCCGGTCCAGCTCGGCCCGTGCCTGCGCCAGATCATCGGCCCCGCCGCCCCGCGCGAAAGCCACCGCCCGGCGCTGCACCAGCGCGAACCCGCCATGCAGCGCCGCGATGCGCTCGCAGGCCTCCTCAAAGGCGTCCCAATCCGCGCCCTCGATGTCGCCAAAGATCGCAAGCCCATGTTCATAGGCGTATTTCCGAATGGCGATCACCGGCAGCTCGCGCAGCGCCGGTTCCAGATCGGCGCGCGGCAGGCGGGTTTCGTGGGCGTCCAGAATGGCGCGCAAGGCCTCGATCAGCGGATAGCGCCCGGCGTCAAACACCGCCCGGAACATCTGCGCAATCACGCCCGGCGCGGGCGGATGCAGCCCATGGCTGGAGAAGGCAAAGCCCCCCGCCACCGTCTCGCGCAGGAAGGCGCGGGTCAGATCGGCGGCAGGCAACGCGCCCTCCCAGCGGTAATCCGGGTCACGCATCTGCCAATGCGCCGGGTCAGGCCCCGGCTGCACCAGCGCGTAATGCGGGAAGGGGTCTTGGGTGAATTTGTTGTCGCGCTGCGGCAGCAGGAACATATCCACCATCGGCATGATGAAATCGCCGGGGCGCCACGCCGCCAGCAGCCCCTGCAACCGCGCGAGGTTTTCCGCCTTGCTGGCCGTGTCGTCATACCAGCGCGTGACCTTCAGCCCAAACAGCCGCTCGGCCCAATGCAGATAGAACCCGTGGTCGATCCCCACCGCGTGATAGGACAGCCGCGCGCGGTCATCCACCACCACCTGCCCGTCCCACAGGCCCAGATACAGCGGGCGATGATCCATCCCGCCCGCATCCTTCACCGCCTGACAGAGGCAGGACACCACGCAATGCACCTTGATGTCCACCGGCTCCTCGGCC
The DNA here is from genome assembly GCF_016792925.1 of Gemmobacter sp. Classification (GTDB taxonomy): domain Bacteria; phylum Pseudomonadota; class Alphaproteobacteria; order Rhodobacterales; family Rhodobacteraceae; genus Gemmobacter. The sequence continues at coordinate 6,373 of NZ_JAEULU010000126.1, forward strand.
ACCGGCGCGATCCCCGCCAGCAGATCGGCCAGCGCCTGCACCGTCAGGCCCGGCGCCTGATCAAAGGCCGCCTCGGGCATCTTGATGCCTGCCTCCTCCAGCGCCAGCACCAGCGTCAGCAGCGCCACGCTGTCCAGCCCCAGATCGGTGCCCAGCCGGGCCTCGGGGGTGAAGTGTTCCATCTTCGGCCAGTTCATCGGGCCCGCCAGCGCGGCGCGAATGGCGGTCAGCGCGGTCTCTGCACTCGGCAGGGTTTGCGGCGCGTTCATGCCACCCCCTCCGGCGCGAAACGCGCGGCAAGTTCGCGGCGCGACACCTTGCCACCGGGGCCGCGCGGCATCGCCTCCACCGCGAACAGCCGCAACGGGCGTTGGCGCGGCGACAGCCCTGCCGCCAGATGCACCTCCAGCGCCGCCACGCTGGCGGTGCCGGTAAAGGCCAGACCGGGGCGCTGATGCGCCGTCGCATCGGGCAGGGCAAAGGCCACGGCATCGCTCACGCCGGGGCAGGCCAGCGCCACCCGCTCGATCTCCGCCGGATAGACATTGATCCCGGCCACGTCGATCACCTCCGCCGCGCGGCCCGCAAAGATCAGATGGCCGCGCCCGTCGATCACCCCCAGATCGCCGGTATCAAGGGCGCCGCCTTCGCCCTCCACCCGCACCGGCGCCGGGGCGCTGCTGCCCGCCAGCAGCCGCAGATGCGGCAGCGGCAGGCCCATATCCTCCGGCGCATTCGGCGCGGTGGTCAGCGACAGGCACCCGGCCTCCGAGCAGCCATATTGCTGATACACCCCCCGCGCCGCCGCCTTGATCGTGTCGAACCACGGCTGCGGCAGCACGGTGCCCGAACTCATCACCGCCGCAGGCAGCTTGCCCGGCCCGGCGAGCCGCGCCAGCGCATGCAGCAAAGCGGGCGCGGCATAGAGCAAGGGCGCCTCGATCCCGGCCAATTGCCGCAAGATTTTCAACGGGTTGGCGCTATCCAGGATCACCGGCGCCTTGCCCCGCGCCATGCCCACCAAAGCCCCGGCAATCAGCCCGTAAGAATGGGTGATCGGCGCCGCGATCACCGGGCTATGCTCCGCGCCTTCGGGGAAGGCTTGCAGATAGGCGGCAATCTCGGTCTCGATCGCCGCCCATGAGCGCGCAATCACCTTGGGCGCGCCGGTGGTGCCCGAACTCATCTGGATCAGCACGCCGCCGGGGCAATCCGGCGCCATCGCCTGCAAATCCAGCACGCCCTGATCCCCCGCCAGCCGCGTGCAACCGGCGCGCCGCGCCAGATCCAGCGCCTGTTCCGCCGGGGTCTCCGGGTGGATCGGATAGACCGAGGCCCCCGCCCCGCGCAGCCGCAAGATCTGCGCAAGGCAGGCGGCCTTGTCGCTGATATGCAGGGCAATGCGGGCGCGGGAGGGGTCCGCCCCGCCCAGAAGATCAGGCAGATCAAGCGCTTGCGGGTCAACGCGGGTGCTGTCGATGAAAAATTCGGGCATCAGGGGCCTATCGGCAAGGGGGTTGGGAACAGGGTGGCTTTCCGGGCGGGCGCCCAGCACGCGGCCCGCCAGACGCTCGGCAGGCAGCAGCGGCGCGTGCAGGCCAAGCGCGGGCTTTGCCCCCTCGGGCAAAATCGCCCGGCAGGCAGCCCAGAACTGCGCCTCGGGCAGCCAGCCCTGGCGGTGCAGCAGATGCGCCAGATCGGCCAGCACATGCACGCCCAGACAATCCAGCACCAGATCGCGCAGATCGCTGGCCGCGCCCATCCGGTGATAGGTGCCATCCGCCGCATGGGCGAAGCCGGGATCAATCGCCGCCAGATCGGGCAGGAGCTCGGGGCGGGCCAGCAGTCCCGGCACATATTCCAGACTTTCGTGGAAATCGCGGGCGACAAGGCCGGTGGGCCAGCCCTCATCATGGGTGATCAGCAGGTTCTGGCCATGCGCCTCCAGCCCGATGCCATGGGCGCCCATCAGGTGCCAGACCGGCAGCACCAGCACCTCCAGCAGCCGCGACACCCACCGCATCACGCCATGCCGCGCCAGCCAGGGCGCGATCAGCGGCGTGCCATCGGGGTCCGCCAGCGTGAGCGCATTCACCGGCACCGCGCCCTCGGGCGGCGGGCTGCGGCGCAGCGCGGCCAAGCGTCCGCCCAGCCAGTCGCGGCCCAGAATGGCGGCGCCATGTTCGGGCAGGATGGTCAGCGGCCAGCGCGCAAAGGCCGGGTCTTCCGCCACCACCCGCCCCAGCCAGCCCGAGATCGCAGGCGCCACCGCCACCGACCAGGGCGCAATATCGCGCACCGAGCTGGTGATCCCCACGGCCAGCGACAGTTTCAGATGATCGCCGCCCTGATCGCTGCCCAGATCACCACCGGGGGCCATGGGCGCCAGCGTGCGCAGCGATTGCGTGGCGCGCATCAGCGGCCCGCCCTCGCCCAGCAGGCGCAGCCGCCCCTCGGCCAGCCACGCCGCCACCGCTGGGTCGCGCGCCAGATGGCGCCATTGCCAGGGATGCACCGGCATCAGCACCCGGCCCGGCGGCGCCTGCATGCCACTGCCCTCGGCCAGCGGCGTGCCGGTGGCCGTCACCAGCGCCGGGTCCGCCGCCAGCCACAGCGCGCGAAACCCCTGCCCCGCCTCCGGCCCGAAGGCGGCGTTATCGGCATCGGAAAAGCCGATGCGCGATTTGAAACAGGGGTGATAGGGGTGCCCCTCGATCAGCGCGCCATCCAGCGCCGCGCCGCGCAGCAACAGGCGGTTGCGCCGCACCGGCCCCGCCGCGCGCAGGAAATGCGCGGTGCGGCCCAGTGCCGTGCCCAGCAGCGCGGTGTCAAACCCCGCCGCCGCCAGCGCGGCCAGCAGCTCAGGCAGGCGCAGCGGCAGCCCGTCGGCGCCCTGCGCCTCACCCAGCAGCCGCACGCGCCCAAAACCGCCCGTCCGATAGGGCGCGCGGATCGCCAGCCCCGCCACCTCCCAGCCGCCGGGCGCGGGCGCAATCAGCCCTTCAAAGGCCAAAGCCTCGATCAATTGCCGCAGCACGCGGGCCTCCGCAGGCTCACAGCGCATCGCACAGACTCCGGGTTGCGCTGCCATATGCCAGCAAAGGGTTGGGCAGCCGGATCGCCGGGGGCCTTTCCCCCGGCAGATGCAGCTCGTCCACGCCACCCAGCTGGGTCAGCAGATTGCCCTTGGCGGGCAGATGCGGCGCGCGCAGCCAGTCGGCGCAGAGCCGCCCGCCCTGCCCCGACAGCGTCTCGGCCAAGCCCGCCAGCAGCCGCGCCAGCGCCGCCAGCGCCTGCGCCTCGGGCAGCAGCCCCTCGACATCCAGCCGGTGAACCAGCCCGAAAACCTGATTGACCAGAAGCGTATAGGCCAGAGCCTCCTCGGCCTCGGCGCGGGCATAGCACAGATGCGGGATGGCGCGCAGCGCGGGCGGCGCCATGTCCTCGACCAGATAGAAGCCCTGATTGTCGCGCAGATCGGCCCGCACCGGCAGGCCGTTTTCCAGCGCCAGCAGCACATTCTGCTGATGCGCCTCAAAGGCGATGCCGGTGGCGTCATAGAGCCGCAGCAAGGGCGCCACCGCCACCTCCAGATAGGCCGCAAACCAGCGCGCGGCATCCTGCCCGGCCAGCAGCCGCGCCAACATGCCGGGCGCGGCGCCCACCCCCGGCGCCGCCAGCGCCGCCACCTGCACCACCGCCCCGCCGCGCGGGCTGCGATAGGGGTTCTCGCGCAGGATGATCTCGAACCCGCTTTCCGCCGCCCGGCCATCGACCATTGAGGGCAGCCGCAGCGTGGCCCAGGCCGGATCGGTGACAAAGCGCAGCGCGCCAAACCGCCCCTTCAGCCCGGCCAGATGCGCCGCCATCGCCGCACCCGCCAACAGCTCGTGCCGCTTGTTCAGCCGCTCGGAATTGGTGATCACCACCGGCAGCGAGACCTTCACCATCCAGGGGCTTTCCGCCGCCCATAGCGTGCGCACGGATGACGTGGCCTGCCAGACCGGCCCCCTTGGCCCCAGATCGCGAATCGCCCCGCAGGCCAGCAGTGCCTGCACCTCGGCCCGGCGCTGCAAGCGATCCCAGGTCAGCGGATGCACCGGCAACACGTCCTCTGCAAAACCCGGCAGCGCGAAGGGGCCCGCGGTTTCCAGCAAATCCCCGGCCACCGCCAGCCCGTGCAGCCGCAGTGCCCCGCGCCAATCCGGCGTCACCGCGCGCTCCTCCGCGCCCGAGATCCCGCCCAGGAATTTCGGCGCCGGATGCATCCAATGGCCGAAGATCAGCGCCTGTTCGGCGGCCAGAAACTCGACCGCGTCCTCGGCCCCGGCCAGGCGCTGCGCCACCAGCGCCGCCATCCGGCTGCGGCTGGCCCGGATGCGATGCGCCAGCTCCGGCCCGGTCAGCGGGTGATCGTCGCACAGCTGATCCAGCAGCAGCGCCAGCGCCCGCCCCGCGCCGATCGCCTGCGCGCCCCGGTCGGTCTGATGGATCAGCGCCGCCACCGGCGGCAGGCCGGTGGTCAGCGGCCGCGCCATCTGCGCCTCCAGCCAGCCCTGCGCCACCGGAAAGCGCCAGACCACCGCGCCGGGCGGAATCGCCGCCAGCTCGCGCGCGAGACAGATCATCAGGGCCGACAGGCTGGCCCTGTCGGCGATCTCATGTGCCGTTTCCGGCCTGTGATGAAGCGTCATTTCGGGCGATAACCCGTTGGAACGCAGACCGAAGTCGGGAAAAGGGCAATCTGCCGCATCGAAACCCTGCTCAGTGCAGGCGAACGGCCGGGCCGCTCGCGGTTGGGGTCAGGGCTGGCAGATGCTGGCAATGCCGCCTGCCTAATCCGCCCTCCCGCCCCTGTCAATTCCGAGAAAATCACTCAGCCAATTTTCGCGCAAAAATTGCATGGCCCCCACGACCATTCGACCACCACCCGCCCGCCACCCTCCTGCTTCCGCCCACAAGACCCCCATAAGACCAACGTCGAATTTCCCCCCTGCCGCTTTGGCCCTAGCGTCGGTCATGGGGATGACCCCGTTTTCTGGGAGGAAAGATATGGCTTGGAAGAAACCCGTCGCCAAAGCGATTGCCTGCGGCATGGAAATCAACATGTATGGCCCGTCCGAGGATGACCGCCGCCCCGATACCGGGCTCTGACCGGGGGCGCATGTGCGGATCACCGTGCTGGGGGCGGGCGCCGGAGGGGGGCTGCCCCAATGGAACTGCGGCTGCCCCCAGTGCCAGGCCGCACGCGCAGGCCAGATCGCGCCGATGACGCAATCCTCGGTCGCGGCCTCGGTCGACGGGCAGGATTGGGTCTTGCTCAACGCCTCGCCCGATCTGCGCCAGCAACTTGCCGCCACGCCCGCGCTGCATCCCAAGGGGTTGCGCGGCAGCCCGGTCAAGGCGGTGGTGCTGACCAATGGCGATGTCGATCATATCGCGGGCCTGCTCACCCTGCGCGAGAAAACGCCCTTCACGCTATACGCCACGCAGGCGACGCTCGATGTGCTGGCCGCCAATTCGGTCTTTGCCGTGCTGGATGCCAGCCTTGTGCAAAAGGTGGCAATCGGGCTGAACGCGCCCTTCTCGCCGCTGCCCGGCCTCACGCTCACCGCCCATGCCGTGCCGGGCAAGGTGCCGCTTTACCTCGAGGACGAGACGCCCGATCTTCAGATGCTTGGCGAACAGACCATCGGCCTCACGCTGGAAACCTCGGCGGCGCGGGCCGAATATATCCCCGGCTGCGCCGATCTGCCGCCGGCCCTGCTGGCCCGCCTGACCCGCGCCGACCTGCTGCTGTTTGACGGCACGGTCTGGCAGGATGACGAGATGCCGCGCTCTGGCACCGGCGCCAAGACCGGCGCGCGCATGGGCCATCTGTCGATGCAAACCAGCCTCGCCCGTCTGGGCGGCCTGACCAACCGCCGCTTCTTCACCCATATCAACAACACCAACCCCGCGCTGTTGCCCGACACCCCCGCCCGGGCCGCCGTGCAGGCCGCTGGCTGGGCGCTGGCCCATGACGGATTGGAGATCACCTTATGACCGCCGCCCCGCTCTCCCGCGCCGAGTTCGAATCCCGTCTGCGCCAGATCGGGGTGGATCGCTACCACGACAAGCACCCGTTCCATGACCGCCTGCATGGCGGCCATTGCTCCATGGCCGAGGTGCAGGCCTGGGTCATCAACCGCTGGGCCTATCAAAGCGCCATCCCGATGAAGGACGCGGCCTTCCTGTCGCGCTGCCGCGACCCCGATCTGCGCCGCATCTGGCGCTCGCGCATCGAGGATCACGACGGCAGCGTGACCGAGGGCGGCGGCCTCCGCCGCTGGCTGAAACTGGCCGAGGGCGTGGGGCTGTGCCCCGATTACGTCGCCTCCGGGCAGGGCGTCATGCCCGCCACCCGCTTTGCGGTCGAGGCCTATGTGCGCTTTGTCCGCGATGAGCCGCTGATTGCCGCCATGGCCTCCAGCCTCACCGAGATGTTCGCCCCCGCCATCCATACCCGCCGCATCGAAGGGCTGCTGGAGCATTACGCCTTCGCCAATCCCGACACGATCGCCTATTTCCGCCACCGCCTGACCGAGGCGCCCAAGGATGTGCGCTTCACCCTCGACTGGGTGCTGACCCATGCCACCACCCGCCCCGATCAGGAGGCCGCGCTGGCCGCGCTGCGCTTCAAGACCGATGTGCTATGGGCGCAGCTTGACGCACTCTGGAACGGCTATGTGGAGGGCCGCATCCCCCCCGGCGCCTGGCAACCCGGCGAGGGCCAGTTGCAAAGGCCCGCCGCATGAGCGCCGACCCCATCCCCAGCCTGCCCCGTGGCACCCGCCTGCACCACGATAGCGTGCGCGGCGCCATGGTGCTGCTGGCCCCGGAAAAGGCGCTGATCCTCGACGAGATCGGCGCCGCGATCCTCTCTGCGGTGGATGGCAGCGCCCGCCTCTCCACCATCGTCGCCCGCCTCGCCGCCCGCTATGACGCGCCCTTGGCCGAGGTCGCGGGCGATTGCGCCGAATTCCTGCGCGGCCTCGCCGCCGACCGGGTGATTGACCTTCATGACTAGCCCCCCCATCGCCCTTCTGGCCGAGCTGACCCACCGCTGCCCGCTGGCCTGCCCCTATTGCTCCAACCCGCTCGACCTCTTGGCGCGCGAGGCCGAGCTGGACACCGAAACCTGGGCGCGGGTGTTCCGCGAGGCCGCCGCCATGGGCGTCTTGCAACTGCACCTTTCGGGGGGCGAACCCGCCTCGCGCCGCGATCTGGAGGCCCTCGTCACATCCGCCCGCGAGGCCGGGCTTTATGTGAACCTCATCACCTCCGGCATCGGCCTGACCCCTGCCCGCCTGCAAGCGCTTGCCGATGCGGGGCTCGATCATGTGCAACTGTCGCTGCAAGGCATCACCGCCGAAAAGGCCGACCGGATCGGCGGCTATGCCGGCGGCTTTGCCCGTAAGATGACCATCGCCGCCGAGGTCACCAAGATCGGCCTGCCGCTCACCGTCAACGCCGTGATGCACCGCCACAATATCGACGATCTGGAGGCGACAATCGCCTTCGCCGCCAACCTTGGCGCCCGCCGGATCGAGGTTGCCTGCGTGCAATTCTACGGCTGGGCCTTGCCCAATCGCGCCGCCCTGCTGCCCTCGCGCGATCAGGTGATCGCCGCCAAACGGATCGTCGACGCCGCCCGCCCGGCTTACGCGCACCGCATGGCCATCGACTTCGTGCCGCCCGATTATTACGCCGATTTTCCAAAGGCCTGCATGGGCGGCTGGGGCTCCACCGGCCTCAATATCGCGCCCGATGGCAAGGTGCTGCCCTGCCACGCCGCCGCCACCATCCCCGGCCTCACCTTCGACTCTGTGCAGGACCGCCCGCTGGCCGAGATCTGGCAGCATGGCACCGCCTTCACCGCCTATCGCGGCCACGGGTGGATGCAAGACCCGTGCAAATCCTGCGCCCGGCGCGAGATCGACCATGGCGGCTGCCGCTGTCAGGCCATGGCGCTGGCCGCCGACCCCCGCGCCGCCGATCCGGTCTGCCGCCACTCGCCCGCCCGCGCCATGGTGGATCGCATCATCGCAGCCGAGGCCACCGCCCCCGCCCCCGCTTTCACCTATCGCCGCCTCGCCCCTCAGGCCTGAAAGGGGCAGGCCATGCTGCGCATTCTCGCCAGAACGCTCTGCCTCCTCCTCGCGCTCGGAGCCGGGGCCAGCCACGCCGCCCCCCTCACCGGCGAGGCCCTCGCCCCGCTGATCCTGCCGCCCTATGCGCTTGGCGAGCCGGTCAATGATCAGGGCGTCTGGCAATTGCTGAATTCCGGCGGCGCCGAGGCGGGCTATGTCTTTGAAACCGAACCCCTCGCCCCCCTGCCCGGCTTTTCCGGTGCGCCGATCAACATGCTGGTCCTGCTCGATCTCGAGGGCCGCTTTCTCGATGTCCGCCTGATCGGGCATAACGAGCCGATCTTCGTCTCCGGTCTGGGCGAGGCGCCCTTGCGCAAATTCCTCGAACAATATCGGGGCCTGTCGATCACAACGCCCATGGCCGTGGGCGTGCCCTATGGCGCGGGCGCCGGGTCCGAGATCACCTATCTCGATGGCGTCACCAAGGCCACGGCCTCGGTCCGCATCGCCCATGAAAGCATCATGGCCGCCACGCTTACCGTGGCCCGCGAAAAGATGAAGGGCCTGCACCGCGCGCCCCCCGGTCGCCCCGATCCCGCCTATACCGAGGCGCTGGACTGGCCCGCCCTTGTGGCGCAGGGTATCGCCCGCAACCTGCGCGTCACCAATGCCGAGGCCGATGCCGCTTTCGCCGGCACGATCTGGGCCGATGACGACGCCGAGGCGCAGGCCGATCCCGACGCGCTCTATCTCGACCTCTGGCTGGTGGACATCGGCCCCCCCGCCATCGCCCGCGCCGTGCTGACCCCCGAGAGCCTGTCGGACCTCAACCGCTTCCTCACCGTCTCGCCGCAGGACGAGCCCCTGCTGGTGATCGACGCCG
>NZ_JAEULU010000132.1 GCF_016792925.1 Gemmobacter sp.
ACTGCCACCCCCCCGCTGCGACCGAGGCCCAGCCAAGCCCGGTTTCCAATGCCTGCCGACTGTCCCAGAAACTCGCATCGGCGCGGAAAATCACCAAGGGGCAGGCAATCGGGCGCGGCTGGTAAGCCTCCACCGCCGCGACATTGGCCAGCACCAGATTGGCGCCGTTCACCTCGCCGGGGCGGGCCGAGGCCAGCTCGGCCTCGATCTGGCGGTTCTCGCGGCGGAAATGCAGCACCCGCGCAAAGTGCCGCCAGCCATGCCGCCCGATCTGGCCCAGATGCGCCGCCACCTTGCCCGCACCGCGCACGGAAGGGCGCCCATCCGGCCCCTGTGCATCCAGCACGGCCACAAACCGCACCTCGCGCCCGGCCTCCAGCAGCAGTTGCGCCAGCTCATAGGCAAAATAGGCCGCCATCGACACGGCGCCCAAGGCCAGCGGCCCTTCCGGGAAGGCCAGCTGAATATCGTTGAAATAGCGCCGGGCAATGCGCTCCACGCTGATTTCATCCAGATCTTTCGGCGGACCGACGGTCAGGCCATAGACCGGATGATCCGGCCCCAAAGCCTCGGACAGCGGGCGGAACAACACCTCTTTCTCGCCCAGAACATGAATGGCGAAAAACGGCACTTTGGCGCCCTGCGGCTGGATCGGCACCAGAAGATGCGCCTCGGCCCCGTCGCGTTCCAGAAACCGGGCGAGGCCGCGCGCCGTGGGATAGCGGTACAGGTCGGTGGTGACCACGGGGCGGCGGAACCGCGCCTCCAGCATCGAGGCAAGCCGCAGCGTGATCAGCGAATTGGCACCGTAATCGCGGATGTCATCATCCGGGCCCAGCCGCGCCACCCCCAGAATCTTCGCCATCAGGCTGGCGACCGCGAAGGTCAGCGGGTCTACCGGCCCGTCATCAGCCTGATCGCCGGGCGGCACCGGGGCGGGCAGCGCGGCCATGTCGACCTTGCCATTGGCCTTCAGCGGGAAGGCCTCGACCGGCACGATCATGGGCATGGTCGCCCCGGTCATATAGCGCGCCACATGGGCCACCAGCCCCTCCAGCGCGGGGCTGCCCTCGCGCAGGTCGGGGCCGCAAACCCAGGCCACCAGCCGGGCCGCATCGCTGCCCGCACCATGCACCGCCACACGCACATCGCGCAGCCCCTCGAACTGGCCCAAGGCGCGCTCCACATCGCCCAGATCAATGCGCAGCCCCCGCAGCTTGACCTGACGATCACGGCGTCCCAGGAACATCAACGCCCCGTCGGCCCGCCATTGCGCCCGGTCGCCCGTGGCATAGATGCGCCCCCCGCGCACAAAGGGATCAGGCCGGAACAGCCGGGCCGTGATTTCGGGCTGGTTCAGATACCCACGCGTCACCGCCGCGCCGCCGATATGCAAATTGCCCTCGGCCCCACGCGGCGCGAGGCTGCCATCAAAGGCCAGCACATAGGCAAGAGCATGGCCCATCGGGCGACCAATGGGCACCTCGGCCCCGTCTTCCAGCGGCTGACCCTGCGGCGCGGCCCAGCTGGTGCTGGTGATCGTTGCCTCGGTCGGGCCATAGCCATTCATCCAGGCGCAGCCCGGCGCCAGGCGCTGCCAATCGGCAAGGGCGCCTGCATTGATCCGCTCGCTGCCCGTCACCACCAGCCGCACCGAGGGCGGCAGCGGCAGGTGGCGCGCGGTCATCTCCTCCACCAGCACATGCCAAAAGCTTGCCGGCAGATTCATCACCGTCACACGCTGGCGGGCGACGAATTCCAGAAATGCCTGAAACGAGGCGGTTTCATCCTCGCTGCGGATCACCAGCGCCGCCCCTGACAGCAGGGTCGGCACGATCTCCTCCAGCGCCACGTCAAAGCCGGGCGAGGCGAAATGCAACACGCGGTCGGCGGGCGTCAGGCCATAGGCCGCCATCGCCGCCGAGGCATGGGCCGACAGCGCGCCCTGCGTGCCCATCACCCCCTTGGGTCGCCCGGTCGAACCGGAGGTGTGGATGATATAGGCCAGTCGCGCCGCATCGGGGGCGGGCGGGGCGAAATCCGGCGCCTCGACCTGGGCATTGGGGTTGATCAGCGGCACGGCCAGCCCGGCGAGGCCGGTTTCGCCAATCACCGCGCAGACATCGGTTTCCACCGCCCGCAAGCTGCGCTCGGTTTCCGGCAGGGCCATGTCGAGCGGCAGGAACGCCGCCCCCGCCTTCAACACGGCCAGAATAGCCAGGGTGAAATCGGCCCCGCGCGGCAGGTTGATCGCCACCACGCTTTCGGCGCCGATGCCCTTGCGGGCCAGCCTGCGCGCCATGGCCTCGGCCTTGGCATTGGCCTCGGCATAGGTCAGGGGGGCCGCGGTTTCATCCAGGATCGCCAAGGCCGCGGGCTGCGCCGCCGCCACGGCCGCAAAGCGCGAGGCGATGCAAGGCTGGGCATCCGTCACCGGGCTGTCTGGCCGCGAGAGGTGCAGAAGGTCGGCCTGCTCTGCCGCAGACAGCATGGCGAGGCTGTACAAGGGTGCCTGCGCCGGTGCCGCCGCCATGGCCGAAAGCAGGGCCACGAACTGATCCAGAAACCGTTCCGCCAAGGCGGCGGGAATGCGGCTGGCGTCAAATTCCAGCTCCAGTTCCAGCTGATCGGTGCCATAAACCGCCAGCGTGGCCGGGGTTTCTCCCTCCTCCAGCAGCTGCACCTTGCGATTGGACCAGCCCTTTCCCAAGCCCGCCATCAGCG
>NZ_JAEULU010000155.1 GCF_016792925.1 Gemmobacter sp.
GATGCTGCCGGAGCCAGCCGCCGCCGGCATCATCCGCCCCGGCACCGGCAGCGCCGCAAGCCCGCTATAGGTCTGGCGCGCGCCATTCAGGCAAAGATCGGCCTGCACCGGCACGGCGCCGCCCTCGGGCGTGCCAAAGCGCACCTTGCCGGGCTTGCAGCCACTGGTCCCGGGCGTCTCGGCAAAGCTGGCAACCTGCTGCCAGTCGCCTTTCAGCCCGTCCATCTCCAGCACGGCATTGGAATAGATCTCGGTGCCGGTGTCGCGCCAGGAGGGGCCGCGCGCCGGGGTTTTCTGCGCGCAAGCGGCGAGAAGTGCAGCCGCAGCTGCCAGAAGGATCAGTCGATACACAGGGTCACCTGGCCGCCATCGGCCTGTAGGATGTCATTGCAGCCGAAAAGCGGCGTCACAGGGGCACAGCTGCGCGACCGGGCGAGGCAATAGCCCTCGCAATCGCCCTCGCGCTTACAGGATTTTCCGGCGTCCCGGGTGCGTTGCACGCAGGTCTTGACGCCCTTCTTGCCCGCCTCGGACCATAGCCCGCCGCTGGCCTCGCAGGCCAGTTGCGGGGCGGATTTCGGCGGGGCGGGCTCGGCTTCCGCCTCGGCGTCCGGCTTGGCTGCATCTGGCTTGGCGGAATCCGGCTTGGTGGATTTGGGCGTTGCGGCCTCGGGCTTGGGCGGCGCCGCTTGCGGCGTGCCCTTGATCGTGCCCGCCGGGATGGCCGCGCCACCTTTGGCGGGCGCCACCGCCGCCGCTTTGGAAGGCGCCGCCTTGGCGCCGATGGGCGTGGCCGTCACCACCCCGCCCGCAATCGCGCCGGGCTGGGCCGTGACCGTCGCCTGCGCCGGGCTGGTGGCCGCTGCGGGCGCCGCCTTGCCGCCGCCAAAGGGCAGCGCCATCTGGCAGGCCGTCAAAGTGCCCCCCGCCAGCCCAAGGCACAGGATCAGGGCAGCCGATCTCCACATCTTGCATCTCCGCCAGCGTCAGGCCCCAATTGGACGAAAGCAGGGTGATTTGGCAAGAGCCGGAAATGCGCCATCAGAACGGCGCCGGATGGTCGCGCCAGATTGCGCCGATCCCCTCCAGCACCTCATCCGACAGGCGCAGATCGCGGGCGCCGATATTCACCTCCAGCTGCGCGAGGGTCGAGGCGCCGATGATCGGCACGCAAGGGTATGGCCGCTGGCGGCAAAAGGCGATGGCCATCTGGCAAGGGTCCAGCCCGTGATCGCGCGCGAGCCCCAGATAGGCCGAGATCGCTGGAAACACCTGCGGGGTCACCCGCCCGCCGAGGCCCGGATTGGCGCTGCGCCGCGTATGATCGGGGATCACATCGCCCGCATATTTGCCCGACAGCAACCCCGTCGCCAAAGGCGACCAGGCGAGCAGTGGCATATCCTCCATCGCGGCCATCTCGGCCCAATCGGTATCGAACTGGCGGCAGAGCAGCGAATATTCGTTCTGGATCGCCCCCATGCGCGGCAGACCCTGCGCATCGGCCAGCCGCAGCCATTGCGCCGCCCCCCAGACCGTCTCGTTCGAGAGGCCAAGCGCGCGGATCTTGCCCGCCTTCACCGCCGCCTCGGCAGCCTGCAAGACCTCTTGCATATGGGCCAGCGTGCCCGCGCGATCGGTCTTGGGCACATAGCTCCAGGCCTCGCGGAAGTGATAGCTGTCGCGATTGGGCCAATGCAGCTGGTACAGGTCGATGTAATCGGTCTGCAACCGGCGCAGCGAGCCTTCCAGCGCGGCGGTGAAACTGGCCCCGGTGATGCCCTCGGCGCGAAACGCCCCGGCACCGACGATCTTGGTGGCCAGCTGCACCCGGTCGCGCCCGCCTGCCCGGGCGAACCAGCGCCCGATGATCTCCTCGGTGATCCCCGCCGTTTCGGGCAAGGCCGGGTTGGTGGGATACATTTCGGCGGTATCCCAGAAGGTGATGCCCTGATCCAGCGCATAGGCGATCTGGGCATGGGCGTCGGGTTCCGCCGTCTGGGTGCCCCAGGTCATGGTGCCAAGGCACAGCGGCGAGACGTGAAGGCCGGTGCGGCCAAGCGGGATTTGGGTCTGCATGGGGGTCTCCTGTCGGGGCCAGCCTGCGCCGGGCGGGCGGGAATGGCAAGGGGCGTGGCATGCGGGCGCGTCGGGGCGTTGCGGGGCGCACCGGGGCGCGAGGTTTCGCTTGGCAGGCGGCGCGGGCTTTGGCAGGCTGGGGCCATAGTTCATCCCATTGCCCGGAGACATTGCATGCGCGCCCTGCCCCTCACCCTTTTGCTGGGCCTTGTCCCGGCGGCCAGCCTCGCCCAGCAGCCAGAGATGATGACGCAATGCGAGCCGGGCGCCGCGGTCATGGTGCCGGGTTTCCTCTCCGCCGGGGTGATCACCGAGGAGAAAAGCGGCATGTGCCTGATCGACATGGGGGCTGGCAATATCACGGCGATGCCGCCCGGCGTGCTGGCCCGCGCCGCAAAACCCGAAGGCGCCACCACGGCGACCGAGGGGCCAGAGGCGCTGATCGAAGGCTATTGGACCTGCGCCTTCGCCGCCGGGGGCGAGAGTTTCGAGCTGTATCTGGCGCCGGGGCGCTATGACACCATGGAGGGCAGCACGGGCGAGCTGTTGCCCTATGAGGCCGATCCGCTGGCGGTGCGCTTTGTCGGCGGCCCCTATGACGGGCTGTTCGGCACGGTCAGCAACGCGGCCCTGTCCTTCCAGCCGCCCGGCGCCAGCGGCTCGGCCCATTGCACCTTCCGGC
>NZ_JAEULU010000190.1 GCF_016792925.1 Gemmobacter sp.
GTGACATAGGTGCCCCTTGGGCTCGGCGGGAAGCTTCGGGCCGGCGCACCGCCCCCAAACCCCTCTTCCGTAGGTTTCTTGCATAGGGATGAAAGAAACGAGTCGGCCCCGAGGGACCGACCCGTTTACATCGCATGGGGCCTTTAGACCGCGCGCGCCAACAAAGCACGGGTGGAATCGCGGCAATGGCGCAGATTTCAACGGCGGGCCGGGTTCGGCGGCGGGCGGAGCGAAGCGGGGGGCGGAGGGAAGCGGGGGGCGGACGGAGGGCGCGGCGCGGAAGATCGCGCGCCGATGCCGCGCCGCCCCGGCCTGCCGGAGGGTCAGGCGGGCCAGCCGCTTTCCAGCCGAGCCAGCAAGGCTTCCAGCATGGTTTCGCAGCGGGCCATTTGCTCCAGCGTGACGAATTCGTCGGGCTTGTGGCCCTGGGCCATGCTGCCGGGGCCGCAGATGACGGTGGGCACGCCCAGATCGCGGGCGAAAAGGCCGCCTTCGGTGCCGAAGGCCACCTTGATCGTGCCATTCGCCCCGGTCAGACCCTTGACGAAATTCACCACCGCCGCATCCGAGGGCGTGCCGAGGCCGGGGTAATCCCACAGCCGGTCGATGCGGATCGCGGCCTCGGGGAATTCGGCGCGCAGGGGGGCCAGCAGCGCCTCGGCGCGGCGGCGCATCTCGGCGATCAGGGTTTCGGGGTCATCTTCGGCCAGACTGCGGATCTCGAAATCCAGCGTGGCGATATTGGGCACGATATTCACCTGCACCCCGCCCGACATCTTGCCGACATGGATGGTGGTATAGGGCACGTCGTAATCGCCATCGCGCGGGCCATGGGCGGCGATGCGCGCCTGCATGTCGCGCAGCTCGCCCATGAAATCCGCCGCCAGATGCAGCGCGTTCAGCGCCAGCGGCGCCAGCGCCGAATGGCCTTCGCGCCCGGTGCAGGTGGCCCGCAGCGCGACCTTGCCCTTGTGGCCGGTCGCCACCTGCATCGCCGTCGGCTCGCCCACGATGCAGAACAGCGGCTTCACCGGCGCCTGTGCCAGCATATCCACAAGGCTGCGCACGCCCATGCAGCCGATTTCCTCGTCATAGGACAGCGCCAGATGCAGCGGCACTTGCAGCGGGCGCCCCTCGGCCTGCCAGCGCGCCGCCTTCAGCATCGCGGCGATGGCGGCGGCGCAAAACCCCTTCATGTCGGCGGCACCCCGGCCATACAGCCGCCCGTCCCGCTCGGTCAGGGCGAAGGGCGGCACGGTCCAGGCCTGCCCCTCCACCGGCACGACATCGGTATGGCCCGAAAGCATGACGCCCGGCAGGCCCGCCGGGCCGGTCGTGGCAAAGAGATTGGCCTTCTGGCCGCTGGCATCGGGGATCAGGGTCACGGCGATGCCCTCCGCCTCCAGCAGCGCCTTGACCCACAGCATGAGGTCCAGGTTGGGATGGGCGCTGACGGTGTCAAAGCTCATCAGCCGTTCAAAGATCGCGCGCATGGGGGCCTCCGTCACATGAAGG
>NZ_JAEULU010000197.1 GCF_016792925.1 Gemmobacter sp.
GGCCATATCCATTTCCTTGAGTAGCTTGTCGGTCTCGGCCCTGATCTTGGCCACGGTGACCTGCGTTTCCTCGCGCTGTTCGCCCTTGGGTTCGTCGGGCATCTGGGCGATCAGGCCTTCCAGTGTCCGGCTCTTCGGGAAGGCCCGGACACCGAAGAGCAGGATTTCCTTCACCGTCTTCATGTCGAACTGGCCCGTCGCTGCCAGCGGCGCCAGCTGCTGAACGAAGGTGGCAAAGGCGCCCAGGAACTCGATCCGGGCTTCCTTGTCGGCCTGCTCGTCGGCCAGCACCGTGGAATCCGTCTCGATCTGGACCGTGATCTTGCGGCTGAAATCGCGGCGCAGCCGTTCATGCACCGCCTCGAACGATGTCTCCGGCACCGGGTCCAGCTTGGGCGGCTCAGGCGGCGGGGGAAGTGGCGGCACCTGCTGCCCGTTCTGCTGCATCACCTGCGCGGCCTGCTGAAGCAACTGATACTGCTGCATCGCTGCGGCATGGGCGGCCATGGCCTGTTCAGCGGCGGCCGCGATGGCGGCGCGTTCCGCCTCGGTCTCGGGGATATCAAGGGCGCAGATTTGCGCCAGTCGTGCGCCGTCGAAGAGTTCGAGGGCGATCTCGACCATGATACGCAGCGTGTCGCGGGCGAAGACCGCCATCCTGCGCTGCTTCGATGAGAGACGCAGGCCGGCATATCGGCCCTTGATCTGCTGCGCCGTCGCGGTTTCGTTGGGGTCGCCCTGCGCCCGCATGATGTCGGAGACGCCGGAAGCCTCGAACATCGCCTGTTTCGCCGCCTCCCGCATGTTCTGCAGCGCCGTAAGACAGGTGATGATGGCGTCAAGCGGAAGCCACTGGATCAGGCTCGAGGTGCCGCCCTTGCTCATCAGGGAAATCCAGCTTTGCACCGGGATCAGCTGGTTCTTGCCCGACATCAGCGCCTTCACGGTTTCGCTGTCGGCACCGGGGAACAGGCCAGCCACGGCCAGCACGCCCAGCAATTCCTTCATCTTGCGTGTCGCGGTGTCGATTTCCTTGGCCCGCTCGGCGTAATAGGAGATATCGGGGCGCGGGTTGAGGCTGTCACCGCGAGTCGTCGCCATCAGCGGCTTGGCCATGGGGAAGAACTTCTCGAGGCCAAGCGGATCGTCCTGCTTGTCCAGCACCGCGCCCCGGCAATCCGGCGACCACCACACCACGGTTCTTGTTTCCCGGTTCCAGATTTCCCAGACCGTCGCGGTGTCGAACGGGTTGACCACCGGCTCACCCGACCTGTCCAGACTGCCGACCAGCGTCCGGTCCTCGCGGTCCTCATCGCCGAAGGCGCGGGCCCTGCCCTTCAGCCCCGCCGTGCCATAGGCGAAGCGCGCCTTGTGTTCTGGAAACCGCTTCTCGATCCGCGACCGGGTCATGGGGATTTCAAATGCGATCCACGGCACCTGGTCCCAGCCCGCCGCCGGGGCGATGACCACGCGGCGCCATTCATTGCCGCGCGCCAGAACCTCCTCGTGCGTCTTGGTTTCGGTGACAACCTGCTCCCCGGTCAGCGGGTCGGGTTCGACCTGTTCGCCGAACTCGGCGCGATAGAGAACCCGGGCCGAGCCCCGGCCGGCGATGAGCCAGTCATCCCGGCTGCGCTCCATCGCGGCGTCGAAATCGGATTCCTGCAGGATCCATGACGCGATGCGCTGCCCCGCCTCTGCCGCCATCAGGTCGGTAGCATCGGACTTGCCGTCGCCGCGCCACCGGCGTTGCACGATGGGCGTCGGGGTTTCGGAGAACACCAGCGGTTTGAGGACTTCGATGTTGGAATGGATCAGGCCGGTTTCATCGGTGATGCGGTTCTCGAGCGGCGCCGAAGCGCTGTCGCCGCCGCCGCTGTCCTCATCGGGGCCGAAATAGAGGTTTTCGGCATGCAGGGCCTCGCGGCGCCACCGGCGTTCAACGACCAGAGCGGTGTTGATCTGTTCCTGCCAGAACCGCCAGTTCTCGTCGGGGCCGGCGGATTCGGCTTCAGCATC
>NZ_JAEULU010000199.1 GCF_016792925.1 Gemmobacter sp.
CGCGCATCCGACAGGCTGATCGCCACATCGCGGGCCCCGGCGGCGAAGGGCAGAGCCAGCAGACAGCACAACGCCACCCGGAACCTGACCGGGTGGCGCTTGCGCTGTTCATGCCCGGCACGCGGCATCGCAGATCAGTCCTGCGGGTCCACTTGATCGCAGATCGACTGTGCGGCGCCGGTCTGGCCGCATTGGGTCAGCACGAAAACGCCATGTTCCTGTTCCAGATCAATGTCATCGTCGAAGGCGGTCAGATGCACCAGACCGGCCACGCTGGAGGAATTGCTGCCGCCAAACACGCCGCCATAGCTGCCTTCGATCGTCTCGGCATCGCTGTGAATGGCCGAAACCTCGCCCTCGAAGGTGCCGTCTTCGGTGATGCCGGTGCCGCGCAGGAAAACGGTATCCAAAGCTGCCCCTCCCACCACACGACGGTTGATGATGGCGCCATTCACCTCGTTATCGACGAAATCGGCATTCAGCACGATCTCGCCCCGCACCCGGCGCGGCTGGCTTGGCAGGATGGTCGGATCGGTGCCCGGCACCGGCTCCAGCACATCCGGGTTGCCGGGTTCGTCGATGTTCTGCACCCCGGCATAGCGCCCGGCATAGGTCACAAGACCGGTGCCATCCTTGGTCTCCGAGGCGCTTGGCGGATCGAAATTGCCGTCCCGTTCGTAATGGCCGCCGCCGCGATATTCGCCGAACTGGCCGCCATCGGCCACGGTCACCGCCCGGGTCTTGCCATCGGCGCTTTCCGCGGCCAGGGCCACGAACATGCGGTCCAGCGGGTCTTCCTGCATCTTGTAGGCCCTGTAGCCCTTCACATCCAGGTTCTCGGCCCGCTCATAGGTGGCCAGAACCGGATTGGAGCTGTCCAGCGCGATGGTAAGCTGCAACCTGTCCTTGTCCGGGTCGTATTTGGCGCCCTTCACATTGACCGCCACGCTTTCCGGCACGGTAATGGTGCCATCGCCGCCATCGCCGTCGCCATCGCCACCCGGATCGGGCATCGGGTTGCCACCGCATGCGGCCAACAGCAGCAAGGCTGCAATCGTAACTTTCGGGTTCATGCCTTTGGTCCGCTCTGTGTTTTGTATATTTTGCACAAATTTCCGGTTTCACGGCGCATAAGTCAACGCAGCGCTTGCACTTTTCGCGCGACCAGTGGCAAGCCTGCCGCGCGCCCCGCATCTGGTTTTGCCCCTGTGCAGCCCACCCAAGATATAGAGGCCGCATTTCCAGATCGCCTGTGGCCCGCTATAGTCACCGCGATTCTTTAAGGATGTGCCCATGCCGCTGACCCCTGACCAGATTGCCGAGATCGAAGCCCTGCGGGCAACGCCCCGCCCCACGCTGCGCGCCGTGTCCGAAGGGGCAGAGGCGCATCTTTACAAGGCGCATGAGGTGCTGGATCACGGCTTCATCCGGGTGATCGACTATATGGGCAATGATGCCGCCATCGTGCAGGCGGCGCGGGTCAGCTATGGCGCGGGCACCAAGAAGGTGAATGATGACAGCGGCCTGATCCGCTATCTGATGCGGCACTGGCACTCGACCCCCTTCGAGATGTGCGAGCTGAAACTGCATGTGAAGCTGCCGATTTTCGTGGCGCGGCAATGGATCCGCCATCGCACCGCCAATGTGAACGAATATTCCGCCCGCTATTCGATCATGGACCGCGAATTCTATATCCCCCGGCCCGAGCATCTGGCGGCGCAAAGCACGGTGAACAATCAGGGCCGGGGCGCGGTGCTGGAAGGGGCCGAGGCCGCGCGGGTGCTGGAAATCCTGAAATCCGACGCCTCGCGCAGCTTTGACCATTACGAGGAGATGCTGAGCCAGGACGGCCAGCAGGGCCTCGCGCGGGAACTCGCCCGGATGAACCTGCCCGCCAATACCTATACGCAATGGTATTGGAAGGTGGATCTGCACAACCTGTTCCACTTCCTGCGCCTGCGCGCCGATGCCCATGCGCAATATGAAATCCGCGTCTATGCCGAGGCGATTGCCAAAGTGGTGGCCGATTGGGTGCCGGTGGCCTTTGGCGCCTTCGAGGATTACCGCATGGGCGGCGTTGCCCTGTCGGGCAAGGCGGTGGCCGTGCTGAAGCGCCGCCTTGCGGGCGAGACGGTGGGGCAGGAGGACAGCGGCATGAGCAAAGGTGAATGGCGCGAGTTTACCGAGGTCTGGGGCTGACCGCCCGCCGGGCACGCACCCCGCGTCTGCAAGGTGCGTGCCCGACCTTTCCTTGACAGCCGGTCGCCCTATCTTCTGATGAAAGGAGACCCGCCATGCCCGTCCTCACGCTTTATTTCGCCACGCTCATCCCGTTCCTCGTGCTGGATGCGATCATGCTGCGCTTTGTCATGCAGCCGCTTTTTGCCAAACATATCGGGCCTTTGCTGGCCGATCCGATCCGCTGGGTGCCGGCGGCGGGCTTCTATGCCGCCTATATTGCCGGGCTGGTCTGGCTGATCAGCTGGCCCGCGCTGAAGGCGGGGGGCGGGGTCTGGCTT
>NZ_JAEULU010000205.1 GCF_016792925.1 Gemmobacter sp.
CCCGCCCATTGACGCACCTGATCAAGGCTGGCGGCGTGATGGGGCCGCAGCGCCTCGGTTTCCGATTGCGCCAGCGCCAGCAGCGCGTCCAGATGCGGCAGGTCGGCCAGATCCAGCCGCTGCGGCAATGTGGCGATCAGCGAAGCCACGCTGCGCTCATGCCCCGGCATGAGGTTGCGCCCCGCCAGCGTCAGGCCAAAACTGGCATCAGACCGCCCGGTCCACCGCGCCAGAATCAGCGCCCAGGCGGCTTGCAGCGCGGCAAAGGTGCCCGCCCCCGCCGCCTTGGCCCGGCTGCGCAAGGCGACCGTCACCGCCTCCGGCAGATCGGCGCGACAAGATTGCATGCGGCCCGGCACCCGATGCGGCTCCAGCAGGTCGAGCTTCTCGAACGCGCCGAAGCGCGTCGCGAAATGGGTGCGCGCGGCGGCGAGATCCAGCGGCGGCGTGGCGCAGATCGTCTCGAAGGGGGTATCCAGCGGCGGCAGCGGCTTTCCCGAAAGCAGATCCGCCAGTTCCTCCAGCAAAACCGCCATGCCGGGCAGATCAATCGCGGCATGATGCAGGGTCAGAACCAGCAGCGGCGGCAGCCCCCCCCGCGTGGCCAGCATCGCGCGCCATGGCGACCGGCGCAGGTCGAAACCGCGTGTGCGATCAGCCTCCAGCCAGGCGGACAGCGCCTCATTGGGGGCATCGGGCCAATCACACAGGGTCAACTCTGGCGCTCGTGGCGCGGCCACCGTCCAGACAAGGCTGCCATCGACGGTCAGTTCGGCACAGGCGCGCAGTGCCGGATGGCGCGCGGCCAAGGCACAGAGAGCCGCGCGCAAGGCATCCGCCTCCAGCGGCAAATCCGGCGCCTCGATAAGGATTTGCTCCAGATTGGAACGCCTGACACCACCCGAGAGCCCCGAAAGCAGCATGGCATGCTGGAGCGGCGTCGGCGACCAGGCCCCGGGAGTCTCTGCCAGCCCGAGGCTCGTGGTATCAAATCCGGGGGTTTCGTCTTGCACCGTCACGTATCAATCAGTCCAAATGAACAGAGAGCCTCTCCTATATGGGAAAGCCATGTCAATTTGATCCTCTATCTACGCGGAATGTGGCACGGGCAAGGCACAGCCATGTCGGCACCCGCCCAGCCATGCGCGGCGGACCGATCTAATCCCCGCCATCTTCCTGCGCTTCAGCGCCGCGTTGTGAAGCTGCCGGTCACCCCGCAATCCATTGAGACGCACGTGCATCAAGGGGGCGGCGCGGCCAGCTGCGTCTCTTGCAGCAAGGCGCCAAGAAGCTCCCGGCTTTCGCCCGCTTTCGCCGCCACGGCCGTGGCGCCCGCCAAGGTGACCGGCCCCGGTTCTGTCAGGGGCTGGCTGGTCTCAATCGCCAGCCCGGCGGCCTTGGCCCATGCGCCATCGGGCTGTGCGGCAATCGCCTCCCATTGCCGCTCCGCCCGTTGCAGCACGGCCAAATCCGCAGCGGCATCCGGATTGGCCTGCAACAGCGCCACAGCCTCGCCGGGTCGCCCCAGATCGCGCATCGCCCTCGCCCGCAAAGGATTGGCCTGTGTATCCAGGCCAGAAATCGTCGCAATCGCCTCGCGTGGCTGAAACAGAGCCAATTGCGCTTCGGCAATCACCATACGCGTTGCATCGGGAAGCGTGGCCACGTCATTTCTGGGCACGCCAAGCCATAGCAAAGCTTGTCGCGGAAAACCGAGCGCCTGAAGCTTTTGGGCAATCCTCACGCTGCTGGAGGCGTCAATGGCCGCAAGATCGGGCGGTGGAGAAAACGCCAGATCGAGAATGTCGGCCTCGGTTCCGCTCTCTGCCATCAACGCCCAGAAGTTGCCGGCAGCGGCGGGGGCATCTTGCAAACCGGCATGAGCCAAACCGAATTCGCCGGACAGGGCATAGGCCAAAACCAGCGACCGCCGCAGATCAGCCGCCACATTCTGACCGCGATTTTGCGCGGCAAGAGTTTCCAGCATGGCGATCTGGTCCGCGCTGACCGGATGTCTGGCCGCAAAATCCATGTCAATCAGTGCCACCAAGGCGGCGGCCTCGTCTGGCCCGGGGAGCGCTGACGCCGCTTGCAGAGCGGCCTTGGCTTGGTCCGGGCGATTTTCGTGCAGTTCCAATCGCGCCTCTGCCAACTGCATGGCTGGAGGAATATCCACGGTCGCGCGGCTGATCGTATCGCGGATCATGCGCGCGGTCGGCTCATCCCCGCGTTCCAGAAAGCGGTCGATCAGCCGTGATCCAAGAGCTTCGCGCAGGTGAAATGGCA